>NZ_CP071589.1:1966398-2294131 GCF_017357005.1 Staphylococcus simiae | reverse complement strand
GTTCAGAATAATCATCAAATTTCTTTTTAACTTTTTTAATTTCTGTTCTTTTTTTACGAATTTGCTTTCTTAGTTCTGGTTGTGTTTCATTGTCAATTTGTTGATTTAAATCTTCGATTTCTTTATCCAAATGGCTACCGATTAAATCAACATCTTCTTTTGATAAATCAGTATCTTTATCTTCTATAATCTCTGGTATAATTTTGTCTTTTACCAATTCTTGATAGATTATTTTTGAATTTTCGTTCATATCTGATTCATAGTTTAAAATACTTTTCTTCCATACGAATGTATATCGATTGGCATCAGCTTCTACTTTGGTTCCATCGATAAAAATAGCTTGATCATCAATAAGGTTTTGTTTTAGACACTGACTATGAAATTGGATAAATAAAGATTCGATTAAAGCATCCGTTTTAGGATTAACTCTGAAACGATTAATTGTCTTATACGAAGGTGATTGGTTTTGAGATAACCACATCATACGAAGACTATCATTGAGCAGTCTTTCAATTTTTCTTCCAGAATATACAGATTGTGTATAGGCATATAGAATAATTTTCAACATCATTCTTGGATGGTAAGAAGTCGCACCACGGTAATGTTTGAATTCATCGAATTCTTTATCTGGTATACTTTCAACAATGTCATTAACGTATCTTGAAATATCATTTTGAGGAATTTTTACTGAAGTTTCCATTGGTAGTGTAAGTTGAGTCATGTTATAATCTTTATACATAAGACACCTCGTTAATTTAGTTTATTGGTATTTATTAAATTATACGAAAGTGTCTTATTTTTTTGAAGTATTTACATGTAAAATTACATAAAAACGAAGTATTGTAGTGAAAACTCCTGAGGGAGCAGTGCTAGTCGAAGACTACAGGCTGAGACAGCACCCTAGGAACGCGAAACTACAATACGGAGTATTGAACATAAAATAGCACAAAGACGATTTAAAAATAAAATCATCTTTGTGCTATTATTTTTGGGATTTATGTCCCAGGCTCTCTTATGCATTAGGAGCAAAGCGAGTAAGGTAAATCGAGAGAAGTGAGTCGGATAGAAATGAATTTTCTATAAAATTTATTTCGTAGATGCCCGTCTTGCACATTAATGTAAAATCCACACATGGATTTTTGATGACGGGTCCCTCCCACCCCGGCAAGACTGACTAGGTTTTAAAATGTTGATATCCCAACGTTTTAAAATCTAGTCAGTTACTGCCAAACGCTTAATTTTCAGTATAAAAAACTTTTTGTTCCAGGCTCAGTCTCAGTCTCTAATATATAGTTAAACATTTAAATGATAGTTAACTGCATTAACGATGTAGTCTGTTAACTTAGGATTATCATAGCGTTTAAAATAATTATTAAACCGCTCATCAGTTTGGTAAGTCTGAGCGATACAACATAATGTGGTGTCATCAAAGTCAGCATACTGTTGTAGTAAATTTTTCCATTGTAATACGGTTGTTTGAGCTTCTTTTAAGCTACATTTATTAAGTGAAAGATTATTGAAAAGGTCAAAGACAGCATCCATTGCTTGTATTTGGTTAGTGTTAAATACGTCATTACTATGTTGTTGTTTAAAAGATTGATAAGAAGTAGTATGTCCGTATTTTAATTCTGCTTCTGTTTGATATTGCTTGACCATTGATTTATTCAATATATTTAATTCACTGATGGGAACACCTTTAATTAATTGATCTATAGAACATTGTATTGACTGTAAGTGAGCTATTTTGTTATCTAATACATCACGCTGTTTAGCAATAAGTGTTGTTAAGTCTTTTTCATCATAGGTTAATAATTGTTTGATTTGTTTTATTGTAAAGTCTAAAGATTTGAATATTAATATCTTTTGCAGTGTCATTAAATAATCTTAGGTATAGATTCTATAATTTTTGTTGTTTTTTACAGGTGTTAATAAGCCGATTTCATCATAATAATGTAATGTCCTTTTAGTTACGCCAGTAATTTTAATTATATCTGTTAATGTGTAGTTATATTCCAAAACTCAGTCACCTCATTTAATATCGTTTCTGCTGGTAATATAGTTGCTTCTTCTATAGATATATCAGTTTTAGATAGAAAATATTTGATCAAATAATAACCATACGTATAACCTGCTGCATGAGGAAGTCCAACTGCTTTTCCACCTTGAGCAGTTGTGATGTCATCACCATACAAATAAGGCATAGCACTAAATAAATCAGTAATATCTAAATGAGCATTGATAGTATTTTTAATTCTTTGTTCATTATCTTGCCAGTTGATAGCAGTAACCCAAGGTCCTAAAGCATCTCTACCATACAAATGCTCAACGAAGTTTTCTGCTAGACCTTCTGCGACCACTAATTCTTTTAAACTACCTCCATCCCAATTTATATATTGATATCTGACATTGTGATTAACTTCATGAGCAATAACTCCCTTCAACTTAGACAAGGTATAAATGTTCGGGATGAGATATATAATAATATAACCAGGAATACCACCATCACCTAAATAGTTGTTATTCAAATACATAGATGGTTTAGTTTTATCTCCAAGTAACACAGTAAAATGATAATGCTTAATTTTAGAAAATATATATTTTTCTTCAAAAGTTTTTAAGGCATGTTTAAAATACTTATCACACTTTAACCAGAAATCGTCATTTAAGTGCTTAATGTGTTGTAAATCACCGTTACTAAGATTTTCTGGAGATATTTGAATTTGATTTAACATAAATAATGCATCAACAAAGTTATTACTTTGTGCTTTTAATGGAATATGTTGTGCACTGAATTTACCTTTAAATGGATTGATTAAGTTGTTAATAAAATAGTTGTTACGTTCTTTAATCGGTAATGATAATAAATGTTTATATATTTGGTCAGTTCTATAAATATTAAGTTGATACATTAGTAATCCCTCCTATATTGTAAAAGATATAGGATAACGTAGCGTTACTTTCAATAGTAAAAATCACGTCAATTTTTAGATAGTCACAATTATGTCATAATTAGAGTGATATCAGTAAAATGCGGTAATATCAACGCTTTTTGTGAAACGTTTACATCTTTAAGATTGTTATAGGGGAAATTATCTAATAAATAAGGGAATATCCTTATGTTCACATTTTCACAATCAATATAGAATATAGGTGTAGTCAATACTTTGTCTATAGTTATACCCTCAAATGTTTTCGTGTAAATGACAATGACCTCTTAATATATAGTAGGCAAAGTATTGATATCTATTAAAATAACAATTTAGTGAAGGTGAAACGTATGTATAAGACAAAAGGTGGTTTCCAGCTTACTTTACAAACATTAAGCTTAGTAGTCGGCTTTATGGCTTGGAGCATTATCGCTCCTTTAATGCCCTATATTTCACAAGATGTAAAAGTATCTGCAGGGCAAATTTCAATTATTTTAGCTATACCAGTTATTTTAGGATCTATTTTACGTGTACCATTTGGTTATTTAACAAATATTGTAGGTGCCAAATGGGTATTCTTTTGTAGTTTTATCGTTTTATTATTCCCTATATTCTTCTTAAGTACAGCACAAACACCAGGTATGCTGATGTTGTCAGGTTTATTCCTAGGTGTAGGAGGAGCTATCTTCTCAGTTGGTGTAACATCTGTACCTAAATATTTCCCTAAAGAAAAAGTTGGATTGGCTAACGGAATCTATGGAATGGGTAATATTGGTACAGCAGTATCATCATTTTTAGCGCCTCCGATTGCCGGTATTATAGGTTGGCAAACAACGGTGAGAACTTATTTAATTATCATTGCTTTGTTTGCATTGATTATGTTTATCTTTGGTGATGCGAAAGAACGTAAAGTTAAAGTTCCGTTGATGGCACAAATGAAGTCATTATCTAAAAACTATAAATTATATTATTTAAGTTTATGGTATTTCATTACTTTTGGTGCTTTTGTAGCGTTTGGTTTATTCTTACCTAACTATTTAGTAAATCATTTTGGTATTGATAAAGTCGATGCGGGTATTCGCTCAGGTATCTTTATCGCATTAGCGACATTCTTAAGACCTTTAGGCGGCGTTTTAGGAGATAAATTTAATGCGGTTAAAGTATTGATGATTGATTTCGTTATAATGATTATTGGTGCAGTTATCTTAGGTATTTCAGATCATATCGCATTGTTTACAGTAGGATGTTTAACAATTAGTATCTGTGCTGGTATTGGTAATGGATTAATCTTCAAATTAGTACCATCATATTTCTCAAACGAAGCAGGTTCAGCAAACGGTATTGTTTCAATGATGGGTGGTTTAGGTGGTTTCTTCCCACCATTAGTCATCACTTATATTGCTAGCTTAACTGGTTCAAGTCATCCAGCGTTTATTTTACTGGCTGTTTTCGGTGTACTAGCTTTAATAACAATGGGTCACTTATATAAAAAAGAGTATGGTAGTTTAAAAGTAAAATAAGATATTAACTAATAAAACTATCGTGTTATTAGCACTGTGATATAGAAGAAAATAAAAACTGTCAGTTAAATTAGTTTGAAAAATTAATAATTAGTTAATAATAACTTAACAAAGCCCTTTTATAGTCCATATAACACTATATAAGGGCTTTGTTTTATTTGTCGAGATAATTTTCATCTTGAATTTGAATCGTGGCTTAAAACACCTTTAAATTAAAAATATTACATGAAATAATAAAGGGATTAAGAATGACAATTTTGCGAAGCTTGTGATGAATAATCTACCATGACAAAATTGACAAAAAAAAGAGAACCTGGTAAAAGGTTTCGTCATTTATAACAAGTAATAAAATAAAAGAAATAAAACACATCTTAAATTTGTTACTTTTACCAAGAATCTCTCATATATTATTATTTAGATGGATTGTCGAAATTTTTAGATACAAAATTACGTAAACTATGAACAAGTTCAGATGCTTCATCGCTTGTTATATTAAATTCATCATATACTTTCAATGAAATATCTGCTAAAGGTTTTTTAATTTCTTGTCCTTGTTTAGTTAGTGAAATTTGAAGATTTCTTTCATCTTTTTCTTCACGTGTACGAATAACATAATCTTTCTTTTCTAACTTTTTAAGTAGTGGTGTTAATGTTCCCGAATCTAAGAATACACGCTCACCTAATTTTTTGATGTTAAGTTTCTCATCATTTTCAATCGCCATTAAAACAATATAACCAGTGTAAGTTAGATCATACTCTTTCAAATATGTTGTATATTTTTTGATAATTTCTTTAGAAGAAACATAAAATAAAAAACATATTTGCTTACTAAGATAACTGTTCTCTACATACATTCAATCACTCCTTGTTAGAATAAACAATATTATGAAGTCTAATGGTTGTCAAGTACTGATTTTATCGCGATTATCGAATTGTCTTTAATTAAATTTTAATATTAAATAATACTTTTGAACGAAAACATAGTAAAATAATCAGTGTTAAAGGAATTAATGTTTTGGAAAACATAAATAAACTCAGTCATAGCAACAAAAATAGTTGAAAGTGGTGTAAAAATCCGTTTGGTAGTAAAATGAAAGTTATTCATGGATTTAATATTATTTATTGATAACTGTTAAGTTTCTACCATATTATAGAAATAAAAAAATGTTACAATCCAGTAAATTCTCTTTATAAAATAAAATGATTGGTTCATACTGAATGGATAAGTTAAAAGGAGTCTCAAAATGAGTAGAAAACAAATAATAACAAGAGTTGTGATTATTTTAGTCATTTCTTTAATAGTTGCAGTTGCATTTTTCTTTTGTTTAAAAACATATCAAGGCCATAAAAATATCGCTATGATAGATAGTTATTTAGAAGAAAAGAACCTGAAAGATAAAGTTAAAACACAAGATACTTTATATAGTGCTAAAAAAGGTATTTATTATAAGGAAATTACTTTTAAGGATGACCCAGGTGTGACATATATTGTACAACCTATTAGTACGTATAAAGGTATTTTTGTAGAAGGCTTTGATTCAGAAACTAAGAAAAGTCTGAAACATGCTAAACATAAATACTTTAGTCAAACATATAAACCTAATAAGTAATGGTTTATTAAAATAGTACGAACAATAATTAGGTTATTTGTATTATTGTTTGTACTATTCACGTATTTTCTAGAAATTTGGTGAATATTACATCTATAAAGATAAAGACTTTTAAATTTTTTATAGATAATTTAAAATTATCTGATATAATTGAGTGATGTCAGATGAAGGGGAGTTTGTACTATGGCTCTATTCAAGAGAAAAATTAGCCTGCCTATGCAAGTAGTTATCGCATTAGTGCTAGGTGTTGTCGTAGGACTTTTATTATATGGACAAGAAAACGTAGCAAATTATATTAAACCGTTTGGTGATGTATTTTTAAACTTAATTAAAATGATCGTTATTCCGGTTGTATTTTGCTCATTAGCGCTTTCTATTTCGAATGTTGGGGAATCGAAAACTGTAGGACGCTATGGATGGAAAACAATTCTTTACTTTGAAGTTATAACAACAATCGCAATAGGTTTAGGGATTATTTTCGGAAACCTGTTTCATCCAGGTTCAGGATTAGATCCATCTAAGTTACCTAAAGGTGATATTTCTAAATATCAAAGTTCTGCACATGCAGCAGAGCAAACTACATATGGTAATCATTTCATTGATACTATTGTAAATATTATACCAACAAACTTTTTTGAAGCTTTAAATAAAGGTGAATTATTACCAATTATCTTCTTCGCAGTATTCTTTGGATTAGGATTAGCTGCAGTAGGTAAAAAAGGAGAACCAGTGAAAGAATTCTTGAGTGGAACTTTAGAAGCTGTGTTCTGGATGATTAACAAGATTTTAAAATTAGCACCATTAGGTGTATTTGCATTTATTTGTACAACAATTATTACATTTGGTGCATCAGCATTACTTCCATTATTAAAATTAGTATTAGTAGTCGTTTTTGCAATGTTCTTTTTCGTATTTGTAGTATTAGGTTTTGTAGCATGGTTGTGCGGGATTAATATTATGAATATTATTAGGATTCTTAAAAGTGAAATCTTATTGGCTTTCTCTACATCAAGTTCAGAAGCTGTACTACCAATTATGATGAAAAAAATGGAACACTTTGGATCTCCAAAAGATATTACATCATTTGTAATTCCAATTGGTTATACATTTAACCTTGATGGATCAGCTTTATACCAATCAATTGCAGCATTATTCGTTGCACAAATGTATGGTATGCATTTAACATTATCAGAACAAATTGTCTTGATGTTAACGTTAATGATTACATCAAAAGGTATGGCAGCAGTACCAGGTACATCCATTGTAGTATTATTAACTACATTAGGTGCAATGGGCTTGCCAGCTCAAGGACTTGCTTTAATTATCGGTGTCGACCGTATCTTAGATATGGTACGTACATGTGTTAACGTTATCGGTAACGCATTATCAACAGTAGTTATTGCAAGATGGGAAAATGTATATGATAAGAAAAAAGGCCAAGAATACTTAGAATCAATTTAAAAAACAATATCTGACATTATTAGAGCTCCTTACAATCTATGATTGTTAGGAGCTCTAATGCATGCGGAAAGAAAAGACGCATGTAAACCATAGAATCTTACAATCCATGATTGTTAGGAGCTCTTATGCATGCGGAAAGAAACGAGCACATGTAAACCATAGAATCTTACAATCTGTGATTGTAAGGAGCTCTTATGCCGGGGCCCCAACAAAGAGAATTTCATCGAGAAATTCGTCCAGCAATGCGAGTTGGGGAGCGAGGAAACGAGCACATGTAAACCACAGAACTTACAATCTTGATCGTTAGGAGCTCTTATGCCGGGGCCCCAACAAAGAGAATTTCGTCAAGAAATTCGCCCAGCAATGCAAGTTGAGGAGCGAGGAAACGAGCACATGTAAACCATAGAATCTTATAATCCATGATTGTTAGGAGCTCTAATGCGGGGCCCCAACAAAGAAGAATTAGTTTATACTTTAGAAACTATTTATCATCTACCATGAAAGTGATTATAATGGAATTCACTTTATAAAGTCTTATGTCACTAACTGTTGCACTTAAATTGATAACTCAGCTAATAAATAGAGAGATCATACGATGTCTTTTAAGTATTTTATTTAGTGCAATATTTAAATTAGATTACAAATTCATGCATCACTAAAAAAGACATACTAAATTCACCACATATGTGAACTTAGTATGTTTTATATTTTATTTATTATAACTCAATCGTAACTGGCGTATCTAAGTTTTTGTCATTCATTAATTTAACTTGTTTTGGCACAACCTTTAAGACACATAATTCTGGATCGTTTTCTGAATCAAAGAATGATTTATCTTGAGTTTCCCATAACCAATTAATAACTTTTTGATCTGTTACAACCTCAATCGTTGCTTCCATTTCAACAAAACTATGATTTGTCGTTTCGTTATACCCTAACATAACGTATGCGGCAGGATTCTCTTTAATTTCTTTTACTTTAGTAGAGTTAATATTTGTCTTAGTATAAAGTGTTAAATCATCATTATAAAAGACCATATATCTACTATTCGGTTTATTATTATATGCTGTTGATAATACACCCACTTTAGATGTATCTAATACATTTGCGATTGCTGTTGTTACTTGAGCTTTATCCATTTATAACCATCTCCTTACATACAATATAACCGTAATTACTTGTACGTAAACTTAATTTTAATTAGCACGATTTAAAACAAATATATTTAACTTCTTCTTGATTTAATTTAACAACAAATGTTTTATTATCTTCCTCTTGAACGGCTAATTCCGTCTTAGGATAATTTGTCTTATCTAATGCATCTAAAATGTCTTTTTCGATATATACTAGGTGGTTACTGGCAGGTAACAGATGTTCTATAGAACCATGCTCATGATTAAGTGTGTGACTAATCATTAAAGAATCACTAGGCAATTGATTGTAAAATGAAAATGTTTGTTGGGCATCAGATAAATAGCGATCATGAATTTTATTGAAGAGTAAGAAATGATAGTTATTATCTTTACGGCTTAATAAATAATTATTGGTAATTTCTATATTTTCATTAACGAACGGTGCCATCATTTTATATAAATGAACTAAAGGCAAAGGGCTGCCGTATTTATTATATAGAGACAAATGATTAGTATGATCATCCAATAATTGATAACTAATGCCCCCGCCATAACGTAGTAAAGCTATTAAATGACATACTAAATCTGATAACTGCAAAGGATTCTTTCCACCGTTAGTGTATTTGAACCCACCTTTTGTTAAATCATTATAGACAAACTTTGTAGAAGGGATACCTGATTCAAGTATAAATGTTTTATAATGTTCAAAATGTGTATCAGTTTGATGAAAATGATGACTTTTTGAGATTAATTGGTGTGTCGTTTCAGTACTTTCAATATCTATAAAATAATAATTAAAGTTAAGACGTTTCATGACGTCATATGTTTGACTAATAGTGTGATATTTTGCTAACAAACCATCAACAGTAACACTATACTTGATATTTTTATTTTTGTTTTTAATTTTCAAATGGCATAAATGGATTTCCTCAGCAGTCATGTGTTTAGAACAGAAGACCAGAATAAATTTAACAGACTTTTTATTCTTATTATAATCTTGATTCACTTGTAAGAAAGTTAAAATCAACTGTCTCAGCGTTTCAAATTGTGTTGTAGATTTAATACAAATAGCTAAACCTATATTTTTGTCGAAGAGTTTTTCAAAGCAACGATTGAGCAAATTGTAGTTAGTCTGGCTCATTTCAATATCACTAATATCATCTATTAATACTACAGGTTTAGGTAAATATTCAAAGTTGATATCATAATATTCATTAAATATAAATTGGAACAACTCGTTAAAAGTATTAAAACGCACAAACACATTAGCACGTTGACTGCGATCTTTAGGATTAAAATCATCAATATTAATTGTCGTATTATTTGTTGCAACTTGAGCAGTTAAATCTATTGTTGCGATTAAATTAGCAAATTGTGCAACGTTGTCACTTGAATATTGAATATGTGGTGTATGAGTCAATTTAGATAGTAAAGTACGAAATTGTTTTGGACTGAAGTTCAAGTAATTTTTAAATTGATTGGCAAAATTGGTATGACTATTGAAACCTGCTAATTCAGCAACTGTATTGATAGAATGGTCGGTTGAAAGTAATAGGTTGATAGATTTTGCTACCTTGATACTAGTAAAATAGTCTTTGAAATTCATATTTAAATATCTTACAAAAAGATTTGAACAATATGACTCCGAAATATTACAGTTCATTGCTATATCACGCAAAGATAGATGGCTTTGTATATGATCATGAATATAATTTAAGCATTCAATAAATACAGGATTAGTTAGAGCGATATTAGGCAGATATTCTTGTTCAATTTTGACAAAAGTCTCTTTTAATAAGGTATCGACAATTAATTGGCAAATTTTACTTTCTATTGTTGAATGCGCTTGATCGTTATGAATAATATCAGAAAATACGGATTTGATATAGTTACTGGATTGTAGTAAATAACGGTCTAAGTAGCCATTAAAAAAATTACTATCTTGTTGGAAAAAATAGTAAACTGGAATCGAAAGTTCAACAATATTGTCACCTTCATCGATATGATAAATATCGCTATGATTGATCAGTACTATATGATTATTGACATCTTTTGTAGAACCATTGATCGTAATGCGACATTGATTAGTTAAAGAAAAAAGAATAATAATATTGTTGATATTTCTACGGGGTACAGTTGATAACGTACGATGTATATAAAATTGGCATGTCATTTATTTGTCTCCTGCTTATAAATTTAATAGTTTAGTCATTGTTCAAATTAATTTTTTTAAAGAATTATTTGAGAGTATATTTAATTATAAGTGAATGAATAGGAAATAGTAATAGTAAAAAATAAAAGAAATTAAAGGTATTTAGTATGAAAACGTTTGCTTTGTTCATTGTGTACAACATGAATAGAGGTTTAGAAAGGTAGTAAGCAAAATTTGAAAATTTTTGATAGAGTCATATAAAATTTTTTAGGTCATAATAAATATAGAATTCAAGCTAATGCATATTACAAAAAAATACGCAGCCATTTAGAATAAATGAAAAAACTTTTGTTTTATTCAACTATGTTAAAAATATAAAATTTTAAAATGGCACGTTTGAATTCATACATTTAAATGTACTTAGTGTTTATCTTTAAGAGGTAAGCATGGAACAAAAGTATTTTATACTTAATACTATGCTGTTTGATTGATAAAACTTCATTTTATCATCATAGTTAGCTTTGCCGATATAGGCATCTACGGAATAAATTTTAAAAAAATAATTTCGCGCTAACTTCCTAAAAGATAAAAGTGAACATGACATACACTTAATCACAAGAAATAAGATGTCTGTTTAATATTTACGTCAGTTATGAAATCTTTAAATTCCTTAAACTATAGTATTTCGCTACTCTTTGGAAAGAGCATAACTTCATCAACTAAGAAACGACGGTATTTATTGGACATTCAACGTTTTGTCAGAATATACAACATTAAACAAAATAAACGATAGACTCAGTCCAATTATTAAAGAAAAGTTCTACTGGTTAAACAACATAGATGAGTCAACAAGATAGCACCACGGACTTTTCAATAAGTTTAAATATTGATATTTTCAGCAAAGACAATACAACCAGATATATCATTGGACTATCGTTTCAATTCATTAGATATTTAACAACTTAGAATCAACAACATCTCAATTTGTTTCCATAAAGAATAACAACATACAAAACGTTAAATAATATTGCATAATGAGACTATAACTTTAATCATCAACTATCAATTATAACTATCAATTTCTACAACAATACATCATTTATTAACAATAGATAATGCAATAACATTTATATATTTTTTAAAATTACTCCCCCCCGAATTTTATATATAGACCAGTGTAAAATGACTGGGTAGATGATTATTAAGTCGTAGTTCATTAAAGTGTATGATATCGCATAGCAACATTGTACATTTAAATTTAAGCAGAGATAGATAATGATAACTTTAGACAAGGAATGCAAGTTACTGCCCCCAGTAATAGTTTTCCAACATAACTAAAGTATTATTATCTATCTTTTTTAATTTTTTAAAACTTTACTTTGTTGTAAATAACTAACATGATATTTATCTGCTAATGTTGCTAAATAATGTAATAAATCTGAATAGGGTATAGCATCTGCTGCATAACGTTGTTTCAAATCTTACGCCTTTCTTTTTTCTTCCTCAGTTGCAAGTGTCTTGAAATATCCCCACATGTGATCATAAGCATTAATAACACTGCCAGTTGAAGGAGATAGCTGAAGTGCTTGGCAAATTAATTGTTCAAGTTCAGTTAATGACATATCTGTTTTTAAACGTTGACGTATGTCATTGTAATATTGCTGACTGTGTAATAACACATGATATTTTTCCTCTCGCCATCGTTTTTCAACAAGACCACGCTCTTTCATTACAATCCCTCCCAATAAATGACATATTTATGAATATATTAAAACAATGATATAAGTGTTTGTGAAAAATTACAAATAGAGTATTGCAAATATTAATGGAACCGGTTACAATTATAATGAAAAAAGATGGAACCGGTTCTAATAGGAGGCAAAACATGGACTATAATAAATCCGCTGAAGAGATACTAAAGGCCATTGGTGGAGAAGATAATTTAGATGCGATGGCACATTGTTCAACACGCTTACGTTTAGTGTTAAATGATGAAAGTAAAGTTGATGAACAAGCACTAAGCAATTTAGATGTAGTAAAAGGGACATTTTCAACAGGTGGTCAATACCAAATTATTATTGGTGCAGGTACTGTTAATAAAGTGTTCGCAGAGCTAGAAAAATTAACAGGTAAAGAGGCTTCTACGACTTCTGATGTTAAAGCACAGTCAGCTAAGAATATGAATCCATTACAACGTTTTGTTAAAATGCTGTCAGATATCTTTGTACCTATCATTCCAGCTATCGTTGCTGGCGGTTTATTAATGGGTCTAAACAATATTTTAACAGCTAAAGATTTATTCTTTGCAGGTAAATCACTGATAGATGTTTATAGCCAGTTTGCAGGTTTAGCTGAAATGATCAATGTTTTTGCTAATGCACCATTTACATTATTACCTATATTGATTGGTTTTAGTGCTGCTAAACGCTTTGGTGGTAATCCATTCTTAGGTGCTGCGTTAGGTATGATTTTGGTACACCCTGGATTAATGAGTGCTTACGATTTTCCGAAAGCTGTAGAAGCGGGCAAATCAATACCTTATTGGGATGTATTAGGATTACACATTAATCAAGTAGGCTATCAAGGACAAGTATTACCGATGTTAGTAGCTGCTTATATTTTAGCTACTATTGAGAAAAGTATACGTAAAGTCATTCCAGCAGTGTTAGATAATTTATTAACACCATTATTATCAATATTTATTACAGCATTCTTAACATTCTTGTTCGTTGGACCAATCACAAGACAATTAGGATATTGGTTATCTGATGGATTAACTTGGTTATATGAATTTGGTGGAGCTATTGGTGGTTTAATCTTTGGGTTATTATATGCACCAATAGTCATTACAGGTATGCATCATAGCTTTATCGCAGTTGAAACAACGTTGATTGCTGATGCTGCTAAAACTGGTGGCTCATTTATCTTCCCAATTGCAACTATGTCTAACATGGCACAAGGTGGCGCAGCTATTGCAGCATTCTTTATTATTAAGCAAAATAAAAAGCTTAAAGGTGTAGCGTCTGCGGCAGGTATTTCTGCAGTATTAGGTATTACAGAGCCAGCAATGTTTGGTGTTAACTTGAAATTAAGATATCCATTTATTGGAGCTATTATTGGCTCAGGTATCGGTTCAGCGTATATTGCTTTCTTTAAAGTAAAAGCAATTGCCTTAGGAACAGCAGGCATACCAGGATTTATCTCAATCAATCCAGTGCATTCAGGTTGGTTACATTACTTTATTGGAATGATTATTTCTTTTACTATTGCAATCGTTGTAACGTTTGTATTGTCTAAGAGAAAAGCTAATAAAGAAGTAACAGAATAATATAAGAAAAGGTATTACAGAATGAAGTGAACAACTTCGACTGTAATACCTTTTTAATTGTGCGCCCGGCATGGGTAATTACTAGACGGTGAAAGTCCGTTACAGGCTTGGTAGTAGGAACTGTTAGCGAAAGACAAGGGTGTCCATTGTGAAATGGAATCTGAAGGAAGTCGGACGCAAACACTCGCACTGACGAACAGAAATATCATACAAGGCTATGTGGAATGGATGAATCTGCAATACAAGATAAAGTCCGATACTACCCGAGTTCTATATAGTAAATGATGCAGTGGAATGAGTGGAAAGTGGTTACTCTTACCCGGGGAGGTCTCATCAGCGATAAAAAAAATCGTAGTAATAACGAATGATGAGAAGTCAGCAGAGGTCATAGTAGGTAGAAATACTGAAGGACTGAACAATATTCATACAAAGTAAAGAATGGAGGTTAGAGATTTACAACGTACAGAATACAATTAATGATTGGCAACTCATAGAAAGATAAGTAGTGGAACGAAAAAGGATATATGAGTGCGTACAGTAAATCTTAGGTGAAATGAAAGAAATGTATCGTGAGTCTCCATCTATGATGGAGCTTGTTGTAAGAGAGAATAATATACAAAAAGCAATTAAGAAAGTGAAGAAAAACAACGGTGCACCTGGCATCGATGGCATGCGAGTAAGTGAATTAACATCACATTTCGCAAAATACTTTCCACAAATTAAACAAAAACTGCTTGATGGCACGTATAAGCCACAAGCAGTAAGAAAGGTTGAAATACCTAAATCAAATGGGAAAAAGCGCGTGCTTGGAATCCCTGTCGCAAGAGACAGAGTTATCCAACAAGCCATTAAACAAGTCATTGAACCTAGTATCGACCGTACTTTCTCAAAACACAGTCATGGCTTTAGACCGAATCGTAGTACAGGAACTGCACTTAAAGAATGTGCAACATACTATGAAGAAGGTTACTTAGTTGCAGTTGATTGTGATTTAAAACAGTGCTTTGATATGTTGAACCATGATAAATTAATGTATCTATTTGAACGACATGTTCAAGATAAAGCCATTTCTAAATTTATTCGTAGAAGCCTACAGGTTGGTGCAATCGACCTCAATGGTAATTATCGAAGTAGAGAAATAGGTGCACCGCAAGGTGGTGTTATTTCCCCGTTACTTTGTAATATTTATCTTCACGAATTAGATAATGAATTGGAGAAACGTGGTCATCGCTTTGTTCGTTATGCAGATGACTTCGTCATCTTTGTACGTACAAAACGAGCGGGTCAACGTGTCATGGAAAGTGTGACAAAGTTTATCGAAAAAGACCTTAAACTTATTGTAAATAGTGAAAAGAGCAAGGTAGGTTCTATCACACGTTTAAAGTTCTTGAGTTGTCTAATGACCAAAGTAAATGGCACTTATCGTTTCAGACCGACTATGGAAGCAAGAAGAAATTTAAAACGCACCTTAAGACGTCTAACGAAACGAAATAGACCAGGTACCTTTAAAGAGATTATATCAGAAATTAATCAAGTAACACGAGGGTGGATAAATTACTTTGGTAAAGGATTTATTACAGGTTTTGTAACGAAGTTACAATCATGGTTAAACCGACGCATTAGACAACTAATCCTCAAAAGATGGAAAAGAATAAAAACCAAATATAAGATGTTACGTAAGTATGGACTTGACCATAAGAGTGCAATGAAAATTGCCAATTCAAGAAAGAAATACTGGCGCTTATCATCAACGCATGAAGTTCATCGTGCACTTACAACAAAACGTCTCTACAAGTGGGGGTTAGAACCATTAACCCAACTCGCAGAGACGGCTTACGCAAGATATTGAACCGCCGAGTACGGAACCGTACGCTCGGTGGTGTGAGAGGACGGATAATCAAATAATGGTTATCCTCCTACTCGATTAGTTATAGGGTCCTCTATATTTTAAGACTGATAAATAAAAAGTAAACAATTTAAAATAATTATGTATCAGTCCACTTTGAGATAAAACGAGTTATCGTTATAATTTTTGTTTACGCCACAAGAAAATACTAACAATTACTACAAGAATTAACGAAATACCTACAACAATTAACCAAGATACATAACTATGATCATCTATGGGTAAAGGGACGTTCATACCAAAGAAACTAAAGACTAAAGTTGGTAAAGTAAGTAGTACCGTGAATAACGTTAATGTTTTCATAATTGTATTCATATCATTAGATAGTAATGACGCATATGATGTTGTAATACTTTCTAAGATACGTTGATGTAACTCAGTAGTTTCAATGGCTTGGTTATTTTCAATAATTAAATCTTCTAGTAATTCTTCATCTTCTTCAAAGCGTTTAATAGCAGGTAATCTAAATAACTTTTTAATAATCGTGTCATTACCTTTTAATGCAGCTAAGAAATAAACTAAACTTTTTTCAACTTCCATTAATTTAAATAATTGTTTGTTAGTTATGTTGTTTTTTAATTCTTTTTCGATACGAATTCTACTTTTATTTAGTAAGCGTAAATTACGATTATAATGATTGGAAATAGTGATTAAGATTTCTAAAGCAAAACGACTGTGATATTTCAAATTAATATCTCGACGTGAAAAATTCTCTAAAAATTCATTGTCTGCATCACAAACTGTCATAATAATACCATTACCAATAATAATACCAAGTGGCATAGTTACAAATGATAGGACACTACGATTGGTTGAGTTGATAATAGGTAAGTCAATAATAATTAATGAATAACCAGAATCTTCATCGTATTCTATACGTGCACTTTCTTCCGAATCAAGTGGATCTCGAATGAAATCTTCAGGAATGTTATATTGCTCTATAAGCATTTCAATTTCTTCACGTTCTGGTTCTACAACATTAATCCATGATGCAGTATGATCAAGAGGAGTTTCAATAATATGTTTATCTACATCTTCTGAATGTCTGAATGAAGTAATCATAATTTTTAAGTCCTTTCTTAAAGGTTAACAATTAACGCAAATTATTCTTTTGATTGTAATTCAACATGTGATTTATGTAAACGATTTTTAGCCATAATACGTAAAGGTCCATTGAAAATAATATTATGGATATGTTTAGCTAACTCATCTACAGAAATCGGTTGATCGTCTAGTACCCAATATTTGATGATTGAAATAGTAGCTCCCGAGACATAACTATAGAAATACATTTCAGGAACACCACCAACAGTGTGATCGATACTTATATATTTTTGCATATTTTTTCTGATATGTTCATTAATTTTTAATTCTAGTTGACTCGTACGCTCAAGTTGTAAAATTGTATGGTAAAATTCTAAATTATTATGAATATGTTGGAAAATATTTTTCAAGACATTATTCACAAAATCGTTAGCAATATCTTCAACACTAGCACCTTGTAATTCATTAAATTTAGTATAACTTGATAATTCTGCAATGTACTCATCTTCCATATCTGCTAGTAACATATATTTATCTTCATAGTGTAAATAAAAAGTACCTCTATTGACATCAGCACGACTCGTAATATCACTGATGGTTATTTTATCTAAATCTTTTTCCTGTAGTAATTTAGTAAATGCTTCTTTTATTGAAGATTTTGTTTTTCGTACACGTCTATCTTCTTTCAAAAATAAAAACCTCCTCATAAATGAACGATTTGTCACAGAATGTTCAATAACAAACGGCTGAGCCAAAATTGTGTATTGTATATTCTTATTTACATATTATAATAAACAACGTGCAAAATATTCAACACATTGTCTAATAAGGAGGTACAAATAGATGAATATATTTAAAAATAAATTACTATGGATAGCGCCAATAGCTATTATGATTATTTTGGTAATTTTTTCAATCGCCTTTTATCCAGCATATAATCCAAAACCTAAAGACTTACCTATTGGTATTATGAATAATGATAAAGGTACTACAATTCAAGATAAAGATATCAATATTGGTAAAAAAATAGAAGATAAATTAATGGATAGTGACTCAAATAAAATTAAATGGGTTAAAGTTGATAATAAAAAAGATTTAGATAAAGACCTTAAAAATGAAAAAATTTATGGTGTTGCTATTTTCGACAAAGACTTTTCTAAAGATGCAATGAGCAAAAC
Organism: Staphylococcus simiae; assembly: GCF_017357005.1. Taxonomy (NCBI): domain Bacteria; kingdom Bacillati; phylum Bacillota; class Bacilli; order Caryophanales; family Staphylococcaceae; genus Staphylococcus; species Staphylococcus simiae. Next base: position 2,275,872 of record NZ_CP071589.1, on the reverse strand, counting down.
ACAAAAAGTCGTTATGGATAGTAAAAAAAAAGAAATGAAAGAAAAAGTTGAATCAGGAGAAGTTCCTCCACAAGTCGTTCAACAAATGCAAAAGAAAATGGGCAATCAAAAAGTTGACGTTAAACAAGGTCAATTTAAAACAATTGTTAGTGAAGGCTCAAGTATGCAAGGTTCACAAATTGCAACTGCTGTATTAACAGGTATGGGAGATAACGTTAATAATCAAATTACTAAACAAAGTTTAGACACTTTGAAAAAACAAAACGTTAAAGTTAATGCTGCTGACATTGATGGTATTACTAACCCAGTTAAAATTGACAATGTTAAAGTTAATAAAGTTAAAGATCATCAAGCTGGTGGTAATGCGCCATTCTTAATGTTTATGCCAATTTGGATAGGCTCAATCGTTACATCAGTATTATTATTCTTTGCATTTAGAACAAGTAATAATATTAAAATTCAACATAGAATTATTGCTTCAGTAGGACAAATGCTATTCGCAGTTATTTCAGCATTTGCAGGTAGCTTTGCTTTCATCTACTTTATGAAAGGTGTACTAGACTTTAACTTTGAACATCCAAATCGTATCGCTATCTTTGTGGCGTTAGCGTTATTAGGATTCGTTGGTTTAATCTTAGGTGTCATGGTTTGGTTAGGTATGAAGTCAATTCCAATCTTCTTCATCCTTATGTTCTTTAGTATGCAACTAGTAACATTACCTAAAGCAATGCTTCCAGAAAGTTATCAAAAATATGGATATGACTGGAATCCATTCACTCACTATGCTGGAACTGTTCGAGAAATCGTCTACTTGAATCATCCAATTGAGTTAAATAGTACAATGTGGATGTTCATCGGATTTATGATTTTCGGTGCATTATCAAGTTTAATTTCTGCTATGGTTAGAAAACATAGTAATAAACGTACAGAAGTACCATCATAAAAAATATAACTATGATTTTTAGGACTCTATTGAAGTGCATGATCACTTAGATAGAGTTATTTAATATATTCATTGTTTAAAATTGTTCGTATATGCTAATTTTTCATTAAAATAGTGAAAAAATAATAAAAAATAAGCAAATATGAGAAAAAGTAAGCGTTTTCTCTATAAAAATCTATCTTTTTGTTTTAAAATGAACATAAATGAAAAAAGAGGAGAGATGGATATGACAATTTTAGATAAATTTAAATTGAATGATAAAGTAGCAATTGTAACAGGGGGCGCTTCTGGTTTAGGTAAAGCAATGGGGCTGGCATTAGCAGAAGCGGGTGCTAATTTGGTTATCGCAGATATGAATTTAGAAGTTGGCCAACAAACGGCACAAGAATTTGAACAAGCTACTGGTAATAAAGCAATCGCATGTAAAGTAGATGTCACAAATGAAGATGAAGTTAATGCCATGGTTAAAGAAACTATGGATACATTTGGACATATTGATATTTTATTTAATAATGCAGGTATTAATGAACATGTTGATTTTGAAGATATGCCTTATGAACGCTGGAAAAAGACGATGGATGTAAACTTAAATAGTATGGTATTAGTTACCAATGCTGTAGGTAAAGTCTTCCGCGAGCAACAAAGTGGTGTTATTGTCAATACATCATCTATGTCAGGTATTATAGTTAATACGCCGCAACCACAAGCAGCATATAACACATCTAAAGCTGCTGTTATTATGCTAACAAAAAGCTTAGCAAATGAATGGGCGAAACATAATATTCGTGTTAATACGATTGCCCCAGGTTACATGAAAACTGAATTAACTAAAGATTATTTTGCACAAGGTGGAGAAATGATCGATACTTGGATGAATATGACACCAATGCAACGTCCTGGTGTACCTGAAGAATTACAAGGTGCAGCATTGTATTTAGCGTCAGATGCATCATCATTTGTGACAGGATCAGTTGTAACAGTAGATGGTGGTTATACAGCACTATAAAATAGTGGTTCTCTATTTCCTACGATTAGTCAAGTACTTATAAATAAAATAAGCATTACTAAATTAAACCGTTCAATTTTTTAGGACTGATAAATAAAAAACTGAATAATTTAAAACGAAAATTAATTTGAAGCCGAGACTCCTGAGGGAGCAGTGCTAGTCGAAGACTACAGGCTGAGACAGCACCCTAGGAAGGGACCCAACACAGAAAAACTGGTTATCCAGTTTTTTCATGCAATGCAGGTTGGGCATAGCGAGGCTTAAAAAAATAATTATGTATCAGTCCAATTTGGGAGAGAACCAAAATAGTTAAAGCGAACAAACTGTAACGAAAGTCCTTGTTAAGACCTTTGTTACAGTTTGATTTTTATACATTTTAAAAATAATTGCATGAGAGCATCTTTTACTTCGTAAGATTGTCACTGTTATAATTTAAATAATGATTTATAATGTAGTAGTGAGGGAGGATTGAAGATGCGTAGACTATTATATTCGTTTCTTTTCTATATGATAATTGGTTTGATTAGTGGTTTCTATTATCGAGAATTAACAAAGGCATATGATTTTACAGGGGATACACAGTTATCACTAGTACATACACATACACTGATTTTAGGTATGTTCATGTTTTTACTTATCATACCGTTAGAAAAATTATTCAAATTAACAAGTTATTATCTATTTAACTGGTTCTTTTATGTTTATCATATAAGTGTCATTACTACTATTGGGTTGATGTTAATTAAAGGCTCATTCCAAGTGACAGGTAAATCATATTCGCCTGAAGCGTTAGCCGGGTTTGCTGGTATTGGACATACAGGTATGCTAGCAGCATTGTTATTGTTATTCTTTTTACTTAGACAAGCGATTATTAAAGAACCGCGTGATTAATTAAATAGCGTTAATAATTAAAATAAATAACTTTGAGATTAAGTCAAAATGTTCTATATGTATGGGAGTGTTCTGAAATGATTTTTTATAAAAATTATTTCTGTCATAGACTCTAAACATAGTAGCTGCATTTAAGATTTAGTCTCTTTTTTTATGTTTGAAAATAACAAGATAATGTAGTGTGCTTTATTTTCCTTTACTTATAGAGCGTAGTATAATGTGAATAAATGATAATTATTATCAATGTACGGTTATATATCTATTGAGGGGGATCTTTATGAAAGACGTAACAATTATAGGTGGCGGACCTGCTGGCCTATATGCGAGTTTTTATGCTGGATTGAGAGACATGTCTGTAAGAATTATAGATGTACAATCTGAACTAGGTGGCAAGATGCAATTGTATCCAGAAAAAATTATTTGGGATATCGGTGGTATAGCACCTAAGCCGTGTTTTGATATTGTTAAGGATACGATTAACCAAGGTTTGTATTTTAAGCCAGAAGTTAATTTAGGTGAGCGTGTGATAGACATTAGAAAAATTCAAGAACAACACTTTGAAGTTGAAACAGATAAAGGGCATATTTATGAATCTAAAGCGGTTATTGTTGCAATTGGAGGGGGCATCATTAGTCCTAAGACTTTAGAAATTAAAGGAGCAGAGCGTTATCAATTAACCAATTTACATTATGTCGTACAAAACTATAGTAAGTTTAAAGGAAAAGATGTATTAATTTCTGGTGGTGGTAACACTGCACTAGATTGGGCAAGAGATATTGCATTAATAGCGAATAGTGTGACGGTCATTTACCGCAAAGAAGACATCACAGCACATGAAGTTATGAAGACGTTAGTTGCAGATTTGAATGTGACATTACTACCTAAGACAACGATTAAATATTTAATAGGAAATGATCAACAAACGCATATTAATGAAGTCGTGTTAGCACATGTTGATACTGGTCAGGAACACGTACAACCATTTGATGAAGTAATTGTAAGTCATGGTTTTGATCACTCTAACACATTATTGAGTGAAACAACAGCGCAATTAGCTATGTATGATGATTATCGTGTTAAAGGCTTTGGTAATACAACAACTAGTGTTGATGGTATATTTGCATGTGGAGATATTGTTCATCATGATGCGAAATCTCATTTAATTGCAAGTGCTTTTAGTGATGCTGGTAATGCCGCGAATTTGGCGAAACAATACATTCAACCCAATGCACCAGAAGAGGGATATGTTTCTAGTCACAATGATATTTTCAAAGAAGATAATAAAGCCATTACTAGTAAGTATTTATTTTAACATGAATGTCAGATAAATTATGGAGATTATATGATTACAATTAAGAATAAGATACCAAGTGTAAATGACTATTGTGAATTGAGAAAGAATGCTGGTATGAGTCCTAAAACGCCACAAGCAGCTGAAAAAGGGTTGCCGAATGCGTGTTATACCGTCACAATATACGATGACGATGCATTAATTGGTATGGGAAGAATCATTGGTGATGGCGGTACAGCATTTCAAATTGTTGATATTGCCGTAAGAAAAGATTATCAAGGACAAGGTTATGGACGTACGATTATGGAACATATTATGACTTATATCAAAGATGTGGCAGTAGAGAGTACGTATGTGAGTTTAATTGCTGATTATCCTGCTGATAAGTTGTATGAAAAGTTTGGTTTTATACCTACTGAACCACATTCTGGTGGCATGTATATTAAATATTAGCATCATGACTTGTTAGTACTTTGAGATATAGAATAATAAATGATTACATTATGTCGATAATGGCTGATTATCTAGTGATAACTTTATGATATACATCATTTTAATATAATAATTTAAATGATGGAAAATAATTAAGCTCCCGATAAGGCAAGCACTAAAAGTGTGATGACTTTGTTGGGAGCTTATTGTGTGTATATTGTTAAATATTATTGTCCAACGCCGAAATCAATGACGATACGACCTTTATTATGATGATTAATGACGCTATCAAGTTGTTGTGGTAGTTCATCAAATGACACCACGCTTTTAATAGAATGTAAATTTTCGGGTTTTAAATCTTTAGCTAAACGTCTCCATACGCGTTGACGTAACTTCATAGCAGTAAAGACTGAATCAATACCTAAAATATTTACACCTCTTAAAATATGTGGAAAGACTGAATTAGTGTAGGTATTGCCACCTGTCATTCCAATGATAGCGATAGAACCACTATGTTGTAATCGCTTAGTTACGTAATTAATACCTGCTCCTCCGACTGGATCAATACATGCTTGCCATGTTGATGAGGCTAAAGGTTTATTATTATCTTCGTCTATTGGTAGTCGATCGATAACTTCTTTGGCACCTAAAGATTTCAAAGTGTCAGCGGTATCTTTTTTACCTGTACTTGCAATGACTTTATATCCTATTTCACTTAGCATTTGAACAGCTAAAGTACCTACACCACCTGAAGCGCCACGTACTAATACAGGACCATCTTCAATATTCATGCCTACTTTTTCTAGTCTTTCAATAGCAAGACCTGCAGTATAACCTGCTGTACCGTAAATCATTGCTTCTTCTAATGTGAGTGTGTTTGGTAAATCAACAATCCATTCGGATTTAACACGAGCATATTCACTAAATCCACCAAAATGACTAACACCTAAATCATAACTTGTAACAATAACTTCGTCGCCAACAGCATGACCAGGTGCATTAGATTCAACAATCGTACCAGCTAAGTCGATACCAGGAACCATTGGATATTGTTGCACAACTGCATTATTGTCTTGAGTTGCTAGAGCATCTTTATAATTAATACCTGAGTAATGTATTTTAATAAGGACATCACCCTCTGGCAAATCTTCTGTTGTTAATTGTTGGAATTGTGATTTAACTTTACCATCTTGTTCTTTATCAATGACAAATGCTTTAAATGATTCTACCACATTGATACATCCTTTCTTATTTCTATTAAAATGACTATTACATCGAATAAATTTAACACTTATGTTTAGAACATACAATCATTATATTTTAAGGTGACTTTATGGTAATGTAATTTTACAAATGATATTAATTTAATATAAGGTTAGCTAAATTGATATTAGAATTAAAGGGGGGACAATAATATGGGAGAAATTGTTACGATTAACCCAGCAGATGCTGAAGAACTAGTAGCATTAGCAAAGAAAACTTTTTATGATACATTTAAAGGTAATTATGATGACAAAGACTTCGAACAATTTTTCAATGTTAATTATACTGTTGAAAAATTTGATAATGAAATTAAGAATCCCAAATCTTTTCATTATTTTTATCAGGTTGATGGTAAAAATGTTGGCTATTTACATTTGAATATTGATGATGCTCAAACTGAAGATATGGGTGAAGCATATTTAGAAGTCCAACGTATTTATTTTGATAAGGCATTTCAAGGTGGGGGACGTGGTTCTGAATTTATCGAATTAGCAGAACAAGTCGCGCGCCAACATCATAAAAGTAAAATTTGGCTAGGTGTATGGGAGCATAATCCACAAGCACTAGCTTTTTATAAAAGTCATGGCTTTAAAGTCGTTGGCGAACATCAATTTAGAACAGGTGAAGTCGTAGATACAGATTTAATTATGGAAAAAGACTTAAAAAATAATGTTTAAATGATTAAATTAATAATGTCAGAAGATACTAAGTAGAGATAAATTGCTTTACTTAGTTTTTTGATGTTAATTAATAAAGTATCTTATATACGGGTTCTACTAACATCTCAAATTAAGTATATAATCCTAATTTTTAGGCTCATTTGAACATTAGTGATGATTTTTTTGAATTTAAGTAGAAAAAGATATGAATTTTAAGGAAAATAAATAAAATTATTGTAGATTTAAGTTATAATAAAGATAGCATAAGTTAATGATGCAATAGTGTCTTAGTAGTAATGAAGTGAACTTGTAATAAATGATATTAAATAAAAAGTTTAACTTTGATTATGAGAGGAGAGATACAAATGAAAAAGTTAATGGCGATAGTATTAGCGATGTTTTTATTGTTAGCAGCTTGTGGTCAAAATAATGAGCATGAACAAGGTAGGAATAAAGATAATGATAGTAAAGAAAAGACTACCCAACAAGATCAAAAATCTGATGACAAAAAGGTAAAAGAAAAAAATAATAAAGCGAATAAAACAAAAGATAGTAATCAAGCAAATGAACAGCAAAGTAATAGTAAGAACCAACAAGCCAATAATGTTAACAATTCAAACCAGCAACCAACAACGAATCATGCACAAAATGGAGATCCATATCAAAGTGAAAATGCTGTAAAAATAGCACGTAACCTTTATCCATTTGATGGTGATGAAGAACAAGCATTAGCGACATTGCCTAATTTTCAAAATGCTTTAAATAGTGCTGAAACAGAAGCGAATAAATTTGGTAATAACCAAAAAGTATATAATGATTATTCAATTGATGGAAGCAATGGTAAGTATAATTATGTCTTTAGTTTCAAAGACCCTAATGTTGATGCTTACTCAATAGTTACTGTAAATCAAGAAGGACAAGTAGCGGTCATAGATCCAAATTATCAGCAATAATTCAAAAAGACTCTAGCAAATATTTGTTAGAGTCTTTTTGAATTATATTAGGATAAAGGGCGTCAGTTTAAATATTCAAAGCCCCTAAGCAATAAATTGCTAAGTATAAAAAGGAATACAGTTGATTACTCCCCCAACTGGCATTGCATGTAGAATTTCTAATCGAAATTCTCTGTGTTGGGGCCCCAGCATAAAAGCCACTAAGCAATAAATTGCTAAGTGGCTTTTAAAATCTTATGGATGAGTTGTGAGATGGATTCGAGTGGTTGTTCAGTTTGTTCGGTTTGTGGGTATTTTAAGGTTGGAATGGCATCGGCTATTAAATTGTTAATTAATAATTGTCTATCGGTATACCAAATTTTAGTTAAGTGACTCCATATTTCCTCGTTGACACCTTGCTCTTTAACGAACTCACTATGATTTGGTGTGTATAAACATACTTTTTTATCTATAGTCATAGCATCAAAAATAATATTAGAATAGTCCGTTAATATAACATCAGCTAATAATATTAAATCTTGTGCACTTAATTGTCTTGGTGCAATAATGGCTTCTTCAGGTAGTATAGCTTCATCAATACCTTGTACAATAACATGAAATGCTTTGAATAACGCATCAGATAAAGGGAGTTGCTCTTGACTCTGCGTATCAATAGGTGCATAAAAGAGAATCGGTTTATCGTCAGCTAATTTAAATGATTGACGATATTGTTTTCGTAACGACATATCATGTTGCTTTTGTAGCAAATATTGAATTTTAGGATTACCGTATGCTAGTACAGTTGCCTGATGACTTGGAAATGCACTTTCGTAAAAACGACTAACATCATTAACAGAATGAATAATATAATCATGTTGTAACCAACGATTATAACGTTTAGCTCGATAATAAGGTATGTGAGCATTGTTACTAGGCTCTTTGCTATCTAAAAAGAGTTGTCTAATTGGTGTACCTTGATGTAATTGAATTAAAGTACCATTGGCGTTAACATCGTTGGGTAAATCATTTTCCAATATCACAATACGGGCACTTTCTATTATTTCTAGCGTGTCACTTTTATCGGGGGATAAAAAGTGAGGCCCTCTTCGTTCATTAGTAATAAAATAAGCTTCAAGCGTTGGATTATGCTTAACAAAATAATTGAAAAGGTACTTAGAATTTCCTGCATAATGATAATGATCGCCTAAAAAAACAATGTGTTTGTTTAATTGATGATATTGTTTGTCGTATAAACCACATGCTTTGCGATGTTTATTTAATGTTCGTTGTTTTGAAAAACGATAAAACCAACGTGGCATAAAGAAATGCGTAGATAATAGCTTATGATCTAATTTAGTTAATTGACTGGTATCGTTCATATTAATTTGACGAAACGGTACTTTGTAGTGATGTTCATAGGCAATTTTATCCAAATAAAATTGCGTAGTTAGGTCATCAATATCAAGTTTATGCACAGTTGAATTCCAAAAAGTATCACTCGTAGTTAGGTCATCAATATCAAGTTTATGCACAGTTGAATTCCAAAAAGTATCACTCGTAGTTGGTTGACTATTGAAATTGAACACTACATGTCCATCCACAGCTAAATTATCTTGCAATAAAGTTATCAGTGCTAAGTCGAATAAAGAGTCAATTTGATAGTTGTTAATGATATCAATTGCTTGATCAATATAGTAAATCACATTGGGCATTAAATAATCATTATTGACCCAATCATTAAAATGAATAGTAGTTTGTCCGAAATACGAGCAATTATTTAAATATTGCTCATCAATTGTATAATCTACAACAATTGAACGTTGCTCTACCTTAATAGCATCCAACATTGCTTGGTAAAGTGTTAAGTCGTTATTATAAGGTGCAATATGTGTATAACCTTCGCGTGAAGCTTGTTGTAAATGAGATTCTAAGTTAGTTATGTTCGATACATTTATTTGTTTAATCATTATTATGTCATCTTCCGTTTCTCATTATAGTGTCTTATTCATTCTATCATGACAAATCGTAAAATTCATGACACACACAAACTTCATCTAAATAGTTTGAACAATTTAAAGGTCTCTACGACATTCATATAAATAAATAATAAAATATAATATGTATATTGTGTGACACAATAAAAGTTGATATAATTTATACGTGAAAAAAATCACATAAAATCTAAAAATATTATCGATAACTAGAAAAATGAGTAGATTTTAGATGATTAACACTACAAAATTAAAAGGAAAGAAGAGTCATCATATGTTAGTACACACATTTAACCCTTTTGATAATTTATTGTTATCGACTTTAATTGCAGCAATTCCTATTATTTTATTTTTATTATGTTTAACTTTATTCAAAATGAAAGGTATTTATGCAGCAATTACTACATTAATTGTTACATTAGTGATTGCAGTGCCATTCTTTAAATTACCTGTTGGTATTGCAACTGGAGGAATTATAGAAGGTTTCTTTCAAGGTATTATTCCTATTGGTTATATTGTAATGATGGCCGTCTTATTATATAAAATTACTGTTGAGTCAGGTCAATTTATTACAATCCAGGATAGCATAACGAATATTTCACAAGATCAACGCATTCAAGTATTGCTTATTGGATTTTCATTTAATGCATTTTTAGAAGGTGCAGCAGGTTTTGGAGTACCGATTGCTATTTGTGCATTATTATTAACACAGTTAGGATTCCATCCATTACAAGCTGCAATGTTATGCTTAGTTGCTAATGCAGCATCAGGTGCATTTGGAGCTATCGGTATTCCAGTTGGAGTAGTTGAAACATTACATTTACCTGGGCATGTCACTGTATTGGATATATCTCAATCATCAACATTAACGTTAGCTATTATTAATTTCTTTATTCCGTTTTTATTAGTATTTATAATAGACGGATTTAAAGGGATTAAAGAAACATTACCCTCTATTTTAGTGGTATCAATCACGTATACAGTTTTACAAGCTGTGCTAACAGTATTCAGTGGTCCTGAACTTGCGGATATTATTCCACCGTTAGCCTCTATGTTAGCTCTGGCATTATTTTCTAAAAAGTTTCAACCGAAACATATTTATCGTGTAAATCCTAATGAACAAATTCAGCAAACGACACAACATTCAACAAGCAACGTGTTGTATGCTTGGAGTCCATTTATTATTTTAACTGTCATTGTCATGATTTGGAGTGCACCATTTTTCAAACATTTATTCTTACCTAAAGGTGCATTATCATCATTCGTATTTCATTTCAATATACCTGGTACTTTGAGTGATATTACGCATAAACCATTAATATTAACATTAAATGTGATTGGACAAACGGGCACAGCCATTTTATTAACTATAATTATTACGGTATTAATGTCTAAGAAAGTGAGTTTTACCGATACTGTAAGATTATTTGGTGTGACGTTTAAAGAATTATGGTTACCAATTGTAACTATATGTTTTATTTTAGCAATTTCTAAAATTACAACTTATGGCGGTTTAAGTGCTGCTATGGGACAAGGTATTGCTAAAGCAGGACATGTATTCCCAGTTTTATCGCCAATTTTAGGTTGGATAGGTGTCTTTATGACTGGTTCAGTAGTTAACAACAATTCCTTGTTTGCACCAATACAAGCTTCTGTTGCGCAACAAATTGGTACAAGTGGATCATTACTTGTAGCATCGAACACGGTTGGTGGAGTAGCTGCTAAATTAATTTCTCCACAATCAATTGCAATTGCTACAGCAGCTGTTAAACAGGTAGGTAAAGAATCTGAACTACTGAAAATGACTTTGAAATATAGTATTTGCTTATTAATATTTGTCTGTGTTTGGACATTCATTCTATCTTTATTATAGAGTGAATTTTCGACAAAAGGTGTCTATACTTAATATGATGCGACTGGCAGTAACTATTTGAATTATCAAATAGTGATAAAGAAACGTTTTATCATTCTAAGGAGGAGTCTTGCTAGGATGTGGATAACTCAGCATCAAAAAAATCTATACGTAGATTTTATATAAATGTATAAGACGAATATTTATGTAATAATGATTTTTGTCTCAGCATCTAACACTGTAATGTATTACTTTTACAGATAACATAGACCGGGGTTTGCGCTATTTATTGTGAATCTCGGTTTTTAATTTGTACATGTTGGAAAATTGATGAGCAGTATCAATAAAATAAATGATTAAAATAATAGGACAAAGCTAAAGTTTGAATCTTTCAAAAATGATAGCGCTTTATGTTAAAATGGAAAATGAGTTATTTAAAGTTTTTTCAACTTGTTGAGGGTTGTTAATTATCTTAATAATTACGACTTAATGATACAATAATGGTATAAGTTAAGCTTATAACGATATTTAATGGCATCAATATATGGAAATCGTTTGTTAATACATTAAAGCGTAAGATTACAAAGCCTAGACGTTCCATTATTCATTGAAAAGGGGGACTGTATTTGTTATGACAACACAACATAGCAAAACAGATGTCATCTTAATTGGTGGCGGTATTATGAGTGCAACATTAGGAACATTATTAAAAGAATTATCACCTGAAAAAAGTATTAAAGTATTCGAAAGGTTGTCACAACCTGGGGAAGAAAGTTCAAATGTTTGGAATAATGCAGGTACAGGACATTCAGCCTTATGTGAGCTGAATTATACTAAAGAAGGTAAAGATGGGTCTGTTGATATTACTAAGGCCATTAAAATTAATGAACAATTTCAAGTGTCAAAACAATTTTGGGCATATCTTGTAAAAACAGGTCAATTACAACACCCTGAAAGATTTATCCAATCAGTGCCACATATGAGCTTTGTGATTGGTGAAGATAATATTAATTTCATTAAAAATCGTGTTGCAAGCTTACAACAAAATGTACTTTTTGAAAAAATGAAATTATCTCAAGACGAAGAAGAGATGAAGTCATGGGTACCATTAATGATAGAAGGCCGTTCTTCTGATGAACCAATAGCTTTAACATATGATGAAACTGGAACGGATGTTAACTTTGGTGCATTGACGAATGACTTATTCCATAATTTAGAACAACGTGACGTACATATTCAATATAAACAAGAAGTGTTAAACATTTCTAAGTCGGCTAAAGGAACTTGGATAGTTGAAGTCAAAGACTTATCAAATAATAAAGTATCAACATACGAAGCGGATTTTGTCTTTATCGGGGCAGGTGGAGCAAGTTTACCGCTACTACAAAAAACAGGTATTAAAGAATCTAAACATATAGGTGGTTTCCCTGTTAGTGGTTTATTCTTAAGATGTACGAATCCAGATGTTATTAATCGTCATCATGCGAAAGTTTATGGTAAAGCTGCAGTTGGTGCACCACCAATGTCGGTACCACATTTAGATACACGTTTTGTGGATGGAGAACGTTCATTGCTATTTGGTCCGTTTGCTGGTTTCTCACCTAAATTTTTAAAAACAGGTTCATATTTAGATCTTATAAAATCAGTTAAGCCTAATAATATCGTTACTATGTTATCAGCAGGTATTAAAGAAATGAGTTTAACTAAATATTTAATATCTCAACTCATGTTATCTAATGACGAACGTATGGACGATTTACGTGTGTTTTTCCCAAATGCTAGGAATGAAGATTGGGAAGTTATTACAGCTGGTCAACGTGTACAAGTTATTAAAGATACAGAAGATGCTAAAGGTAATTTACAGTTTGGTACAGAAGTTATCACATCTGAGGACGGCACGTTAGCCGCACTTTTAGGTGCTTCACCAGGCGCTTCAACTGCAGTCGATATTATGTTTGATGTCTTACAACGTTGTTATGGCGAAGATTTTAAACAATGGGAAGCAAAAATAAAAGAAATGGTACCATCATTTGGTAATAAATTATCGGAAAATGAAGAGATGTATCATGCTATTAATAAAGAAGTAACTAAACATTTAAATGTAAAATAATTTTGGATTATAATTAAATGCTTGAGCTATGTAGTAAATAGGGATGCTCAGTATATTATTTAAGTCCCGAAAAGATTCACAATAGTGATGTTTTTTCGGGACTTTATTGGTTCTCTGTTTTTTTAGAACTGATAAAAAATGAATAATTTAAAATGAAAATTTAATTATGTATCAGTCCGATTTGTTAGAGAACAATTTTATTCTGATTATCAGAGTCTTAGTGAATTTAGCGACGCTTTTGTTGTAACTCTTGATTTATAGCTCGAACATAATTTTTATTTTTAAAATAATTGATAAGCCAAATGACAATATAAATAGCGATAAAGATGACAGTGAAAAATAACAGGTTAATTATTGTAATTGGAAACCAACCAGCTAATATAGCTAAAGGTAAAAAACCAAAGTAAGTCACTATAAAATGTAAAATAGTCGCAGTCGTTATACTCCAATCTGTGGCATTAAAAATTAAACTTCCAATGTAAAAAACAAAACCAATTAATAACCATAAAATAATTGCAATCGTCATTATTGCTGGTTCCGAAAAATGAGTAAAGTAGAATTGACCTATGGTTGATACTGGATTCAGTGGGTAATAATGACCTTGTGCATATAGTGCACTAAATAAAATAGACAATGTTAAACCGATTAATAAACTTATAAAAATAGAACGGATTATTTTAGTCATAGCGCAAGACTCTCCTTTATAGATTTTAAATAGCGTCTAGAAGAATAGGTGTAAGATGAATGTTTTAGATACATACGTATCAAACCATTTGGTTCAAGAGATAATTTCTCAATGTAGTACTTATTAACAATTTCTGATTTTGATATACGTATAAAGAAGCTAGGTAACATATCTTCTAGTTCGTACAACCGATATTTAATGTTAAATTGTTGAGACTTTGTTAAGGCAACGATATGTTTATTTACTGTTTTAAATGTAATGATATCATCGATATTAATAAAGTGTATGTCCTTCTCAACATAACCTTTGATGATTTGTGATTTATCACAATTTTTAACAGTACTAATAATATGTTCGATACTGTCATCCATTTCAGGAGCATGAATATCAATATATCTGTCATGCTCGTTTTCATTGATAAATAAGTTGAGTTTCATGTTGATGGTACCTCCTTTGTTTTTATTAAATCACATTCTATTAAGAGTGATTTAAAAATAAACTAAATGGTCGAAAATAAGTACTAAACGGAACATAAATATATAAAAACACTACTTGAAACTGTATGGTATCAAGTAGTGTCAATGAAGTTATAACGGTAAGTGTATTGTAAATGTATTTAAATGATCATCATTCTGGTGGAAATAAATGGTACCATGATGTAATTCAATAATAGATTGAGTGATAGCAAGACCTAAGCCATTGCTGTTATCCTGCTGACTTACTTTATAAAACCGTTCAAATAATCTTTGTTGACTAACATCACTCAATGATTCCCCTTCATTAGCAATTGATAGTTCTATTTGATTGCTCGTTTTATGTAATGTAATGTCTATCACATCACCATGAAAGCTATATTTAATGGCATTGGTAATTAAATTACTAATAGCTTGATGAAGTAAACGCTCATTTCCTTGGAAATATAGTGATTGTAAATCAGACATTATAATTAAATCTTTACTATCTGCAGCAAATTGTTCATGACGAATAATGTCTTTTATGAGTATATCCAATTGAATGCGATCTTTGAATGTTAAATGTTGGTGATTATCAAGTTCAGATAGTAGTAACAGCTCAGTTGTGAGATTACTCAACTGTGAAGTAATGTTAAATATGTCACTAATATATTGTTGGCGCTGTTGTTGATCTTTGCTATGTTCTAGTTGGTTTAACAGATGATGGATATGTGTTAATGGTGTTTTAATCTCATGACTAACATTTTGAACAAAATGTTGTCTCATTTCATCAACTTGTCCTAAAGATTGTCGCATCATATTAAAACGATATTGTAATGCACCAATTTCATCATGTCTAGTTTGTTTAATGGGCGTATCAAAGTTGCCATCCATTAATTGTTCTGTTGCTTGTTTTAATTTTTTAACTGGTTTAATGATTGAATAAGTTGAAGCTATGACTAAAGAAATTGAAATGATTAATAATAAAGTAAGTAATATAGCTAAGAATGATCTAAATTCACTAAATGTTTGACCGATATCTGGTCGCATAAATACAGCTAAATTTTGCTTATCTGTTTTAAAATTAACACCGACAGTATTATCAGTCTCATTATCGAAAAAGCCTGTGACAAAAAGTTCAAAGGGTTTATTTTTAATGCCGTGATAGTCTTTACCATTTAAAACTTGTTTAATATGTTGTTGTGTCAAAGTATCTTTGCGAAAAGGTTCACCATAAAATGTTTTGTGTCCTTGTTGGTCAACAGTTAATAGTTGGTAGTTTAGTTGACCAAGATGTTTAAAATATGCACGTGTACTATCCGTCTGATGATGTTCTTCAAAAGATTGTGCCTCTTTTAAAGTGGCCATGATTTTTGCATCATTTGAAGGTTTTAAATAGAAATGATAATAAACATTGGTAAATAAAAAACTAATCATCGCGCTAAATAAAATAACGGTAATAGTGTAAATGGCAATTCTTGAATAAAGAGATTTAAACATGTTCTTCCACCTTATATCCTTGTCCACGAACTGTTTCTATAGTGATAGTGGCTGCTAGTTTTTGTAGTCGTTGACGCAGTCGTTTAATATGTACATCCACTGTGCGTGTATCTCCTTCATAATCCAATCCCCAAATCTTATCAATGATATGTTCCCTAGTAAAAATTTGTCGTGGATGACTAGCAAGCATAAAGAGTAATTGAAATTCTTTGTTTGGTAATGTGATTGTTTTAGAGCCAATCTGTAATTCCATATAGGCTTGATTTAACGTGAGATTTCCAATTGTTAATTCTTGGTTTGTATAAATATCATAACGACGTAAGACTGCACGTATTCTAAAGATTAATTCTTTGATTTCGAATGGTTTCGTTACATAATCATCTGTTCCACTTAAAAAAGCACGTTCTTTATCACTTAAGGCATCACGAGCAGTTAACATTATGACTGGTAGGTTGTAGTCATGCTTTAATGTTTGGCATAATTCAAAGCCATTCATGCCCTCCATCATAATATCTACAATAGCTATATCGACGTGTTGATGATTAAGTAAAGATAGAGCTTGATCTCCACCTAGTGCACGATACGTTTGCATATGATGTTTTGTTAAATGATTCGTGACATAATCTAATATTTGTTGATCGTCATCTACAATTAAACACTTTATCATTATCATACTCCCTTATTAAAAATAATTTTAGACCTCGAGCATACTTTATATTTTACAATTATCAATTGCTAATATACTGACTAGATTAATTCATTTTATTATACAGTGTAAAAATAAATATACCAAAATTGCTGCAGTTCATATTGAGTTCACATTCACTTTTTATAATGACTAAAAAGATAATACAAGGAGAAGTGAAGAAATATGAAATTAGCGTTAAAAGAAATTTTATTTTATAAATTCCGCTACACGCTGATCACTATAATTATATTGTTATTAGGTATCATGGTGTTATTTATTAGTGGATTAGCGCAAGGCTTAGGTAGAGAAAATATTGCCTTATTTGAACAGTTTCATAATGATAAATATATTGTTGAGAAAATGAAACAACCTCAGATTGAAAAGTCCCATTTAACAGCATCTCAACAACAACAAATAAATAAGGTAATTAAACAACAACCTTATCAACTAAATCCTCAAACTTTAAAATTAGCTGATAAAGATCAAGATATTATGACGATGAACGATAATAAAGAACATCATATTAAATTAAAAGAAGGTCATTATCCAACAAATAATCATGAAGTAGCTATCAATGATAAATTAGCAGTAAATGATGTTAAAGTTGGAAGTCATATTCATTTCAAAGGACACAAACAAAGTTACAAAGTTGTAGGAATACTTAGTGAAACGATGTATGCGCATAGTTCTATTGTGTTACTCAATCCATCTGATTTTAAACAGTTAAATCAACAATACGCAACATTTTATCCTGTTTCAAACTTAACAAACTCACAACAACATAAAATAGAACAAATTAAAGGTGTTAGTGTGGTTAGCGAAAAAGATTTAACTAATAATATAGCGAGTTATCAAGCAGAACAAGCACCACTTAACATGATGATCGTGAGCTTGTTTGTCATAACATCAATTGTGTTAACTGCATTCTTTTATGTTATGACGATTCAAAAAATATCTCAAATAGGTATATTAAAAGCAATAGGTATCAAAACGAGACACCTAATAAGTGCTTTATTAATACAAATACTCGTTCTAACAATGATTGGAGCAAGCTTATCTTTTGTAAAAGTTATTAAAGTGGATCCAATAGAAGCAATTGGAGGTACAGAATAGTGAGTATAGAAGTTAAAAATATCGTCAAAACATTTGGACAAGGACATTCTGAAACTAAAGTATTAAAAGGAGTCAATTTCAAAGTGAATGAAGGCGAGTTTGTCATTTTAAACGGTGCTTCTGGTTCTGGTAAAACGACATTATTATCTATTTTAGGTGGATTGTTAACTCAAACTCAAGGTCAAATACTTTATAATGATACGCCATTGTTTGATCGTGAACATCAAGCAAGTGAATTACGCTTAAACGATATTGGTTTTATCTTTCAATCATCGCATTTAGTGCCGTATTTAACAGTCATGGAACAATTAACACTTGTTGGCAATGAAGCGGGTATGTCAAAAAACGATAGTAATAAACGAGCTGAGTCACTGCTAACTCAAATTGGTTTAGCACACCGCTTACATGTTCATCCACAGCAATTATCTGGTGGGGAAAAACAACGTGTAGCGATTATGCGTGCATTGATGAATCATCCTAAAATGATCTTAGCAGATGAACCAACGGCAAGTTTAGATGCGCATAGAGCAACTGAAGTAGTGGAAATGATACGACAATATATTAAGTCGCAACAAATGATTGGAATTATGATTACACATGATCAAAGATTGTTTGAATATGCAGACCGCATTATAGAATTAGAAGATGGTGAAATAGTATAACAATAATAATAGCGACTGGGAAAAAATATGTCACACTTAAATTCAAGTATTTGGCAGTAACTGTCTGGTTTGTAAAATGTTGATAAATCAACGTTTTACAAACCTAGTCAGTCTTGTCGGGGTGGGATAGAAATAATTTGTTATGAAACAATTATTTCTATCCCACTCCGTATTGTTATAGCCAAGGTTTCAACATACTAATAATAAATAATGTTGCGAAGTATAACGTTAATAATAATTTATATTGGTACATCACTCCGAGAAAATCTTTAACTAACACAGGGAAGAAAAAATGATAGGGTGTATGACTACCAATACCTTTGGTCTTAACTCCTGATTTTTGAGCGATACGTAACGCGCGTAATATGTGGAACTGACTCGTAACACATATCATGTTAGGCATTGTGATGAAACGTTGTGATAGAATGACTTGTGATTGACTAAAGTTAGTATAGGTATTTGTGGATTGATTCTCCATTATTATATCTTCAGGCTGAACGCCTTGTTTAATTAGGTAGCGTTTCATTGCCAGTGCTTCTGATATCGGTTCATCAGGACCTTGTCCACCAGATACAAGGATATAAGTTTGATTTACTTGCTGTTTATAAATGGCTAAAGCTCGATTTAAGCGGTAACGTAACATTGGTGTAACATCTTCGGTAAATATGCCAGCACCAAGTACCATAATTAAATCCACTTCTTTAGTAAAAGACATTTTAGCATACGCAGATGTCCAAACTAAATAAATAACAAAAGACAAAACAGCACTCACGGCAATCATAGTAATCCACAGAAATAAGCTATTGATAACCAAAATAGGACTCGTACTAATATACGCGCAAGCACAAGTGAAAAGTATAAAACGATAGCCAAAAAGTAGTGATTGTGCAACAAATCGACGTCCTACATGATCAGCAAAGACAACTTTATGCTTAAAAATTAAATATAAGCATAACAAAAATATGATACATAATAACGTAAATGGTATGTTATTCATAATGAGCGAGTATATTAAGCTGATATATATCAACACAATCACACTGATATAATATGTTAAATTCAAAGTTATAGTACGATTTAACAATATGGGGAACACAATACTAAATATAATTATAGATAAGAGTATAGACCCTATCATTTACTCACCTCACGAACAATAAAAGATAGATATAAATGTAGCTTAAATTAAATATTTAGGCAAGCGTATTAGTAGTAAAGATTTATATATTAACTTTGTTAATCTATAATATTATTTGTTGCAATTTTAATATATAATTAGTAGTGACATCATTTTTAAATTCGAATTATAATTTTTTTATAAAAATAACGCTACAGGGAGAATAATAATGGTAAGACGAATACATGACCATATTCAATTTTTAGAAAAATTTATAAATAATATAAATGCACTAACAGCACAAATGCTTAAAGACTTACAAAACGAGTATGAAATTTCATTAGAACAATCGCATGTGTTAAGTATATTACATAGTGAACCGTTAACGATTAGCGAAATAACTGAGCGACAAGGGGTTAATAAGGCTGCAGTGAGTAGACGCATAAAAAAATTAATCGATGCTAATTTAGTAAAGATAGATAAACCTAAATTAAATGTTGATCAACGTTTAAAGTTTATTGCGCTCACTCCAAAGGGCCAAGCATATGTTGATGAACGTAACGCAATAATGAATAATATTGCTAATGATATAACAAATGATTTTGAAGATGAAGAAATTGAAAATGTCAGATATATTTTGGAAGTAATCAATAAACGTATAGAAGCATATAATTTGAACGATTAGTTGTGTTTAAAGATAAGACTAAATGTGTATTTATAAAGGACTAGCCTCCTACGTATAATATAACTATATGAAAAATTTCGCATATCAGTATTTCTGAATGTTTGATAAAATATATAATTATAATAGAATGCTAATAATATTTAATATTTAAAACTTACTGTTCAAATAGAAAGGGAAATCGAGGTGTAACTATGAAGTCCTGTCCAAAGTGTGGCAAACAAGTTAAAGATGAACAAAATTCATGCCCACAATGTGGACATCAATTTGACAGTCAACCTACACTATATAGAAAATCTTCAGATAATGAAGTGCTAACTGGCAACTTGCAATTAAGAAAAATAGTGCCATGGGCTATCGGCTTATTTATTATTATTTTATTAATTATTTTATTCTTATTATTGAAGAACTTTAATTCTCCCGAAGCACAATCGAAAATTTTGGTGAATGCTATTGAGAACAATGATAAACAAAAAGTAGCTACTATTTTAAGTACTAAAAATAATAAAGTTGATTCAGAAGAGGCAGAAGTATATATTCAATATATCAAAGATGAAGTGGGCATAAAACAATTTGTGAATGAACTTGAAGACAGTGTACATAAATTGAATAACAGTCATACTAGTGTAGCTTCTTATATTAAGTCGAAATCTGGTCAAAATTTATTACGAGTAAGTAAAAATGGCACTAGATATATTTTCTTCGATAATTTGAGTTTTTCGGCACCTTCAAAACAACCTATTGTTAAGCCAAAAGTCAAAACAAAATATGAGTTCAAATCAAATGGTAAGAAAAAAGTTGTTATTGCCGAAGCGAATAAAACAACACCTATTGGTAATTTTATTCCAGGTAACTATCATATTCCAACAACTAAGACGACAGACAATGGTGTCTTCTCTGGGAGCTTGAATTTTGACTTCAAACAAAGTAATTCTGAAACTGTAGATGTTACTGAAGACTTCGATGAAGCAAATATTAATGTTACTTTAAAAGGTGATACTAAGTTATCCGATAAATCGAAAAAAGTAACCATCAATGATAAAGAAATGGCCTTTTCAAATGCTAAAAGTTATGGACCTTATCCACAAAGCAAAGACATTACAATTTCAGCATCCGGTAAAGCCAAGGGTAAAACATTTACAACGCAAACCAAGACAATTAAGGCGAGTAATTTGAAAGGTAATACTGAAGTAACGTTATCTTTTGATAGTGAAGATATTAGTGATTATGTTGCTAAAAAAGAAAAAGAAGAAAATAGCTTAAAAAATAAATTAACACAGTTCTTCACTGGGTATTCAATGGCTATCAATTCAGCATTTAGCGAAGATAATTTCAATTTTATTTCTACCTATTTAAAGAAAGATACAACGTATTATAATAGTATGAAGAAAAATGTTTCTCAAGGTAACACGATAGCTATTAAATCACCAGAAGTCATTGATGTTGAACAAAAAGGTAACACGATAAAAACAACATTACAATTAATTGATGATAGTGGACAAGTGGTTAACAACCAATATGAATTAGAACACAACGCACAAGATCGATTACAGTTAGTAAAAAAGGTTGACGATTAATATCAAGATAACAATCCTTTCTGAAGTGAAGATGAAATCACTTTGGAAAGGATTGTTTATGTTAGAATGACTTATAAATATTTTAGTGAAAAAGGATGTTTTATTAAACGTATTTTGTTATATAATAGGGACATTGTTTAAATGGAAAACAAAAATAAAAGACAACGGAAAAGGTGGTTGAGAAATGGATGACTTAACACATTTTAATAAAAAGTCACCTATTTTTATTATTATATTAGGTGCACTAACAGCTATAGGTGCATTATCAATTGATATGTTCTTACCAGGATTACCAGACATTAGACATGATTTTGACACAACTACATCAAATGCTCAATTAACATTGTCAATGTTTATGATAGGTTTAGCCTTCGGTAACTTATTTGCTGGACCTATTTCAGATTCAATTGGACGTAAGAAGCCTCTTGTCATAGCAATGGTATTGTTTACGTTAGCTAGTTTTGGAATAATTTTTGTAGATAATATTTGGGTTATGGTTTCACTTAGATTAGTACAAGGTATTACAGGTGGCGCTGCATCAGTGATTTCAAGAGCAATAGCTAGTGATATGTATAGTGGTAATGACTTAACGAAATTCTTAGCCTTGCTGATGCTTGTTAATGGAATAGCTCCAGTAATTGCACCTACATTAGGCGGAATTATATTGAACTATTCAGTATGGCGCATGGTGTTTGTTGTATTAACTATATTTGGTGTTTTAATGGTAATTGGCTCCGTATTTAAAGTACCTGAGTCTTTAAATTATAACCAACGAGAACAAGGTAATGGCATTAAGACTATGTTTAGTAATTTTAAATCATTATTGATGACACCTAGATTTTTATTACCCATGCTGATTCAAGGTGTAACATTCGTATTACTGTTCACATATATTTCTGCATCACCTTTTATCGTTCAAAATATTTATCATATGAGTGCATTACATTTTAGTTGGATGTTTGCATTTATTGGGTTAACTTTAATTGGTTCAAGTCAGCTTATTGGATTATTAGTAGATTATATTGAACAACATCGTTTACTAAGAATTATGACAATTATTCAAGTGATAGGTGTGATATTAGTTATATTTTCATTAATCAATCATTGGAATTTTTGGATGCTGTTAATTAGCTTTATAATATTAATTGCTCCAGTAACTGGTGTTGCTACGCTTGGATTTTCAATTGCGATGGAAGAAAGTAAAAAAGGACGCGGAAGTTCATCAAGTTTACTTGGCTTAGTACAATTTCTATTCGGAGGAATTATGTCACCGCTAGTAGGTATTGATGGTGAAGCAAGTGCCACACCGTATATTATCATTATTGCTATTACAGCAATTGTGTTAGTCATATTACAACTACTTAACTATCGAATTTTTAAAGATAAACTTAAAGTTTAATCATATTAATAATAAAAGCACTATTATTTGATTAAGTTGGCCTTTGGAGAAAGAAGGTCTTAACTCAATGTCACAATAATAGTGCTTGTTGTTATTTTTGTAATTTAATTGTATTTAATAGTAGAATATCGGCTACCTCTTCAGGAGATTCTTGACAACCATTGGACAACCAGTTGACAAAGACGCCGGCTTGCCCACCAATAATATAAGTAACAAATAAAGATTTATTTGTTACTTTAGTGCTATAGTCAGTAATAATTTGTTGATAATAATCACGTGCTGAATCAATATAAGCGATGAATAAGTTCTTCATTGGATAAGTCACTAAAATATCTTTGAAAAATTGTTCATTACGTTCAATATATTTAGCTATAATAATGAAGAATTTATATAATTTAAATTTATCCTTTTTGATGTTATCAAAGTTATCATGTAACAAACGTAACAAATGATCAAACTTTTCTTTGTGGTTAGAGTTAATCGTATCTAATAAGTCATATTTATCTTTATAATGATCGTAAAAGGTTGATCTATTAATGTTGCAATAAGCACAGATCATTTTGGTTGAGATTTCTTGGAATGGATAATCTGCCATTAAGTCAACAAGAGCATTTTGTATTTTAATTTTGGCTTGTCGTTTCATAATTGTTACACCTTTGTGAAGTTTAACCAACAATTTCGAAAAAATTGTTGGTGTTTTTTTCTAAAATATATCTCTATAATATATAAAGTGAATTTTAAAAGCAAATAGTAGGAGGAATTATTCATGAAGAAGATGATATTAATTAATATCATTACAATTGTTGTTTTAATTGCAATAGGAATCGCAGGTTTCTATTTCTGGAATAATGCAACAAGTTATGTAACGACTGATAACGCAAAAGTAAGTGGCGATCAAATTAAAATCGCTAGCCCAGGTGCTGGACAAATCAAATCATTAGATGTTAAAGAAGGCGACAAACTAGATAAAGGTGATAAAGTCGCAACTGTTTCAGTACAAGGTCAAGATGGCCAATCAAAAGATGTAGATCTTAAAATGCCAAAAAGCGGTACAATCGCTAAACTTGATGGTATGGAAGGTTCAATGGCACAAGCTGGAACACCAATCGCATATGCTTATAATTTAGATGATTTATACGTTACTGCTAACGTAGACGAACAAGATATGAAAGATGTTGAAGTAGGTAAAGACGTAGATGTAACTATCGATGGTCAAAAAGCTACTATTAAAGGTAAAGTTGACAATGTTGGTAAAGCAACAGCTGCAAGCTTCTCATTAATGCCATCATCAAATAGTGACGGAAATTACACTAAAGTATCACAAGTTGTACCAGTTAAAATTTCTCTAGATTCTGAACCATCTAAACAAGTTGTTCCTGGAATGAACGCTGAAGTAAAAATTCATAAAAATTAAGGGGGTCATTAAATGACAGCGACCTTCATTATTGGCTACATTGTATTAGCGCTCATTCTTGTTGGTATCGTAAACTTTGTTATGACGAGATCAAAACGCAAAGCTAAAAACCAACAACAGGAACAACAAACGGCAGAGAATTCTGGACGTCAAACAAAACAATCTAAATTTAAAGCCAGTGATTTAGAACAAACTTCAACAACGAAGCATAGCGATACAACAGATCAAGAGCGTGCAGCGCATATTGAAGATGATAAAAGTAAAAAAGAATTTGGTCTAAATGACACAACACGTCGTTCAGATAATGATCAACAAGAACGACAATCATTCACAGAAGCTGATAAAGCCAATCAAACAGATGAACAGGATGACGCTTTTCCAGAAAAGAATCCCAATTCTGAAGAATATAAAGTGAATGAAAAAATAAAAAAAGAACATAAAAATTATATCTTTGGTAAAGGTATTTCAAGAGGGAAAATACTTACTGCATTATTATTCGGTATGTTTATCGCTATCTTGAATCAAACGTTATTAAACGTGGCTTTACCAAAAATAAATACAGAATTCAATATTTCTGCGTCAACAGGACAATGGTTGATGACAGGATTCATGTTAGTGAATGGTATTCTAATACCAATCACAGCATATTTATTTAATAAATACTCTTATCGTAAATTATTCATCATTGCCTTAGTATTATTTACAATTGGGTCATTGATTTGTGCGATTTCAATGATCTTCCCAATTATGATGGCTGGTCGTATTTTGCAAGCAATTGGTGCAGGTATTTTAATGCCTCTTGGTTCAATTGTTATTATTACGATTTATCCACCTGAAAAACGTGGTGCAGCCATGGGTACGATGGGTATAGCTATGATTTTGGCACCAGCAATTGGTCCAACATTATCAGGTTATATTGTTCAGAACTATCATTGGAACGTTATGTTCTATGGTATGTTTGTTATCGGTATTGTAGCTATTGTAATTGGTTATGTATGGTTTAGATTGTATCAATATACAACTAATCCAAAAGCAGATGTCCCAGGAATCATCTTTAGTACTATCGGCTTCGGTGCATTATTATATGCATTCTCTGAAGCTGGTAATAAAGGTTGGGGTTCAGCTGAAATTATTTCATTCTTTACTATTGGTATCATTTTCATTATTTTATTTGTAATAAGAGAATTGAGAATGAGAGCACCAATGTTAAATTTAGAAGTATTGAAATTCCCAACATTTACTTTAACAACTGTTATTAACATGGTTGTTATGATGAGTTTATATGGTGGTATGATTTTACTTCCAATTTATTTACAAAACTTACGTGGTTTCTCAGCATTAGATTCTGGTCTGTTATTGTTACCTGGTTCATTAGTGATGGGCTTAATGGGTCCATTTGCAGGTAAATTATTAGACACCATCGGTCTTAAACCACTTGCCTTATTCGGTATTGCAATTATGACGTATGCAACTTGGGAATTGACTAAGTTAAATATGGATACACCATATATGTCAATCATGGGTATTTATATCCTACGTTCATTCGGTATGGCATTTATTATGATGCCTATGGTAACAGCAGCAATAAATGCGTTACCATCAAGATTAGCATCGCATGGTAATGCTTTCTTAAACACAATGCGTCAGTTAGCAGGGTCAATTGGTACTGCAGTATTAGTAACAGTAATGACTACTCAAACTACGCAACATTTATCAGCATTTGGTGAAGAATTGGATAAAACAAATCCAGTTGTTCAAGATCATATGCGTGAATTAGCTGCACAATATGGTGGCCAAGAAGGTGCCATGAAAGTATTACTGACATTTGTTAATAAACTTGCAACTGTTGAAGGTATTAATGATGCATTCATTATCGCAACTATCTTCAGTATCATTGCACTTATTTTAAGTTTATTCTTACAAAGTGGTAAAAAAGCCAAAGCAACTGCTCAAAGATTAGAAGCACAGTCTAGTGTCGATCATGAATAATTCAAAAATAGATAAGTAATCATATTGAAGTGTGACAAAAAATTGTGTTGTGGGGGCATGATTTTTAAGGCGTCGGTAGCTTAAACAGTTATCGATGCTTTTTTTGTCGTTATTTTTTAGTTTTCTGACAGAGAAATTTTGCTACCAAAAGAACTTAAATCTGTTAAAACTAGGCATTTACTATTCATTTATTTGTACTAATAATTAGTCACTTTGTGAATAAGTTTGATTGATTATGATTGATAAAATATAAGTTTTGCAAAATACTTTTTAAAGGGTCAATAAGTGTCCTGATGGCTATTTATAATTAAGCTTGTAAGCTATTAAATGTAAAGGGGACTTTTAAAATGAAAAAGAGAAATGTATTAGGAACAACGGCTTTAGCAGGGGTATTGTTATTTACTGGAGTAGGGCATCAAGCACATGCAGCAGAGAGTGGCGTAAATGCAGGTAATGCTGTTAATATTGCTAATGAAGTATCAAGAGCCCATGGTGCACAACCAGAATATATATCTTACGATCAACCAGTGGATAAAGGAAATTATTATTTTATTAGTTATGTGAATAAATCAGGTGTAGGTGTTGGTGGTACTAGAGTTTACAAAGATGGTACTGTTGAATCGTCATCAGGAATGTATGCTTCTATGGACCAACGTCAATTTGATAAGTATGGTAAGTATGAGTTTGCCAATGAACAATCGCCAGCACAGTCGAATGTCGCACCACAACAAACAGATAACCAAACAGTTAATAATCAACTAGCTACACAAACGACTACTCAATCACCAGTACAATCAACGGTTCAAGAATTACCACAAACTGGTGAACAACAAACAACTACAACTTGGATGACACTAGCTGCATCTGTATTGTTAGCTGTAGGTTCATTATTAACATTTAAACGATTTGCTAAAAACACTAAATAATATGAAATGATTTTTCTAATGCACGATTTACTCCTAACGTTGAATCTACCAATTTCAATGTTAGGAGTTTATTATTTTGACAATAAAAATACAGCCATTGCATTGCAACAGCTGTATTAGCATAGATGAAGTAAGTTATTATTGTAATTTTAATTTACGGTTACGGAAGAATAAACTGATGACAATTAATGCAATACTACATCCTAGTAAAATAATACCGTTGTGTATTGCATCAGCTTCTGTAATCACTTGCTGTGGTGACACACTGATATAATATTGTTTAAAGGATTCAGCAATTTTTTGAGCCAGTGTCTTAATAATATAACTGAAATATAAAGTAATGACTAACATTATTGCTAATGAAAATATATTCAAGACTTTTAATACCGTACGATTAAAGATGATTGTTAAAATAGTAATAATTAAACTAACGATACATAAAATGAAGAATGCATTAAATACCATAATTAAACGATCAAGTGATTGTTGTAAATCGCCAACATTACCAAGATTAATGTTTAAATTACCAATATTAGTAGTGGTATCTTGAAAATGCTTTAGACCATCGAAATTGACTGGTTTATTAGCAAAAACAATATTAAAAATGGGTTGTTTCCACATACTGTAACCAGCAATAGCAGTTAAAACAAGAACGATAATTTGGATAATTAAACTTACCCATGATCTTTTTTTCTTAGGTTTGTAATTAGCTCGATAAGCGATAGGTTGTTGTTGATATTGGTTATTATAAGGTTCATTTGGTTGATTTGTATATGACATTAAATAGTGCCTCCTATGCAGATTATTTTCATTAATTATCAAGATAATGTTATCTCTGTTATAATGATGAAAAATCACCTGTTAAATGTAGTCTTTATCTTAGTTAAGATAAAGAGAATATCTTCTACATTATATACTTTTTTAAGTTGAGAATGTAGGGGGTTAATGAAGATGATATTAAAAATAGAAAAGGTAGGTTAGTATATTGTTTAGAAATAGAGTCATGAGTAACGTTGTGAATAAATACATACTGCATAATAGATCCATCAAATTTAAAGATGATAAAGATGTAGAAACTTTTTTTAATAAACGTAAACTTGAAAATCAAAAAAAGCATAAACAACCCTCTACATTAAATGTTAAAGCCAATCTTGAAAAGTTATCACTAGATGATATGAAAGTATTTCGTTTTAATTTTAGACATCAAGTAGATAAAAAAATATTATATCTTCATGGAGGATTTAATACATTACAACCGTCACCTTTTCATTGGCGCTTATTAGATAAAGTGGCTTTAAGTACATTATATGAAGTTGTCATGCCTATCTATCCTAAGACACCTGAATTTCATATTGATGATACTTATAAAGCTATTCAACAAGTTTATGACCAACTTGTATCAGAAGTAGGTGCTGAAAATATTGTTGTTATGGGGGATGGTAGTGGTGCGTCACTTGCATTAGCATTCGTGCAATCGTTAATTGAGCGAGGGCAACAAGTTCCTAATAAATTATATTTGATTAGTCCTATTTTAGATGCAACATTATCCAATAAAGAAATTACTGACGATTTAATTGATAAAGATGTTATTTTAAGTCAATTTGGTGTTAATGAAATTATGAAAAAATGGGCTGATGGCTTACCATTAACTGATAAAAAAGTTTCGCCTATTTATGGAGAGTTGAAAGGTTTACCGCCTGTATACATGTTCGGTGGTGGTCGAGAAATGACACATCCAGATATGAAATTATTTGAGCATTTAATGGAACAACAACACCAATTAATACATTTTTATGATTATCCTAAAATGGTACATGATTTCCCGATTTATCCTATTCGTGAATCACATAAAGTAATTAAACAAATTGCTAATTCTATTGATGAATCTGTAATACAATCAGATTAATATTATATCCCTTGAGTTTGATAATAGATTTGAAGTGTATCGTTATCAAACTCAGGGGATTTTAAATTTGGTTAATTAAACATGATCACTGATTATAGAATTAATATGTGTGATGATAAAATATTGACCTTTAATATTATAAAGATCCGTCAAAAACTGATCAAACTGGCGAGGTATATCTTGTAATTGAGCAAATTGATGTGTTTGTTTGTAATTAGCATTGGTAATAGCTTGTTGAAGTGTATCATAACGCGGTAAAAATTCGTCATCTTCAAGTTTCAACTCTAATAAAGTCATAATATTATCTATAGCTTGTTTCTGACCTTGAATATACGCCATATGTGTACCACGTTTTAATATTTGATGGGCAGGACCATTAATAAATAAATCTTTAGCTGCATTGATTTCTGATAATTCGTATTTAACATCATCAAATAAATCTAATAATTCAATTTGTAAGTGTTGTTGTAATTCTTCTGTCATTAGAACTGCTCCTTTTTGGGTATACCTATTTGATGGCCTAATTGTTTGGGCCATGACATAGTTGGTTGTGACTGAAAATATTGTTCTATTTGCGTCAAATAAGAAGTTGGAAACTTATCAGAGCGTCTCGTTCGTTGATTAATTCCCATCATCATTACCTCATTAGTTGCCGCTAATGTCCCATCTTGTTTCGACATGGTTAAAAATAGATGCAATCTTTTATGGTCATAGTCATAAATATAAAGTGTGATTGTAATATGTTCATCTAATGATACTTCAGATAAATAAGATGTATGTTCTTCTAAGGTGAATAATGTATATTGTAGTGAATCACGTTGCTCTAAAGATAATCCGTGCGCATAATTAAAATCATTAATCACTTCACTAAAAATAATATTATAATATGCGTCATGCATATGGTTGTTATGATCTATGTCATGTTCTGATACTTGTCGTGTCGTTGAATAAAGTTGATTGATCATCATCATCTCCTTTTACATATCATACTAAATTAAATAGTGACATACACGTAATAAATTTCGTGATAAAATATAAAGGTATATTTGATAGGGGGAAGGCTGTATGGGCATAACAATACGGTATCAAACTGCAACGACACCATTTAAAGAATTGACACAAACGCAAGAAGTACCGGAAGACGCAACAATTATTTGGTATGACTTTGAGGCACCAAGTGAAGAAGATAATCATTGGTTAAAATCACATTTTAATTTTAATGATTTGGAAGTTGATGATGCAATCAATGGTATACCTAGGGCAAAGTATAAATCATATGATAATTACCAATATGTTGTTTTTCATAGTATTATCAATAATGATTATTCCCCAATCGCCTTAAATATTTTTATCGAAGGGAATACTTTAGTGACGTATCATCATTATGCAATGCAGTCTTTAGACAAGGTGGTAAATATCTATAGTCATAAACTTGATCCAGAACTTGATTGTGCTGATGTCGTTATTCTAATCTTAGATATGATGGTCGATAAATACTTTAGCTTTGTCTATAATATTGAGGAAAAAGTCTATAATTTTGAAGATAGACATGTAGATGACCGCTTCAATAAGACGGTTATGGATAATGTATTCCAATTACGTTCAGACTTAATAAAAGTTAAACGTGTACTCTTTCCAATGCAAGAATTAATTGATACGATGAAACGTAATGGTGATTTAATCGTGGATGAAAAACATTCTTTATATATACAACACATTGATGATCACCTTATAAAACAACGAAATATTATTAGAACGGCACAAGAAATGACGAATGAAATAAGGGAAAACTATGAATCCTATACGTCGTTTAGAATGAATAATATTATGCAAGTTTTAACCTTAGTTTCTGTTATTTTCTCGCCATTGACTTTTATAGCAGGTATTTATGGTATGAACTTTGATAATATGCCTGAACTGAAGTGGCATTACGGTTATTACATATGTTTAGCATTAATGTTGATGATCACTGTGCTATTGGTACTTTATTTTAAACGCAAAAAATGGTTCTAAATAATAACACTACAAAAGGTAGGTCTTAATATGAGTGATACACAAAGAGAACAACGTAAAAATGAACATGTGGAAATTGCTATGTCACAATCTGATGCACCACTTTCAGACTTTGATAAAGTAAGGTTTGTTCATCATTCTGTTCCTTCAATCAATGTTGCAGATGTTGATTTAACTTCAACAACAACGGATTTAACTATGGACTATCCTGTTTATATTAATGCAATGACAGGTGGTAGTGAGTGGACAAAAAATATTAATGAAAAGTTAGCAGTGGTTGCTAGGGAAACTGGATTAGCTATGGCAGTGGGATCTACACATGCAGCACTTAGAAATCCACGTATGGCTGAAACTTTTACGATTGCACGTCAAACTAATCCCAATGGCATTATTTTCAGTAATGTGGGTGCAGATGTTCCAGTCGATAAGGCGCTTGAAGCGGTTGAGTTACTGGAAGCACAAGCATTGCAAATTCATGTAAACTCTCCTCAAGAACTAGTTATGCCAGAAGGAAATAGAGAATTTTCTACGTGGTTAGATAATATTGCAGAAATTGTTGGTCGTGTGACTGTCCCTGTTATTGTGAAAGAAGTGGGCTTTGGTATGAGTAAAGAATTAGTTAATGATTTACATCAAATTGGTGTTAATTATGTTGATGTTAGTGGCAAAGGTGGTACTAATTTTGTTGATATTGAAAACGCACGACGTGCACAACAAGATATGAGTTACTTGTCATCATGGGGACAATCAACTGTTGAATCATTACTTGAAACTACAGCATATCAAAAGAGTGTCAATATCTTTGCTAGTGGTGGTTTACGTACACCATTAGATGCAGTCAAAAGCTTGGCACTTGGTGCTAAAGCTGTTGGTATGTCTCGCCCATTTTTAAATCAAGTAGAAAATAATGGTATTGCGCATACTGTTGAATATGTTGAAGCGTTTATTGAACATATCAAAGCAATTATGACTATGCTAAATGCACAAAATATTGATGAACTAACACATAAACCAATGGTCTTCAGTCCAGAGTTGATATCTTGGATTGAACAACGAGGATTAGATATTCATCGTGGATAAATAACAGAACCGTTCTTATCGTATGATGGCAATGCCACGATAAGAACGGTTCTTTGTTATGTTAAATACCTATTCAATTTGACTTTAACTAAACCATTGAATAAAGCCCATAATAACTACAACGCCAACAAGGTCAATAAGAAAGGCTCCAACGATGGGTACAACGAGGTATGCTTTCGGTGAGTTACCGTATTTCTTCGTAATAACATCTAGATTAGCCATAGCATTAGGTGTGGCACCTAGTCCATGACCTATAAAACCACCAACCATTACAGCAGCATCATAATCTTTTCCTAAGCCTTTAAATAGTATGAAGATGGCAAATAAAATCATAACAACGACTTGAACAAGCACAATGATGACTAAAGGTATAGCTAAGGCATAAATTTCAGTGAGTTTAATACTCATTAATGCTATGGATAAAAATATACCTAAAGAGACGTCGCCGATTTGGTTAGTCATTTTTAAATCAACAATATTAACATTAAAGCTTTCAGAGACGTTACGTACGATAACAGCAATAAATAGTGAACCTACATACATTGGGACGTTAATACCAGTATGTTCTGTAAATAAGTTACTAAAATATGTTCCAACAGCCATACAAAATACTAAAATGGTAAATTGAATGAAAAATACTTGTGTCCCATCGTATTTATGATGTAACTGTTGATTATACTCTACTTGGCTGTAGTCTTTAAATGTATCATCACGATGTTGTGGTTTTAAATCATAGCGTTTAATCAAGTATTTGACTACAGGTCCACCGATCAAACCACCAAAGACAAGGCCGAGTGTAGCTGCTGCTAATGCTGCAGTAACTGCAGAATCAATGCCTAAATCTTGAATGGTCTTACCGTATGCAGCAGCATTACCATGACCACCCTCCATTGACATGGATCCAGCAGTCAAACCAAGTAATGGTTTAATATGTAATAGTTTAGCTAGTGATACCCCTACAATATTTTGAATAACTGACATGATGGCACAAAAGAAAAAATATAATAATAAAACTTTGCCACCCAGTTTAAATAATTTTAATGAGGCTCCTAAACCAATTGTAGTGAAGAAAGCTAGCATAAAGAAATCTTGTATAAAGGATGCATTTAATTTAATCGTCACAATATTAAGTGAATCTAAGACTGCAACAATAATCGCAAAAATCAAACCACCGATGACAGGTGCAGGTATACATATACGCTTTAATACAGAAACATGATTAACAATTGTTTGGCCTAGTAAATATAGCAAACAAGCTAAACATAATGTTGTAATTGCATCTAGTTCTATCATAGTAATCCCCCTTAGTTATAATATAATCCCCAAAGTCATTTTATGAAAGCGTTATAAATAACCATGTTTAACATTATACATATGACAAAGCAATATTTCTACTTTGACAATTAATACTAAAACAGATTAAAAGATCAATAGTGATTAAAACGTTAATATTTAAATTTGATTTATATAACTTGAACATCAAAATAATGTAGAAATAAATTAGTTTGGGAGTGGGACAGCAATAAATTTTATATAAAATTTATTTCGTCATTACACCCCATCAACACTTACTACTTTGCAATACACAGTAGTAAGTGTTATATTAAAGATAATCAGTACTGTGTAATACAAAGTACTAAATGATTAATTAACGAGGTGAGGCGATGAATGCTCAATTTAGAAAAGGGGCACTAGAGTTAATTGTGTTATTAGTGATTAACAAAGACGATCAGTATGGTTATTCGTTAGTTCAAAATATTTCGAGATATATGGAAATAGCGGAAGGTACTGTCTATCCTTTGTTAAGGAGACTTGTTAAAAATGGAGATTTATCCACGTATTTTCAAGCGTCAACCGAAGGACCACCAAGAAAATACTATACTTTGACAGCTACCGGACAACAAAAACTACAATCCCTTAAAGAAGAGTGGCAGATATTTGCAACAACAGTGAATCAATTTATTGAGGAGAGTGATACAGATGACTAAAGAACAATATTTACAAGTATTACGAAAGAACCTTAAACATATGTCGGATGATGACAAAGAAGATATTATTAATGAATATACGACTCATTTTTATAGTGGTTTGACAGATGGTAAAAGTGAGCAACAGATTTGTAAAGAGCTTGGTGATCCTAAGCAACTTGCTAAGGAACATAATGCTTTTAATACATTAGATCAGGCTAATACACAGCATTCATTTAATAATATTATGTCAGCTATCTTTACAACAATGGGGTTGAGCTTGCTTAATTTTGTAGTTATTTTAGTTCCATTTATATTATTGCTTTGTGTTATGGCATTTTTGGTTACTTTTACAATTGCTGGTTTGCTAGGCCCTGTTATGTTAATAGTGAAAGGAATAATTGATGGATTTAATAGTATTTTACTATTTGACGGCTTTATGGCAGGTCTCATGTTTGGCTGTGGCTTAATGTTATTAGTTATAACAAGTATCTTCTTTAAATATACGTATAGCATTGTAGTTAAGTATTTAAAATGGAACATTAAACTTGTCAAAAGGAGTGTTCATTGATGAAAAGAATTTATATCTGGTTAACAATAATTGGTGCAGTACTCATCGTGATATGTGGTATAGGCGTTATGGTAGAAGGTAAGAAGGCTATGTCAGAAAAT
The DNA here is from genome assembly GCF_017357005.1 of Staphylococcus simiae. Lineage (NCBI taxonomy): Bacteria > Bacillati > Bacillota > Bacilli > Caryophanales > Staphylococcaceae > Staphylococcus > Staphylococcus simiae. Next base: position 2,240,660 of record NZ_CP071589.1, on the reverse strand, counting down.
CAACGACAACAAAAGCATTTTAAAGAAACGTATCATCAAAAAATAGAAACTTTAGATATTGATAGTGATAGTAGAAATATTGAAATACGTAAAGGTCATACTTATTCCATTGACAATATAGCGACAGAAAACAATATGAGCAGTAAAGTTTCTAATGGTAAATGGGTCGTAAAGAATCACACTAAAAAGCCAGTGATTAATTTTAGACCATTTAATAGCAATGACAAAGTTATTATTACGGTACCAGCAACTGAACTTAAGAAATTAACGATTAATGTGGATAGTCAACAACTGAAAATGGATGGGATTAATAGCAAAGAAACAAATATCTACAGTGATTCTAGTCAAACAAACATTAACAATAGTACATTAGGTGATACTAAATTAACAAATGACTCAGGACAAATGACAGTTCATCATTTCAAATTCCATAAACTTAATATTGTTAATGACTCAGGACAAATAGAACTAACAAAGTTGACAGCTGATCAACCAATACAAGTCAAGAATGATAGTGGCACAGTTAATATACAATTTGCTAACAAACCATACAATAGTAAATTAACTATTAATAATGATGCTGGCAATGTTGATGTAGATAAAAATATTTTTCCACATCATAAACTAGGACATGGAAAATATGCTATAGATATTATCAACGATTCTGGCACAGTAGAGATAAAATAATCATTAAAAGGCATACCATATCTAAGTGACAAAGCTCACAGAAGTTGTTTTCATGAGTGTCACTATAAATTGGTATGCCTCTATTTTTAATAGATTATTTCCAAGTATCATCAGGTTGTTGGCAATCTGATTTACGCATATGAGAGACGAAAGGATTCCCTTTAACAGTATAACGTAACGGTTTATTCGTCCATTCACCTTTATTTGGAATACCAATACGTGCACTTTCAATAATCTCTATTGGACGTTTTCGATGTTTGGTATCGATGGATAAACGGCAATCATTGAGTGTCAGACCATCAATAGAACGAGGTATATTAAAGGCTATCGTCCATTTACCTGGACCATTGGTTACTTCATAACCACTTTTGCCTCTGTTTTGAATCATAGCTTCAAGCCCATCTTCTGGCTCTATCGCACGTATTAATACACCTTCTGGAATACCTTGTTCTTTGGTTACAAAGTTAATTAGTAAGTAAGCATGCATCATATGACCGTAGATAGTACCGCCACGTTTATATAAAGAAGTAACTTTAGGTGTTTCTTTACCGCCAAAGCCGTGAGCAGCACGATCATTAAATCCTAAGTAAGCTTCAGTTTCTACAATATACCCAGAATAAGTTTGATGATCATCGTGATAGATGACCTTAACACCAAGTAAATCTTTTGCAGTTTGAATCGTATCTTTATTTATAAAATCCATGTCATTCTCCTCGTAAAGTATTTATTTAAAAATATTCAAATTCATATATTTTTAAGTTGAAAAATTTGATAAAATTATAATATAAAGTGTTTTGAAATAATAATTAATATTTAAAGTTGACAATTGATAATATTGCAGACAGATTATGATAACTTTTGCGAATTGAGTTAGTGTAACATAGCCATATTTTCAATGCTATATTATAACGATGTCATTTATTTAAGTATAAGCAACACAATAAAGACTTTCAAATAAGGGACTTTAGGTAGTGGGACAGAAATGAATTTTATATAAAATTTATTTCGTAATCTCCCCCAGCAAGACTGTCTAGATTTGCAAAATGTTGATTTATCAATCATTTACAAATCAGACAGTTACGGCCAAATGCTTGCATTTAAGTGTAAAATGTATTTGTCTCAGGCCCGCAATAAATGATGATAACACTACTTATAATTAAAAGGTACTTGTCTAAGTATGTGCGATTTTATGCAGTATAATAAATAGAGAGGATGATTAGTTTGAATGTACAACCCAAAGTTAGATTTACAGAAGCATTAGGCTTATTTTGGAAAAACTATGTTAATTTTCGAGGGCGCTCAAGACGAAGTGAATATTGGTTCATGACATTATGGCATCTGATCTTTATGTCACCAGCAATTTTATTAATGATTATTGGTTCGATTACATTATTTATAGGATTGTCGAGCTCCGAAGATGGTGCTGCAGCTTTGGGTGCTATTTTACTTGGGTTAACTTTAATTTATATTGCCATTTATGCAATTATTACGCTTATTCCTAATTTAGCTTTGACAGTAAGACGTTTTCATGATATTTCTAAAACGATGTTTTTACCGATATTTATGGTTGTATATAGCGTCTTTGTTATTATTATCGTTGAACTGTTACCAATGGATGATTTCGGTGAATTCACTACAGGTTCTACGATAGTACTTGTAGTAATTTATATCTTAAATTTTGTATTATCAATTTTAATGTTAGTCTTTTCATTACTTGATAGTAAACCAGCTAATAAATATGGTGATAGTCCGAAATATCCTTCACAATATTAATCATAATAATACTCTAGTTATAGTTGACGAAATTGATGTCACATTAACTAGAGTTTTTTTGTTTTTAATTAAAGGTAAGAAGTGTACATTTGAAAAGTTAGATAACTGAAAATGATTTGGCTCTCTATTTTTCAGTACTGATAAATAAAAAGTGAATAAATTAAAAAATAATTATGTATCAGTCCAATTTGGGAGAGAACCAATGATTTGTCATAGATTTAAATGTGTCATAACAATTAAAAATATACGTGAAAGGGAGAAAATAAAATGGATGAAGAAACAGCAGTTGTCTTAGGTGGTGGAGGAATTACGGGAATGGCTTGGAAAGCAGGGATATTAGCTGATTTGCAAGATAATAGATATCAACTTGAAAATTCTAAAATAATTATATGACAATAGTAACTTGATAGCTATCGGTGATGCAGGATATGTTCAAGGTACACATATTGTTGAAAACAAACAACAATCACTTAAATATTGGAAATAATATAATTAATAAAAAAAGTATATATTTAATTTGAATTAATGTTATATTAAAGATAATACTATCATTAAGGGAGGTTTCAATATGGTGCTAAACGTTGATCACGTCACGAAAAGATTTGGCTCGAATACGGCAGTTGATGACATTTCTTTAGAATTAGAACAAGGTAACATGCTTGGCTTTCTTGGTAGAAATGGCGCAGGGAAAACAACGACGTTTCGTATGATCTTAGGCTTAAGTGAACCAACTGAAGGAGCAATTACATATAACAATAAAAAAATTGATAAAACAATGTATAACAACATTGGTTACTTACCAGAAGAGCGTGGATTACATGCTAAAATGACAGTAGAAGATGAATTGAAGTATTTGGCTACTTTAAAAGGTATGTCTAAACAAGCAATTAACAAACAAATGGATTATTGGTTAGAGCGCTTTGATATTACTGAGAATCGTAAGAAAAAAATAGATAGTCTATCGAAAGGTAACCAACAAAAGATTCAATTATTAGCTAGCATGTTACATCAACCAGAGTTATTAATTTTGGACGAACCATTTAGTGGTTTAGACCCTGTTAATGTTGAATTATTAAAAGAAGCAGTTAAAGACTTAAATGACTGGGGTAGTACTATTATTTATAGTTCTCACAGAATGGAACACGTTGAAGAACTATGCGACGATGTCTGTATTTTAAATAAAGGACAATTAGTTGTTTCGGGCAATATTAATGATGTACGTGCATCACATGGTAATAAAAAAGTAATTATCGAAGCTGACCACACATTACCAGAATTAACAATGATCGAAGGTATTATAGATATAGAGCACAACAAACGAGGTATGACTATAGTTATTGAACAAGAAGACGTAGCTAAAGATATTTACCAGGTTATAACGCAACATGGTTTTGTGAAAAGATTCCAAGTTCAAGAACCATCATTACATGATATCTTTATTGCCAAGGTAGGTGATAAGCATGAATAAGTTTTGGGCCACTTTTTCACTTACCTATCTAAACAAAATTAAATCTAAAGGCTTTATTATTTTTATGTCTATTATAGTTGTATTAATGGTGGCTTTATCAAATATTGATAAAATTATTGATTTCTTTGATGATGGGCCAGATAAGATTGGTGTAGCAACACCTAATGAACAATTATATAAAGCATTTAAAGCACAAAGTCATGCGATTGATGATGAGGCTAAATTTGTTAAAGTGAGCAAGGAAGATGCAACTTCAAAAGTGAAGAAAGATCAACTCGATAAAGCATATCTTATTAAAGAAAATAAAGATCACACATTAAATGCAACGGTTATTAGTAAGAAAAGAATTGGTGAGTCAGATCAACAACAATTAACTGCAGTACTAAGCTCAATACAAACACATTTAATTGCGGCTGACTTAAATATTAATCAACAAGATTTACAAAAGCTACAGGATAAAAGTGAAGTGACTAACGACGTAGTGTCTAAAGATGACGTAGATAAAGTATCACAAGGACAAAAGATGTTTAATTATATTTTAGCGTATGTCACTATATTTTTAATGTTCTTTATTATTTTTAATTTCGCATCACAACTAGCTATGGAAATTGCCAGTGAGAAAACATCGCGTGTCATTGAAATGATTATCACAAGTATTTCTCCAATCAAACATATTTTAGCTAAAATGCTAGCGATTATTGCTGTAGCATTCACGCAAATTATTTTAATTTGTATCATTGCAGTAATATGTATTTTTGCTTTTGACTTAAAAGACTTGTTACAAGGCTTCAATGTTGAAATGAATGATTTATCATGGCAAATTATAGCGGTTGGAATGATAAGTATAATTATTGGTATATTAACTTATGTGTTATTAGCTGCTATATTAGGCTCATTAACAGCGCGTATTGAAGACTTAAATCAATCGCTTATGCCATTATCATTAATAGCGATGGTAGCTTTTTACATTGCATTATTTACGATTAATAATCCGGATATGAAATTAGCAACTGTGACGAGTTTTATTCCATTTTTAGCACCATTCCAGTTAGTTGTACGTGCACAGACGTCCAGTTTAAATCTATGGGAAGTCGTTGTTAGTTCAGGTATATCTATTATTGTTATTGTGGTACTTATGTGGACTGCGATTAAAACATATAAAGATTCTGTATTGACCTTTGAAAAAGGAATTTTCAAATCACTGAAGAGAGTATTAAAAAAATAACAGCTCTCTAATCATGTGAACTGGTTATTACGGTTGTCTCTGGTTTGCTACCTAAAATTAGCAAAACAAAAATAATATTGATGGGAGTATTGTAATTGTCATGATTTAGTTAAGATTATTACTTTACTCCCATATTTTTTAGCTATAACTATAGAATAATGTCAAAAAAAGTGTACAATATGAATGTGAAAAAGAAGTTTTTGAGGGATTGATAAAAAGTAGTCGTCGATATTTATTTTTATCAAAAAGAATAACGCGTTTTGGATAGGTGGTGTCATCAATTGTTATACCCATTGGCTATTTTTATACTTGCTGGTTTGTGTGAAATAGGTGGCGGCTATCTTATCTGGTTATGGTTAAGAGAAGGACAATCATCATGGCTTGGATTTTTCGGTGGAATTATTTTAATCCTATATGGTGTTGTTGCAACCTTTCAATCGTTTCCAACTTTTGGTCGTGTATATGCAGCTTATGGTGGTATATTTATCATTATGAGCATCGTATGGGCTATGATATTTGAAAAACAGGTACCAGATAAATACGATATTTTGGGAGCAGTTATTTGTATTATTGGTGTTTTAGTGATGTTACTACCTAACAGAGCTTAAATACTGCGTTTAGTGTAAGGAAGGGAGAAGTAAAAATGATAGTTGAAGTTGAGCACCAAAGACATGGTGTAGATTTAATTAAGATTGATAATGATGAGACTAAAATTATTTTTACAAATTATGGAGCTGGCATCGTATCTTGGAAGTATCACGATAATAATACTGTCTTAGGTAATGTTGTTGAAGCGGATGAATTTTACTTTGATAATCCATTTAAATTTGGAGCATCAATTGGGAGATATAGCGGTAGAATTAAAGATACTACTTTTAAACTTAATGAACAACAGTATAAATTAGAGCAAAATGATCAGCCCCATCATATACATGGTGGTAAACAGGGATTGGATTCTAAATTGTTCGATTATGAAATTTTTAATGAAATTGGTCAAATTAGAGTAGTATTTACAACTACATTACAATCACAAGAAGACAATTTCCCAGGTGATCTTGAAGTGAAGATTACGCATACTTATGATGCAGATCATCAATGGTCAATAGATTATGAAGCAGTAGCTACAGAAGATACTTTGTTTAATCCAACCAATCATGTCTACTTTAATTTAAATAGAGATAATAATGTCGTTGATAATCATCGACTTTATAGTGAACATTTGAATATGCACTTACTAGATGATCAAAATATTGTTACTGATGAAGTAGTGGAGTTACATGATATTTTTAGCGACAACAAAATTAAACTTAGTGATATATTTACAAGTGAACATCCTCAGCTTCAACAACAAATGGCACAATACGGTGGATTAGACCATCCATTTACAGTAGGGAACGACAAACTTTTTGTCGAGAATCATGAATTTTCTCTAGAGGTGGAAACTGATATGCCGAATATCGTTATGTTTACTTTTAACCAACCTGAAGCATGGCAAAGTGATTTCAATATTTATAAAGCACATTCTGGTTTTACCCTTGAAGCACAATTTATGCCAAATGATATTAATATTGATGGTGATAAAGCCTTATCAATATTAAGAGCTGGTGAACCATTCCATTCTAAAACAAGTTATCGTATACATGAATACGCAGTTACAGGTAATGATAATTAAATATATTAAAGCTAAATGTAGAGTTAGAAAGTAAAATGAAAAAGCCGAGTTGTGCCTTGTTGCACAACTCGGCTTTTTCATCTTTATGATTAAATATTAGTGATTACTTTGTTCAAGGACAACGCATTAAAGTTAGATAGAGTGACTAATGTTATATTACACCAATATCATATAACATGATGTCGTTTACTAAGCCCAGGATATAATTGTGTCATCCTCTCATGATGATGTTTATAATGGAACTGTATTTGTTATATTATTTCAAGTTAAATATATTAATTGTTAAGGTGGAAATTTTCAGTAGATAGTTTCCGAATAGTTAAAACGTTTTCATTTATATCACCACTATTGTCACTATATTGTGCTACATAAATTAAATTGTTTGATTATTACATATAAAATGTTTTTAAAATGTTAGAAAATAAGGGTATGTTTAATGATGATGGTCATGTAGAATATAAGATGAATGGACCAAAGAAATATACTACAGGAGGCTATCTAAATGAAAGATGTCAATGAACTTAAATTAATGACTTTAAATGATGTATTGAAAGAAATTAATAAGGACATGATTTTAGGTATTGGTACAGGTAGTACGATGGAATTATTATTACCTGAAATTGCTCAATTGATTAAGGAACAGGGTTATGACATTACCGGTGTATGTACGTCGAATAAAATTGCATATTTAGCTAAAGAATTAGGTATTAAAATATCAGAAGTAAATGATGTAGATCATGTTGATTTAGCTATTGATGGTGCTGATGAAGTAGATCCAGCTTTAAATATTATTAAAGGTGGTGGCGGAGCATTATTTAGAGAAAAAGTAATCGATGAAATTGCAGACCGCTTTGTTGTTGTTGTTGATGAATCTAAAATTGTTAATTATCTAGGTGAGACATTTAGATTGCCGGTAGAGGTAGATAAATTTAATTGGTTACAAGTAGTTCGTAAGATTGAATCATATGGTGATATTAAAGTTGAAAGACGTGTAACAGAAGATGTTGCTTTTATTACTGATAATGGTAATTATATTCTTGATTGTACATTACCACAAGGGATTGATGCTTATGAATTCCATGAGTTTTTAATTCATATTACAGGTGTATTTGAAACAGGATATTTCTTAGATATGGCTGATAAAGTAATTGTTGGAACACAAAATGGAGTTAATATCTTAACGAAATAGCAAAAAAAACGGTTCTCTAACAAATCGGACTGATACATAATTAAATTTTCAAGCCTCGCTGTGCCCAACCTGCATTGCATGAAAAAACTGGATAACCAGTTTTTCTGTGTTGGGTCCCTTCCTAGGGTGCTGTCTCAGCCTGTAGTCTTCGACTAGCACTGCTCCCTAAGGAGTCTCGGCTTCAAATTAATTTTCGTTTTAAATTATTCATTTTTTATTTATCAGTCCTAAAAAACAGAGAACCAAAAAAACGCTCGTACAAAAAGTGTACGGGCGTTTTTTTAAAATTTAACGACGGTGATGATTGTGATGTTTGTTACTATCGTGAATTTCTTCTTCAGCATCAGTTACGGTTGAAGAACGACGATCATCCTTATATGGTGCAGATGATTTAAGGTCTTCGTGATGACTATCTGATAATGAATTATCTGCCGTTGATTTGTCGTAATCATCATGTGATTTATTGTCACTAATGTCTTCCTTTGTATTGTCAGTTGTTTTATTATTTTGCATATTTGAATTTTCTTGTTGATTACTAGTATTTTCATCGTCACTATCATCAACATGATCAAAGTAATTATTTGGTTCAACTTCCTCTAAACTACGTTTCGTAGTCATATAGACGATGAATCTAATAATTAAACTTAATAAGATAAACACGACTGCTACAAGAGCTGTTGATAAGGCAATCACTTTCATAGAGAATAAATCGCCAAGTTCTTCACTAAATAAGAATACTAAACCAAACGTCATTGAAGCATGGAAAATTGTAGCGATATAAATTGTACGTCCGCGTGTTGCACGGATTAATTCACTAATAATCATTGAAAATGCGAACGAATAGATAAAGTTATAAATTGCAAATTGTGATCCGTAAGTAGTGTTTGCCGTAAATATTGAATACATTAAAGCGATAATAATACTAGCGAAAAATGTATTCATTTTTGTTTCTAGTATGTTTTGTAAATAAGAACGGAAACCAAATTCTACTAAAAATGCCATAACGATATGTCCGATAAGAATTTGTGTGATTGGTACTGATAAATCAGAAGCTTGTAACAGGATAAAACTATCCGCAAATGTATTAAAGCTATACATACCAATCATAAAAATAATTAACGGTAAGATTAAGGCTAAAAGAATACGTTCAATGACTTTTAAGCCAATCGTGAATTTTAAACCTGCAAGTTGTATTTTCTTATGTTTGAACACGACAATACAAATAACTGCTGCAACAAAAGGTGCAATATCAGTAATTTCAAAAACAAAGTGTTTAATGCCTACAGTAGCTTGGTAATCTCTAAGTATGATGGATAAAGCCATAGTAATGACAAAAAATACAAAAATTGTCATTGCCCACTGGAATCCAGAAATTTTATTATTTTCCATTAGTGTAACCTCCGTTAGGTACCGTGCAAATAATCATTTATTAACAATTATACATATTACAAGCTAAGAGTTAAATTGTCTATGTCATTTATTAATCAAAATGTAATAGTCCTGACGTATTATATTAATATAAAAATAGCTTTTTAAAGAAAATTCAACTTTAATTAATATTTTGAATATCAAAATAAGTAATAATTAATATCATAGGCTAATGGTATGTATTGAATTGAAATTTAACATTACGTTATACTTTAAGTATTAAATCATCTCTATAATATGAGGGGGAAATAGTGTGTACAAGCTTGCTGAACCAAATTTATGGACAGGGCGTTTAGATAGTGAAACTGATCGTAGGCAATTTAGACACTTCCAAACAGTAAAATTTGAAGACTTAACTCAAGTTACTAAGTCTAAACAACCTAATGGCGTTGGAATGTTAGGTTATGCTGTAGATAAAGGTGTTGAACTTAATAAAGGACGTGTAGGTGCTAAAGAAGGACCCAACGCTATTAAACAAGCTTTTGCAGGATTACCTGATTTAAATCAATGTGAAACCTTTGTCGATTATGGCAATGTTGAACATACTCATGAGCGATTAATTGATACACAAAAAGAATTTGCTGAACTAGCATCAAAGTCAATTAATAATCATAAACAAACGTTTCTCTTAGGTGGTGGACACGACATTGCCTATGCACAGTATTTAGCTTTACGAAAAGTATATCCTGAACAATCAATTGGTATTATCAATATTGACGCGCATTTTGATACACGAGATGAAGAAGAATCAACATCAGGAACAAGTTTTAGACAAATATTAGAAGAAGATGATAATACTGATTATATGGCGCTTGGTATTTCTCAAGGTGGCAATACACAAAGTTTATTTGATTATGCAAAAGAAAAAGATATTAAATATGTATTTTCAGATGAATTATTGCATCATGTGTCACCACCAATTAAGGATATGATTGAACGTTTTATTCATGATCATGATGTGATTATGTTAACAATATGTATGGATGTCATAGATAGTGCCTTTGCCCCAGGTGTGAGTGCACCAGCTGTGTTAGGATTATATCCACATATCGTATTCGAATTAGCAAAACGTATTGTTCCAAGTGATAAAGTGACATCTATAAGCATAGCGGAAATGAATCCAACATATGATACAGATAATAGAACCGCTAAACTAATTGCTAACCTCGTACACCACTTTTTAAAGTAGCACTTCTTTTACGAAGAAAAAGTTAGTGCTACTTATGCAAAAGGCGAAAGACTTTTGTAATCCGTAAAACGCGCTTCTTTTACGAAGAAAAAGTTAGTGCTACTTATGCAAAAGACGAAAGACTTTTGTAATCCGTGAACCGCACTTCTTTTACGAAGAAAAAGTTAGTGCTACTTATGCAAAAGGCGAAAGACTTTTGTAATCCGTAAAACGCACTTCTTTTACGAAGTAAAAGTTAGTGCTACTTATGCAAAAGGCGAAAGACTTTTGTAATCAATTGAGCTTAGTATAACAAGAGCTCCAACACAGAGGATTTCACAAGAAATTCAACAAGCCATGCAAGTTGAGCCATAAGAGCTAGTAACAATTAGAGCTAGTAACAATTAGAGCTAGTAACAATTAAAATTGTACAGGGAAGAAGAATACATTTGGTTGCTTGGCACCAAATGCATAAGAGCTTGTAACAATTAAAATTGTACAAGCTCTAACCAATAGTCTTTACATTGTTGGATGAGGTTATTGACTTCTGTTGAATGGTTGCGTTTTTTTAAATAATTAATATAAATTGTCCGTCCTAAATTGGGGCGGATTTTTTTATATTCCAAATGATCCGTATTAAAAGATTGATAATAGAATCTTGGAATAATAGCATAGCCTAGACCAAGATGCACAAAAGATACAGCTGATTCAAAACGATCTGTTTCAACAATGATATTTGGACGAACATTACTTCTATTAAAATAATCGTCAAGGTGTTTTCTAACTTGAGAATTTTTATTAGGTAAAATGAGTGGTAAGTTTTGAACATTTACCCAATCTTGATGACAAAATGTTTCTTTTGGAGCCAAAAGAATATATGACTCATCATATAATGCTACTGATTCAATATCGTCATGATTTATTGTTTCGTTTGTCAGTGCGATATGTATATTGAAATTTAATAATTCTTCAATAGAACGTGATTTATCATGAATTTCATATAAACGATATTGCTGATGCGGAAAATCGACATGATGTTTTCTAATTAATTGAGATAACCATTGATTTGTCGATTCTAAGGCACCAACTTTTATTCTAGGAACAGTTGATACATTTAAATCGTACATTTTTTCCATAGTGGAACGGTATTGATGCACTAAGTCTTTAGCATAATGATAAAATTGTATGCCTTTTTCGGTAATTTTAATATCTTTAGTAGAACGGATAAATAAATCATAACCCAAATCTGCTTCCATCTTTTTAATCGTAGCAGTTAACGAAGGCTGACTAATATGAAGAAATTGAGAAGCTTTAGTGAAACTATTATATTTAACAATCGCTAAAAAATATTCAAGCTGAATGATTTTCATTGTTATCCTCCTACATCTCATTTATAACTTGAAGTTATAAATAATTAGTTTATTTATATTTGTTAACTATATTTTAGCATAATATAATAACTAATGAAGATAATTATGTAAGCGCTTCACTTCGTCTGTCATTCTAATTAAGATAGGGAGAGATTTTAATGAGAAAAATCCAAGCAAAAAAAGGTTTAGATATAGAGTGTAAAGGTTGGGAACAGGAAGCTGTACTGCGCATGCTTTATAATAATTTAGATCCAGAAGTTGCTGAGCGTCCTGAAGATTTAGTTGTTTACGGCGGTATTGGCAAAGCTGCGCGTAATTGGGAATCTTTTGAAGCTATTGAAAGAACGTTACGTGATTTAGAAGCTGATGAAACGATGTTAGTGCAATCAGGTAAACCTGTTGCTGTTTTTAAAACACATGATGAAGCACCACGTGTGCTAATTTCTAATTCAGTTCTAGTACCTGAATGGGCCAACTGGGATCATTTTAATGACTTAGATAAAAAAGGCTTAATTATGTATGGGCAAATGACGGCCGGTAGTTGGATTTACATTGGTTCTCAAGGTATCGTTCAGGGGACTTATGAAACCTTTGCAGAATTAGCAAACCAACATTTTCATAGTGATTTAGCAGGCACAATTACGTTAACTGCTGGGCTTGGTGGTATGGGCGGTGCACAACCACTTGCTATTACAATGAATAACGGTGTAGCAATTTGTGTTGATGTTGATGAATCAAGAATAGATAAACGAATCGACACGAAATATTGCGATGTAAAAACACATGATTTAGACGAAGCGTTAAGATTAGCACAACAAGCAAAAGAGCGAGGTGAAGGTTTGTCAATTGCTATAGTCGGTAACGCGGTAGATGTTCACCAAGCTATTTTAGATAAAGAGTTTAAAGTTGATGTCATTACAGATCAAACAAGTGCACATGATCCATTAAATGGCTATGTACCACAAGGATATTCAGTTGAAGAAGCACGTGATTTACGTGTTAATGATCCTAAAAAATATGTTGAACTTTCTCAAGCATCTATGGCTAAACATGTGGAGTTAATGCTAGAATTCCAAAAACGTGGTGCAGTAGCATTTGACTATGGCAATAATATTCGTCAAGTTGCTTATAATAATGGTGTTAAAAATGCCTTTGATTTCCCAGGATTTGTGCCAGCATATATTCGACCACTATTTTGTGAAGGTAAAGGACCATTCCGTTTCGCTGCATTAAGTGGTGATCCTAAAGATATTGAACGTGCTGATGAAGAAATGCGTAAATTATTCCCGGAAAATGAAAAATTATTACGCTGGTTAGACTTGGCTGAAGAAAAAATTGCTTATCAAGGGTTACCATCTCGTATCGCTTGGTTAGGTTATGGAGAAAGAGCCAAAATGGGCTTAGCACTAAATCGTTTAGTACGAGAAGGTGAAATTTCTGCACCTATCGTTATTGGACGTGATCATCTTGACTCTGGTTCTGTGGCAAGTCCAAACCGTGAAACAGAAAGTATGAAGGATGGCAGTGATGCAGTTGGAGATTGGGCAGTACTTAATGCTTTGATTAATACTGCAGCAGGTGGTTCTTGGATTTCTTTCCATCATGGTGGTGGTGTTGGCATGGGCTATTCCTTACATGCAGGTATGGTAGTTGTTGCTGATGGTTCTGAAAAAGCTGATCGTCGTTTAGAAAGAGTGTTAACTACAGACCCAGGTATGGGAGTAGCAAGACATGTTGATGCAGGCTATGATATTGCCATACAAACTGCTAAAGACAAAGGGGTTAAAATACCAATGATTGATGAAGTGGGTGATAAATAATGAATGATTTAATCATTACTAATATACAAGAATTAATTTTACCTAAATCAACGGATAGACCGTTAAAAGGACAAGAATTAGATGACTTAACTATTGTTGAAAATGGTACGGTAGTCATTAAAGATGGCAAGATTGTATATGCTGGAGAGCATAGTGATGATTTTGAAGCTCAAGAAATCATCGATGCAAGTGGTAAAGTAGTATCACCAGCATTAGTAGATGCACATACACATTTAATATTTGGTGGTTCAAGAGAGCATGAAATGTCATTGAAACGTCAAGGTAAGTCTTATTTAGAAATTTTAGAAATGGGTGGAGGCATATTATCTACTGTCAAAGCTACACGTGAAACGTCAGAAGAAGATTTGTTTAACAAAGCGGAACATGATTTATTAACAATGATTAAACATGGTGTGCTTGCTGTAGAAAGTAAAAGTGGATACGGTTTAGATAAAGACAATGAATTAAAACAATTAAAAGTATCTAATCGATTAGCTAATAAATATAATTTAGATATGAAACATACTTTCTTAGGGCCACATGCAGTGCCAAAAGAAGCAGAGTCTAATGAAGCATTTTTAAATGACATGATTGAATTATTGCCAGAAGTGAAACAATATGCAGATTTTGCAGATATCTTTTGTGAAACAGGTGTCTTCACTATAGAAGAGTCACGACGTTACATGCAAAAAGCAAAAGAAGCAGGATTTAAGGTGAAGATTCATGCAGATGAAATTGATCCATTAGGAGGACTTGAATTAGCTATTGATGAAGGTGCGATTTCTGCTGATCATCTTGTGGCTTCAAGTGATAAAGGTAAAGAAAAGTTACGCCATAGTGACACGGTTGCAGTATTATTACCGGCAACAACATTCTACCTAGATAAAAATGATTATGCTGACGCTCGTGGAATGTTAGAGAATAATGGTGCGATTGCGCTTGCCACAGATTATAACCCGGGAAGTAGTGTAACCAATAACTTACAACTGGTTATGGCTATTGCAGCGTTAAAATTAAAATTATCTCCAAATGAAGTTTGGAATGCCGTCACTGTCAACGCTGCTAAGGCTATCGATGTTGATGCGGGTACTATTAATAAAGGTGATAAGGCGAATATTGTTATTTGGGATGCGCCAAACCATGAATATATTCCTTATCATTTTGGCATTAACCATGCTGAAAAAGTAATCAAAGATGGTAAAGTCATTGTCGATAATACTTTAACACTAGACTGACTATAGTTTTAACAAGAGCTGCTCTAAGTATCGTATCTATGTAGATACGTCTACTTAGAGCTTTTTAATTAGTTAGTAAAGATAATGTCGAACAAAGTGAGCCACACCTATGAATTATTGTAATTGTAAGAATTATTTGACAATAATGTTAACATAAAACATATAAGGGGATGGTAACGTGACGGATAAAAATAGACCAAGTTACCTTGATGAATGGAAAGGTCAATATAGTCAAAATATTTTAGCGGGAATATTATTAGCATTGGCATTATTACCAGTGGCCATTGCATTTTCGTTTATTGTTCATATTAATCCAGCAATTGGTTTGATGACGTGTGGCTTAATGATGTTTATGATGAGTTTTATAGGTCATCGTTTAGCTATGGTTTCAGGACCAAGTAGTGGTATATCTATTGTTGCAGCACCTTTAGTTGCACAACATGGTATATCTTATTTATTTTTAGCAACTTTAGTAATGGGGCTTATACTTATTATATTTGGTTTATGTCATATTGATAAAGTACTAACGCGTATACCGAATACAGTTGTTATGGGATTTATGAATGCATTAGGGTTACTGTTATTAACTACACAAATTAAGTATATCTTCGGTATCTCAGTTGCTACTTATATTGTTGCAATCATAGCATGTCTCATTATTATTATTGCATCGAAAACGGTTCGCTTGATTCCTGCACCACTCATTGCCATTATCATAGTTACGTTTTTGACGTGGTTGATACATCCAAATATACAGTACGTTTATGATCTTGCTAACATTACAATGACCCTACCTCATCTACATATCCCCTATGGCATATTCACTTGGTCTACAATGAACATCGCACTAGTGTATGGTGCAACAATGGCAGTCATTTCAGTAATACAAACTAATCTAACAACACAAATGATGAATGATTTAACACAACAATATAGTAATAAAGATAGAGAAGTATTGAGTCAAGGTATTGCAAATACAATAATGTCTTTATTAGGAGGCTATGGTTCTAGCGGTCTCGTAGGTCAATCTAAATTTTTTTATAGAATGGGAGCAACGACTAGAGTAGCGACGCTATCAACAGGAATATTTTTATTATTATGTGTCATTGTATTAGGACCGATTGTTGGACATATTCCAATGGTTGTTTTAGCAGTTGTACTTGTATCAGTATCATTAAATACGTTTGATAGAAGAACATGGTCACATATTAAAGAAGCACCTTTTAAACGCGGAAGCTTAATGTTAATCACGATGGCTTTAATTTTAGTAACTAATAATTTAGCAATTGGTGTGATTGTTGGTACGTTTATTTATTATATTGGCCGATGGGTAGTACGATTAAAGGAGAGATAATAATGACAGAATATAATCAATTAGTAGAATGGCGTCGATATTTTCATCAACATCCAGAACTTTCAAATGAAGAGGTTAACACGACTGCAAAATTACAACAAATTCTTGAAGAACATGATATTAACATTTTAGAGACACCTTTAAAAACGGGTTTAGTAGCGGAAATAGGACAAGGAGATCAATGTATCGCAATTAGAAGTGATATCGATGCGTTGCCTATTAACGAATTAGTTAATCATGATTTTAAATCTGACAAGTCAGATGTTATGCATGCTTGTGGACATGATATTCATATGGCGAGTGTATTAGGTACGGCATTGCAATTGAAAGCAATAGAAGAGCAGTTAAATGGACGTGTTAAAATTATTTTTCAAGCTGCTGAAGAATTAGGTTATGGTGCTTTGGAAGTCGTTAATACAGGGGTAGTTGATGATGTATCAGCAGTGTTAGGATTTCATAATTATCCGTCACTCAATGTTGGTGAATTTGCTATTAAATCTGGTGTTATTACTTCTGCCGTGGACCGCTTTGAATTTAACATACAAGGTGTAGGTGGACATGCAGCGAAACCTGAACAAAGTAATGACCCAGTCATTGTATTAGGACAATTAATTAATAGTATTCAGTCAATTGTTAGTAGGAATATATCGGCATTTGATGAAGCGGTGGTAACCATTGGACAAGTAACTTCTGGTTCAACATGGAATGTCATTGCGGATCAAGCGTATGTTCAAGGAACAGTGAGAACTTTTGACGCTAATGTTAGAGATTTGATTGAACAAAGACTTCAAGATATTGCGCAAGGCTTAACAGCAATGTTTAACGCTACAGTAACATTGAATTATACAAAATTACCAGGTGCAGTTATTAATGACCAACAACTAACTGATACAGCTATTAAAGTAGCACAAGAAGTAGGTTATAACGTCAATGTTATGGAAGAACCATTGACAATAGGTGAAGATTTTTCAGGCTTTAGTCAACAAATTCCTGGTGTCTTTGCCTTTATCGGTTCAAATAGTAACTATGACTTACATCATCCTCAATATGACCCGGACGAAAAGATTTTGAAAAAAGTACCGTCTTACTTTGTCAATTTGGTTAAGCAATTACTTGCATAAATGTTTGCTGTATAGTAAAAAGAATGAAAATATGATTAAAGTAGGGTGCTCATTGGGTAAATATAATATAGAAACTTAATGAGGAGATGTTAAAATATGGGAGCACAAGATCCTAGAAATAAATTTAAAACATCAGATTATGATAAACAAGAACAACCTGTGCCTGGCTTACAAAGTGAAATGACACCAGCGCCAGACTGTGGTGAAACTTCATATATAGGGCATGGACGTTTACAAGATTATAAAATATTAGTAACGGGTGGAGATTCAGCGATAGGTCGTGCTGCTGCGATTGCTTACGCTAAAGAAGGTGCTGATGTTGCGATTAACTATCTACCAAGTGAAGAGCAAGATGCCCAAGAAGTTAAAGAAGTGATTGAACAAGCAGGCCGTCAAGCAGTGTTAATCCCTGGTGATATTCGTGATGAACAATTTAATTACGACCTTGTTGAACAAGCATATAAAACGTTAGGTGGCTTAGATAATGTAACGTTAGTGGCTGGTCATCAACAATATCATGATGATATTCAAGGTTTTGATACTAAATCATTTGCTGAAACATTTGAAACGAATGTTTATCCAATCTTCTGGACAGTTCAAAAAGCCTTACAATACCTACAACCAGGTGCATCAATTACAACAACATCATCTGTTCAAGGATATAATCCAAGTCCAATATTACATGATTATGCCGCTTCCAAAGCAGCAATCATTTCATTAACAAAAAGTTTATCTGAAGAATTAGGTCCTAAAGGCATACGCGTCAATTGTGTTGCCCCAGGTCCATTTTGGTCACCACTACAAATTAGTGGCGGACAACCACAAAGTAAAATCCCTACTTTTGGACAGAACACACCTCTAGGTAGAGCAGGTCAACCTGTTGAACTATCAGGTACGTATGTTCTACTTGCAGCAGAAGAATCAAGTTATACTACTGGACAAGTATTTGGTGTAACTGGTGGTATTCAAATAGATTAATGTGTATGACAGCACATTGATAATCGTATATGGAATGACTAAGAGACTATTCGTAAGTGAATCTCTGGTCATTCCATTTTTTATACATAAAATAGCAATATTTAAGTTTTCTAGACAACTTGGATAAACGATTTTGATGAGCCTGAGACAAAAAGTATTTTACACTTAACATGTAGTATTTAGCAGTAACTGTCGGTTTTAAAAATGTTATTAAATCAACGTTTTAAAAACCTAGTCAGTCTTGCCAGGGTGGGAGGGACCCGTCATAGAAAAAATTTAAGGATTACAGTTGACACTATTCGTGCAACTGCATAAAAGCTACAAAAGATTAAAATCTAAGTAGCTTTAAATGTGCAAGACGGGCATATACGCCATAAATTTTTGACAAGATTTATGTCTGTCTCTCTCCTACTTTTAGCATGTTACTATTAAATTAATTTTGAAAATTAGCGAACCATAGTCAACATCAATGCCCTTTTAGAAACAAAGCGACATATTACATCTTGAAAGGATGACGAGCGATGTTTAAAAGGCTAGCGATTACATTTAAACTTTTGACGTTTGTAGTTGTGGCTATTGTACTTAGTACTGCATTATTGTTCGATAAAATGGATGATACAAGTTTATTAATATTATGTAGCGGGATATTCTTATCTTGTATGTTATTAGGTAATATGTTTGCAGTAGCGCATAATATACAACAACAACGTATTTGGCTGACGCCATTAGGTGACTATACGATGGCCATGATAGCAACCGTTATTGCCTTCTTACCCTTTTTAATTATTGGTGTAGTGCCAACAGTTTCTAGCAATCAATGGCAATTACTTATCATCTTCTTAATTTGGGTACCAATCATCATTGCTAATATCATACTTAGAAAGTTGGGCATTGATTATATTATAAATGCGCCAGATAGAGATAAACGCGTTAAAGTGATGTCAGCAGAACGCACTAAAAAGTTGAAATATTGGTCTTTAATCATTACTTTAGTGAGCGTTATGCTTATTTTAATAGCACTGTATTTTAAATTATGGTTGCTATTAATCATTCCAATTATGGGATTAATTATTATCGTTGTTATTATGCTGTATATCGATGTTAAATATGATATTAACAACAATGATTAAGATAACTTAGTTTGATGAACGAACAACAAGTGATGAAAAAAATCATTTAAATAAGTACTTTTATTCTAATGACACTTGACGCTAACTATGTTATCTTTTACGGTAAGACTTTAAATCATATATAAACTTATCAAGAGAAGTGGAGGGACTGGCCCTACGAAACTTCGGCAACATGACTAATGTGCCAATTCCAGTAACCGAAAAGGTTTGAAGATAAGCAGGTATTCATCAATTGACCTCTTTCTTCTTTATCAGAAAGAGGTATTTTTATTGGAAAGCAGGTAAAAAAATGGAAGAACAGAAAAAAAGTAATGCATGGGCCTTATTTCCATTGTTATTATTTGTAGCTTTATTTTTAGGTGTTGGTATTGTAACGGGTGACTTTACGACAATGCCATTAAATGTTGCGATTACAGTCACAGTCATTGTGGCGTTATTAATGAATAGGAAAGAATCTTTTGCGTCTAAAGTTGAAGTGTTTACTAGAGGTGCTGGACATTCAAATATTATCTTAATGATGTTAATCTTTGTCTTAGCAGGTGCTTTTTCAACAACTGCTGAAAAAATGGGTGGCGTAACATCCACAGTAAATTTAGGATTATCATTAATTCCACAAAATCTTATCATCGTTGGTTTGTTTATTATTTGCATGTTTGTATCTATTTCAATGGGGACGTCAGTTGGTACAGTAGCAGCAATTGCTCCAGTTGGTTATGGGTTTGCGCAAGCAACAGATGTTCCTACTGCACTAGCAATGGCGACAGTTGTAGGTGGTGCCATGTTTGGTGATAATTTATCGATGATTTCTGATACAACTATTGCTGCCGTACGTACGCAACATACGAAAATGAAAGATAAATTTAGAGTGAATTTTAAAATTGTCTTACCTGGTGCCATTATAACGATTATCGTATTATTCTTTTTAACTAATGGTATAGCGATTGATCATACTAAAAATTATGATTACCAACTCGTCAAAGTCATTCCGTATGTCTTGGTGTTAGTATTAGCTTTAATAGGTGTGAATGTTATTATCGTATTAATAGGTGGTACATTGTTGGCTGGATTAATAGGTATCATCGATGGCTCATTTGGTTGGACTGGATTGTTAAACGCAATTTCAAAAGGGATTATGAGCATGGAAGATATTGCCATGATTGCATTATTAATAGGTGGTTTAGTAGGTATTATTCAACATAATGGCGGTATTACTTGGTTGTTACAATTTGTACGTTCAAAAGTGAAATCCAAACGTGGTGCAGAACTAGGTATCGCAAGTTTAGTAAGTGCTGCAGATATTGCAACGGCTAATAATACGATTTCAATTATTATGTCTGGCCCATTAGCAAAAAATATTGCTGATGAATATGATGTTGATCCAAGAAAATCAGCAAGTATTTTAGATATTTTTGGCGGATGTTTCCAAGGATTGTTACCTTATAGTCCACAAGTTATTTCAGCAGCTGGTGTCGCAGGTATCTCACCATTTATGATGGTACCTTATAGTATTTATCCTATATTATTAGGTGTTTGTGGTTTGTTTGCGATCGTTTTTAACCTTCCAAAATTAAAGAAAAAAACGTCTAAAGTATAATATGGCGGTGACTTTCAACTATATATCTTGAAGTAACGACTTTGATCATTGATGTCTATCTAATCGTCTAAGTTTGGAACTTTGTTAAAATAAGTTAAAATAAGAGTGAGATTGAAAGTAGATGAACAAAGTGGCAAAATTCAATGTAGAAAATGAACATGTAGAAATAGATGTTGAAAGATTGTTAAAATTTTCTCCAGAATTAGTCTATGAAGCTTGGACTAAAAAAGATATTTTAAAACAGTGGTTTATGACATCAACACGTACAAATAAGAGTATAGAAGCAGATGTTAAAGAAGGTGGCACGTACCGTATTGTCGACGTCAGAAATGGTAAAGAAAACATTATCGAGGGTACTTTTGACACACTGATTATGGATGAATTTATTAAAATGACAATTGGTATGCCAGGGTTAAGTGAAGAACAAGATGTCATTGAAGTAGAATTTTTTGAACGTGAAACAGGTGGTACTCAGATGTTCTTCTACTATCGTTCATTAGTTGAAAAAGAACGCAGGTTAACAAGTTTAGAATATAAACAAAAGAAAAAAGAATATCATGATTCGATTACACATGGTTTTGAATTAATGTTTGATAAAATGAACCAAGTGTTACAAGATATTGAAGATTCAAAACAACAATAGTATCAATAACAAAAAAGGAAGTTATGACTATGAAAATAGTATAGTCATAACTTCCTTTTTAATATCATAATCTCAATAGCTGATAATTGTTATGTTAAATCACCTTGTTGTAAATGTTCGTTATATTTTCTAACTAATGTCTCAAAGAAAATATGATAACTAATAAAGCTAGAATAGTCTGTACCATCCGTTAAATAAAAGGTATTACTAGAAACATAAACATTATAGTTTGCTTTTTGTGCAAGCGTATTGTCTTTCATTGTTGTTACAGAAATGAAGAATTTTTGACGTAATTGTAATAAGTTCGTTACTTCAATAAGTTGATGTGTTTCACCAGATAAGGAAATAATAAAGAATAAATCATTATCATCACTTTTATTTAATACCATTTTTAGTTCATGTTCATCATGTAATACAATAACGTTTTTATGCAATGTTAGTAAAATACGTTGTGCTTCTGCAGCAACGTTCAATTGAGCACGACCAGTTCCGTAAAGGTAAATTGTTGTAGCTTCATGCATTTTAGAAGTTAATAAGTGGTAATCAACGCGTTCTAAATAACTGAAAGTGCTTTCAATTTCTTGACGAAAACCATCGATTGAGTTTGAAGGTAATTGATGAGTTTTGTCACTTTCGAATTTTAAATAAGATTTAAAATCACTATAGCCATCAAAACCAAGCTTTCTAGTAAAACGATGAATGGTTGCATTAGAAGCGTGAGTGAATTGTGCTAAATCTTGAATCTTCATATGTTTACAAGCAGCAACGTGCGTATTAATATAATGAGCAATTTGCAGATCGTTATCATTTAATTTATCGAAATGACGATTAACGCGTCCATCTAGAAACATGCTTAGCATCCCCTTAATTTTGTTAGTAATATTAGAAAAAACTTATATAGTAATTTTGAATGTATACATATTAGTACATGATGATTGAATCATAGTCACTAAAGTCGTAACTGAAAATAATTTCAGTAAATGAAAAGATAATCTGATTATACAAAATACTTTCAAATTGCGTCAATGACGTTGTCTATGTGTAAGCGTTTACTATATATTGTATATAAATAGATTAAACAATATAGTTGCTTGAATATAATTAAGAGAAGCATACAGTTGATTATAAAAAGTTTTGGAGGGGAAAAGATGAATGCGATAAAACGATTTGGTAGTGCTATGATTGTTCCAGTTTTGATGTTTGCGTTCTTTGGTATTGTATTAGGATTTGCAACGTTATTCAAAAATCCAACAATTATGGGTGGACTTGCAGATCAACATACATTTTGGTTTAAGTTTTGGTCAGTTATAGAAGCTGGTGGTTGGGTAATTTTTAATCATATGGAAGTTGTTTTTGTAGTAGGATTACCGTTATCATTAGCTAAAAAAGCACCTGGTCATGCAGCACTTGCAGCATTAATGGGATATTTAATGTTTAATACCTTTATTAATGCAATTTTAACGCAATGGCCACATACATTTGGTGCCAATTTACAAAAAGGTGTGGAAAACGTACCTGGATTAAAGTCAATTGCAGGTATTGAGACACTAGATACTAATATCCTTGGCGGTATTATTATCTCAGGTATTATAACTTGGATACATAATAGATACTACAGTAAACGCCTGCCTGAAATGGTTGGTGTATTCCAAGGCTTGACATTCGTTGTTACCATTTCATTCTTTGTTATGTTACCGATAGCGGCAATTACATGTGTAGTATGGCCAACAGTGCAAAATGGTATTGGTTCAATGCAACATTTTATTATTGCTTCAGGATATGTTGGTGTATGGTTGTATCATTTCTTAGAGCGTGTATTGATTCCTACAGGATTACACCACTTTATTTATGCACCTATTGAAGTAGGTCCAGTTGTAGTCAATCATGGACTAAAAGCAGAATGGTTAGAACATTTAAATGATTTTGCGAAGAGTACGAAACCATTAAAAGAGCAGTTCCCATATGGCTTTATGTTACAAGGTAATGGTAAAGTCTTTGGTTGTTTAGGTATCGCCTTAGCAATGTATTCAACGACACCTAAAGAAAATCGCAAAAAAGTTGCAGCGTTGTTAATTCCTGCAACATTAACCGCTGTAGTAGTTGGTATTACTGAACCTTTAGAATTTACATTCTTATTTATCGCACCTTATTTATTTGTCCTACATGCATTATTAGCAGCAACAATGGATACAATTATGTATGGTTTTGGTGTTGTTGGTAACATGGGTGGCGGTGTGCTAGATTTTATCTCAACAAACTGGTTACCATTAGGTAAAGACCATTGGGGTACATACGTAGCACAAGTTATAATTGGATTAATTTTTGTAGCAATATACTACTTCTTATTTAGATTCTTGATTTTGAAATTTGATATTCCACTTCCAGGACGTAAAAAAACTGATGAAGAAGTTAAACTATTTTCAAAACAAGATTATAAAGAGAAAAAAGGTATTGATGATAAAGGCCATACGTCATCAACGGGTAATGAATACGAAGATAAAGCAGCATATTATTTAGAAGGTTTAGGCGGCAAAGATAATATTAAAGATGTGACTAACTGTACGACACGTTTACGCTTAACGGTGTATGATGAAAATAAAGTAGAAGATACTGATTATTTCACACATAATCAAATGTCACACGGTTTAGTGAAAAGTGGTAAAAGTGTCCAAGTAGTTGTTGGGATGACGGTGCCTCAAGTGCGTGAAGCATTTGAAAATATGGTCGACAAAAATGACAACTAATTTGAAAGTGACTTAATAATAGATAATAGCAAAAAAGAAACCGAGATGGTCATGAGTGACGATCTCGGTTTCTTAGTGCACTAAGAAATATGTGCTTTACTTAGTGATGATGATTTATATGTTGCTGATAAAATATCAATATTTCTAGTAGCAATGGTGTGCAAAATTTTAGCGAAAGTTTCAGGTGAGCTGATGATATGTGCATGTGATTTATTCAAAGTGTATGAGATGTCATGATGATTCTGGAACATAGTCATAATATCAATAACTTTATCTTTAATAAATGCATCTTGTAACCCATCTATATTAATATCAAAACGTTTAGCAGATTGATATAGATTATTAGAATCTAGTAATTCATTGATGTTCTTAGGTGATAACACTTGGTAAATACTGTATTGATGAAAACTTAGGAAAGATATGAAATAAGGTAATTGTTGTTTCGGTAAACTAATTTCTAAAACGTATTGTTGTGCTTCTTTTATTATTGAAAATTGAAATGCATCACAAAAATTGATGCTTTTACATAATTTATTTAATTTTTTACGTGTCGTACGATCATTTAAACCTGCTATATTGACGATATAAGTTTCGAACTTATCTAGAATCATATGAGGACCTCCCGAGGATATAACTGTTATGTATAAAAATGTGGTTAATTTGAGTTAAACATTATTTTATTCAAATTGATTTTACCACGCTTTTTTTCATTAAGCACTAAGACTTTTGAATGAAGTTGAAAATATTTATCATTAAATATTAATAGGATGATAAACGATATAAATAATAAGAATTTTCTGAAAAAAGTATTGTGACTGCTAGTAGCATATGTTATTATTTTCGGTATTATTGATTAGGATGAGGGAGTGTTTGACGTGTTAGAAAAAATGAGTCAATTTGCGACAAAAACATTTTTATTATGGATGTTGGTTGCTGCGATTATTGGATTTATCTTTCCAAGTCAGTTAGCAACTTTAGGAACAATCGTGCCTTATTTATTAGGCATTGTGATGTTAGGAATGGGGATGACCATCGAACCAAAAGATTTCAAAGTTGTCTTTCAGTCACCTAAGCCAGTTATTATTGGCGTTATCTTACAATTCACGATTATGCCTACATTAGCTTTTGTAATTGCTAAAGTATTTCAATTACCTCCTGAAATTGCAATTGGCGTTATTTTAGTAGGATGTTGTCCAGGAGGAACGTCTAGTAATGTGATGAGCTATCTTGCAAATGCGAATGTAGCATTGTCAGTAGCGATTACATCTGTTTCAACATTATTAGCACCTATCGTTACGCCTGCATTAATCTATTTATTTGCTAATGAGTGGTTAAAAGTATCGTTTGCTGCGATGTTATGGTCAGTCGTCCAAGTTGTATTAATACCGATTGTAATTGGATTTATTGTACAAAATGTTGCTAAAAAAGTTGCGCGTAAAGTTTCCACTGCATTACCTATTGTGTCAGTTATTGCTATTTCATTAATATTGGCGGCAGTAGTTGGCGGTAGCAAGTCTCAAATTTTAACTACAGGATTGCTTATCTTTGCGGTAGTCATTTTACATAATGTCTTAGGTTATTCTATCGGTTATCTATTAGCACGTGTGTTTAAATTAAATAAAGCTGATAAAAAAGCTGTGAGTATCGAAGTAGGAATGCAAAATTCAGGATTAGCAGTTTCATTAGCAACTGTACATTTTAGTCCGTTAGCAGCCGTGCCAGGTGCTGTATTTAGTTTTGTTCATAATATAACTGGGCCTATATTAGCAAGATATTGGTCAAAAAAGAGGCTAAATAAGCCTAGTATAAAAATATTGTGTACTTACATTTAAGGTGATTATAAGCCATTGTCCATATTGTAAATTAGCACTTTATAAATATAGTCAGTGCTGCTGTAGTGAAAGGTCTGTCATAAAAAGATTAAAAATCTAACATAAAGGATTACAATTGCTTTGAAAAAGGTTTACAGTTTATTAATTCATAATAAACTGCATAAGAGTTTCTAGCTATCAAGATAGTAGAAACTCTAACAATTGCATAGGGACCCAACATAGAGAAACTGTGAAACAGTTTCAACAAGCAATGCAGGTTGGGCAAGAGCTAGTAAAGATTAAAAATCTAACTAGCTCTAAGTTATAAATCTTTTGGGAAGTTATGTCTGTCTCACTCTTGCTATGACATGTATACTATGAGTATAGTTATAAGATTAATAACAGAGGAGAGAGACGTTATGTATAAAGCTGTAGTATTCGATTTTGATGGCACTATTGTTGATACAGAACAACATCTATATGAAGTCATCAATAAATATTTAAAAGAAGATCAAGTTGAACCTATAAGTATAGATTTTTATAGAGATTCTATCGGTGGTGCTGCAACAGAGTTACAAGAACATATTGTGAATGTTGTAGGACAACAGCGTAAAGATTTTATTTATCATATGCATAGTCAATCTAGTGCATCTCTGCCTATTAGACCTACGATTAAAGCATTAATGGAGTTTTTAAAACAACGTCATATACCTATGGCGATTGCAACAAGTAGTAACAGAAAAGATATTATGCCCACTTTTAAAGCACTTGGTTTGGATAACTATATCGAGGTTGTTGTAGGTAGTGAAGATGTAGAAAATGTTAAACCTGACCCAGAGTTATATTTAACTGCTGTACAACGATTGAATTATAGTCCAAGTCACTGCTTAGCTATCGAAGATTCAGTAAATGGTGCAACAGCAGCTATTCGTGCTGGTTTAGATGTCATTGTTAATACAAATCAAATGACTGAAGTTCAAGATTTTTCTAATGTGGATTTTGTAGCTAAAGATGTTGATGCTGATGAAATCATTGAAAAGTTCTTTACTAAATAAGGGGACTCATTAAATGTTATATACCATACTTTTCTTTATCGCAGGACCAGTCATTTTGGCAGTTGGTAATTTAATGATAGGGCCTATTTTTAACAAACAAACACCCTTTCATATACAAATGAGATCGTTTATTATTGGTTCTGTTATATATCTTATGATAGCAACCATTGGTTATTTTCTATTGTTACAAGGTAAATTATAGTAATAAAGCATAAGGTATTATCACGAATAAAGATAATATCTTGTGCTTTTACTATGTGTTTACATATATTTGAGTAATAGAGTGACAATGATTAAGACAATTAAAAGCGCATCAATACCAACCATAATAGTATATCTTGTATGATTTTGTCCTTCAGCTTTAGCAAATTTCATCGCACGATAATTTGGGATAAAACTAATGATTAATAATATCAAAACAATAAGTCCAATAATTAAAGTTGTCATAATTAATTCTCTCCATTTCTTCCACTAATGAATTCCCAAATAAACCCAGCTAAGATACCTAAAATAACTCCAGCTATAACACCAAGTTGTATTGTGAAGAAAAGTTTACCAATGATAATACCTAGAAGTATTGCGATTGGTAACGTTGTGCCAAATTTGATTTTACGGTTAGGTGAATTTAAAAGTGAAAATAAGATGATATAAAGTATTAAAAAGACCAATGTAGCAATAATTGTTTTCCCCGCTAATGCATAAATATCTGGTTTAGTCATACCGAAATAATTGATGATAAAAAAAGCAGCCGCAAATAACAACGACATTTTAATACCACGGGGTAATATCTCTTTGAACATGTGCAAGCTCCTTAAACATATTATTAAAAAAAGTATATCATAAGTGATAATAACCTCTAAAGACATTGTATTAAAGCTTTGTTTATAATTTATTTTATTTTTTTGAAAAATCTCAAAAATAATTGTTTGCAAATAACAAAAAGCCTGTTATAGTAATTTTGTAAACGGTTACATATGATTAAAATAATAATGTACCAAATACATAAAGTTATAGTATAATTACGTCAATAAGTTAATTATTGATTATATTTTAGGATTTTAAAGAGATGGGGTAAGATGGAATGGAAAACAATGAACTTCAAAGGGGATTGAGTTCACGTCAAATACAAATGATTGCACTTGGCGGAACAATTGGTGTAGGTCTTTTTATGGGTGCTACAAGTACGATTAAATGGACTGGACCATCAGTAATATTTGCATACTTAATTGCAGGTATCTTTTTATTTTTAATTATGAGAGCAATGGGAGAGATGATATATCTTAACCCAACAACGGGTTCTTTTGCGACATTTGCCAGTGATTACATACATCCGGCAGCAGGTTATATGACAGCTTGGAGTAATATATTCCAATGGGTCGTTGTAGGGATGAGTGAAGTTATTGCAGTTGGTGAATATATGAACTATTGGTTCCCTAATTTACCAAACTGGATTCCTGGAATTATAGCAGTATTATTATTAATGGCTGCTAACTTATTCTCTGTTAAAGCATTTGGTGAATTTGAATTTTGGTTTGCATTAATTAAAGTAGTAACAATCATCTTAATGATTATTGCTGGCTTTGGTATTATATTCTTTGGTATTGGGAATGGTGGTCATGCAGTTGGTATTTCTAACTTATGGGCACATGGTGGCTTTATGCCAAATGGTATCGTTGGATTCTTCTTTGCATTATCAATTGTTATTGGTTCTTATCAAGGTGTTGAATTAATTGGTATTTCAGCTGGTGAAACTAAGGATCCACAAAGAAATATTGTTAAAGCTGTTAATGGCGTTATCTGGCGTATTTTAATATTCTATCTAGGTGCTATCTTTGTTATCGTATCAGTTTATCCATGGGATGAATTAGGTAATATCGGTAGCCCATTCGTAGCAACGTTTGCTAAAGTTGGTATTACTTTTGCAGCTGGTTTAATTAACTTTGTGGTATTAACAGCAGCAATGTCTGGTTGTAACTCAGGTATCTTTAGTGCAAGTCGTATGATCTTCACTCTTGCCCAAAAAGGTGAAATGCCTAAGATTTTCACTAAAGTAATGAAAAATGGTGTGCCAGTGTATACTGTCATGGCAGTATCTGTTGGTATTTTAGTAGGTGCATTATTAAATGTGATTTTACCTTTATTGATTAAGGGTGCTGATAGTATCTTCGTATATGTATACAGTGCGTCAATTTTACCTGGTATGATACCTTGGTTTATGATTTTATTTAGTCATTTACGCTTCAGAAAATTACATCCTGAGCAAGTAGAAGGACATCCATTTAAGATGCCTGGTGGCGCATTCAGTAACTATATCACAATTGCGTTCTTAGTTATCGTGTTAATCGGAATGTTGTTCAATAAAGAAACAGTGGTTTCTGTATTAATCGGTATCGTATTCTTAACACTAGTAACAATTTACTACTTTATTAGATACAATAAAAATAATCATTCAGTAAATAAATAATGACATAATATCATTGAATATGTTTCATTAAAAATAGCCAATTAAGTTTAGATTACAAAATCGAAACTTAGTTGGCTTTGTTATTGTGCGCCCGGCATGGGTAATTACTAGACGGTGAAAGTCCGTTACAGGCTTGGTAGTAGGAACTGTTAGCGAAAGACAAGGGTGTCCATTGTGAAATGGAATCTGAAGGAAGTCGGACGCAAACACTCGCACTGACGAACAGAAATATCATACAAGGCTATGTGGAATGGATGAATCTGCAATACAAGATAAAGTCCGATACTACCCGAGTTCTATATAGTAAATGATGCAGTGGAATGAGTGGAAAGTGGTTACTCTTACCCGGGGAGGTCTCATCAGCGATAAAAAAAATCGTAGTAATAACGAATGATGAGAAGTCAGCAGAGGTCATAGTAGGTAGAAATACTGAAGGACTGAACAATATTCATACAAAGTAAAGAATGGAGGTTAGAGATTTACAACGTACAGAATACAATTAATGATTGGCAACTCATAGAAAGATAAGTAGTGGAACGAAAAAGGATATATGAGTGCGTACAGTAAATCTTAGGTGAAATGAAAGAAATGTATCGTGAGTCTCCATCTATGATGGAGCTTGTTGTAAGAGAGAATAATATACAAAAAGCAATTAAGAAAGTGAAGAAAAACAACGGTGCACCTGGCATCGATGGCATGCGAGTAAGTGAATTAACATCACATTTCGCAAAATACTTTCCACAAATTAAACAAAAACTGCTTGATGGCACGTATAAGCCACAAGCAGTAAGAAAGGTTGAAATACCTAAATCAAATGGGAAAAAGCGCGTGCTTGGAATCCCTGTCGCAAGAGACAGAGTTATCCAACAAGCCATTAAACAAGTCATTGAACCTAGTATCGACCGTACTTTCTCAAAACACAGTCATGGCTTTAGACCGAATCGTAGTACAGGAACTGCACTTAAAGAATGTGCAACATACTATGAAGAAGGTTACTTAGTTGCAGTTGATTGTGATTTAAAACAGTGCTTTGATATGTTGAACCATGATAAATTAATGTATCTATTTGAACGACATGTTCAAGATAAAGCCATTTCTAAATTTATTCGTAGAAGCCTACAGGTTGGTGCAATCGACCTCAATGGTAATTATCGAAGTAGAGAAATAGGTGCACCGCAAGGTGGTGTTATTTCCCCGTTACTTTGTAATATTTATCTTCACGAATTAGATAATGAATTGGAGAAACGTGGTCATCGCTTTGTTCGTTATGCAGATGACTTCGTCATCTTTGTACGTACAAAACGAGCGGGTCAACGTGTCATGGAAAGTGTGACAAAGTTTATCGAAAAAGACCTTAAACTTATTGTAAATAGTGAAAAGAGCAAGGTAGGTTCTATCACACGTTTAAAGTTCTTGAGTTGTCTAATGACCAAAGTAAATGGCACTTATCGTTTCAGACCGACTATGGAAGCAAGAAGAAATTTAAAACGCACCTTAAGACGTCTAACGAAACGAAATAGACCAGGTACCTTTAAAGAGATTATATCAGAAATTAATCAAGTAACACGAGGGTGGATAAATTACTTTGGTAAAGGATTTATTACAGGTTTTGTAACGAAGTTACAATCATGGTTAAACCGACGCATTAGACAACTAATCCTCAAAAGATGGAAAAGAATAAAAACCAAATATAAGATGTTACGTAAGTATGGACTTGACCATAAGAGTGCAATGAAAATTGCCAATTCAAGAAAGAAATACTGGCGCTTATCATCAACGCATGAAGTTCATCGTGCACTTACAACAAAACGTCTCTACAAGTGGGGGTTAGAACCATTAACCCAACTCGCAGAGACGGCTTACGCAAGATATTGAACCGCCGAGTACGGAACCGTACGCTCGGTGGTGTGAGAGGACGGATAATCAAATAATGGTTATCCTCCTACTCGATAATCTCTATTATATATAATGAATAGCGTTTGAGTTTACTGATGAATATTGACGCTATAACTAAAAGATTATTACTTAGGCTTAAACATCTTTAGTTATTGCTTCTGCTATGAGATAAAAAAGTATCAACATTAGCAAATGCTAGTCTGTGTTGATTAGTTGCCACATGGCACACAAGTGTTACATCATTCATTTGGGAGTGGGACAGAAATAAATTTTATATAAAATTTATTTCGTAGATGCCCGTCTGGCACATTTAGAACTAGTTAGATTTACAATCTTTACTAGTTCTTATGCAATTGTTGCGCTAGCAACCAATTGTAATCCTTTACTTAGATTTACAATCTTTACTAGTTCTTATGCAATTGTTGCGTTAGCAACCAATTGTAATCCCTATATTTTTCTATGACGGGTCCCTCCCACCCCGGCAAGACTGACTAGGTTTGCAAAACGTTGATACATCAACATTTTACAAACCAGACAGTTACTGCCGAATGCTTGAATTTAACTGTGAAATGATTTTGTCCCAGGCATTTAATGTTTGAATTTTAAATTTGATAAATGTTTACGGTAATTATCAAGTGCCATTTTAGACTGTGTAATAAAATCTAACGACGCATGATAATTTAATGCAACGTATCGATAATAGATAACATCAATGGTAAACAGTTGTGCGAATAAAGAAGTAGTACCACTCATATGTGTTTCGTTATCATTAGTCTTACCATATGTTAAAACAATATTTGATGCTAATGCTACTGGGTTATCTTTGGTGCTTGTAATGGTAACAATAGGAATATGATAATCTACAATAACTTTGACCATTGATTGCAACTCATTTTGCATACCATTGTTTGTAATCAAGATGACGCAATCGTTAGAATTATGCGTTGCAAGTAGTGTAGCAAATATATGTGATTCTTGGACAAGCTGTTTATTTAAACCTACACGTGATAACTTTTGGTACATATCAGTTGCAGCAACAAAAGATGAACCAAACCCGTAGATAAATATTGTATTTGAATGTTTTAAATAATGGCAAATATCATCTACTATGTCATCATTTATTTCGTCATTGGCATAACCTAGTGTCTTAACAGTCCGACTGTGTAATTTATTACGTAAAGATGATGTTGATTCATTATGTACAAGTTCAACATTATATAGTGATGATGCCTTGGGTACATATTTAGAAATACTGAGTTTTAAATCATTGAAGCCACTATCAGTAATTTTTTTACTAAATCTGATTACAGATGATGCACTAATATCAAGCTTTTTTGCTAAGTCTTGAGACCGCATATGAATAACTTTTTGTGGGCAATTAAGAATGAATTGAGCAATCTTCTTTTCATTTTGTGTCATGTATGGATACTGATGATCAATTTTTGTTAATACGTTTGACATATTTATCACTCCAGTCCAACACTTAATATTAAGTGTTATCTTTTGTTGTATGGCAAATTATAATGTCATGATTTGCTACATATTTAGAATGAAAAATAAGTTGATGGGTGATATAAGTATAGTTGAGTAATATCATTAAAGTTAAATACGATTCTATAAGTAACCACACTCCCATATGCTACTAATAGAAAAGAAGATTTAAACTATGAATTTCCCATACCCATAGCTATTACATACAATTTAAAGTTAATTTGTGTAAATTAAATCTGACTCAACTTATCATATTAATCATTATGATTATAACCTTATTAAATAGTCATTACAATTTGAAGGAAAAATTTGATATAATAATTTATCTAATAAAACACTTTCTGATAAATGTTAGATATTAAATTACTTAATAGCTATATAGTTATTTTATAAAATCAATTGTAATTAATGTGTTAGATAGTTTAGTTTGTAAAAGATTAAAATTGTGTAGAGGGTTGCCGTAGTCCATCTGACTTAATGGATGTTCAGCTAAAAATTTTAAAGTTTCAAAGTAGGCAATATAACCAGGAATTGATTGATAGGAAGTCGGATTAGTTTGGAGTCTATCGAATTCAGTAACACAAAGAGCATTAAATTGTTGTAATAGATGATCTAATTCATTTTTCGTCATTAAGAAAGTGAATTTCATTTGTTCTAATAGTACGAGTAAAGTGATAATTTGTTGAGACATGAGTTTACTTTCGTTTATCATTAAAGCATACCTCCAATAAAATTTAATATACCATTGAAGTAGAAGGGACATAAAAATGAGCAAAGTTAAAACAAAGTATAGTTTTAAAGATATAGCTTGGCGTGATTTACTATTATTACCAATATTAATAGTGGCTATGTTTGGTTTAATGTTTATTTCAGGTTTACTGTTTAGTATGTATAAGAGTGAAATGAATCAATTAGAAATGGCTTTGCTGTCTACATTGTCACAAATTGTAGCGTATATCATTGTAATAGTTGTATTTTACTTGTTGCATTTCAAAACGATGACAGTAAGATTTAAAAAAGGAATAGCTTATATTAAAAAGCATTGGCTATTCATTGGCATACTGTATATTGTATCGATGATATTGATGTCAGGATATGGATATGCCACACAGTGGTTACCAAAACATTTACAGTTTGATGAAACGCAAAATGAATTAGAAATAAATCAATTGTTCAACGTAACTTGGTTTCTACCATTTACATTTTTATTAATAGTAATATTAGCACCAGTGATAGAGGAAATATTTTTTAGACATATTTTAATAGGAGAACTTGGTAAAAAGTTTAATTTTATCGTGATGAGTATCATTTCACTTATTTTATTCGCAGCAATGCATGTTACTGAAGCTAAATCTCCATTTGAGTTAGGACCTTATTTAATATTGGCTTGTGCACTTGTATTCATTTATCTTAAATCAGGAAGAAACCTTGGTGCATCGATAGCTTTTCATATTTTAAATAACTTAATATCCTTTATTATAAGTATTATAACCTTGCGTTAATTATAGTGACCCCATTGATATCCTAATCAGGCGTATCAATGGGGTTTAAAAATTGCTGATAGTTATCGATAGATATGTCGTGTGTTTGAATTGTCTTTCTAAATGAGTATGAAATATCTAGGATATTTGAGATTTCCAATTCTCTAGTACAACCCAACCCAATATCATATACGACTGCAAGCCAGTGACCTTTCTTACAAAGTAAGCCGATAAAGATGATATTTTCAGCTGTAATATGTCCATCTTCTTGATAGTCGACTAGCATTACATTTCTTTCAGTACAATAAATTAAAATATCAGAAAATAAATAAGGCAGCGCTGTTAAGTTTTCCTCTTCAAATTTGATATAAAAATCTAATCGTTTTAGTAATTTTCGTAAACGTGTTTGAGGTAAAGTTAAACACTGTTTAAGAATAGCGTTGATTTCATTTTTATATGGTAACGTTGAATAAGATTGACTTTCTTTTAATACTAAAAATAAGGCGGATAGTTCACTTTCAGTTAAATTCACTGCAATTTTAGACTGTGTTTGTTGAATTTGATAGCCACCATTTTTACCGTGATGTGCATAAATTTTTACACCTTGGTTTTCTAATTCATCAATATCTCTTAAAATTGTCCGTTTTGAAACGTGGCAACGTTCAGCTAATTCGAGCGCGGTCATTTTATTATTTTGTTGTATTAAAGTAATAATTAAATTTTGTCTTTCAGCTTTGTTCAACGTCCACACCTCCCACAAAGATGATATATTACACAAAGTATAACATAAGAGTGACAATGAAGACATTTTCAACTTTTAATTTTAAAAAATTAAAAAACTTTTAAGAAAACGCTTACATACTCAATCGAATTGTGCTATTATATTATTTGTAACAGGGGGAGCGATTATACAAAGGGGTAGAGCTATATAGCAGATAGCTCATTAATCGTTCAAGTTACATCACAACATCTTCAATATTTATTACTTACTTTCCTTTCTATTTGTCGGCTAGCACGTGACTAGCCGATTTTTTTATGAATAAATTTAAACGTGACTTCATTTATATGTAATTTTCATTTATGATGACATTAATAGTTATAATATATTTAATGAGGTGACTGGCATCGATAATAAGATATTGCAATATTTAGATGATGTAATTTGTGAGTGGATGACTAATTTAGATAATATTATTCCGCCATTAATAGCAGACATGAAAACATCGACTAAAAAGAATCGCTTTGATTTAGTGACTAATGTAGACAAACAAATTCAAAATCAATTTGAAACGTTTTTGAATGAACATTTTCCTACACATCATTTATTAGGGGAAGAAAAAAATAATCAATTTATACATGAAGATATTGAGCATTTATGGATTATGGACCCGATAGACGGTACAGCTAATCTGGTTAAACAACAAGAAGACTATTGCATCATTTTAGCTTATTTTGTTAATGGAGAGCCATTATTATCCTATATTTATGATTATCCTCGTGGTGTGCTTTATAAAGCTATTAAAGGGCAAGGAGCTTTTGCCAATGGGCAACCATTATTGGAACCTAAATCACTTGCATTACAGGATGCTATTGTGTCATTTAATGCACAAGTGATTAATATTGAAACGGTACAAATGTTACTGGCTTCATCATTTAGCTATAGATTGATTGGTGCATGCGGTTTGGATTCAATAAGAGTAATCAAAGGACAATTTGGTGCTCATGTTAATACTAATCCTAAGCCGTGGGATATTGCAGCACAATTTTTATTTGCTGAGGAATTGGGATTGAAGATGACTAATCTAACTGGACAACCTATCAACCATCTTCAAGCTGGACCATTTATCATTAGTAATCCATCATGCCATCAAGAAGTATTAGATATTTTAAATAGTCATGGTGGGTACCAAAAATAGTAGTTATATCCTTTGGATTTAGTGAATGTTCATAAAAGCTATTGGCATAGTAATGGGGCTTAAGAAGTATAGTAATAAATCTGAAGTAAGTTATAATGAATAAGAGTAGAAGATAAATAGAAAATAGTCGATGAAGGAGTGGTTAGGTTGAGACGAGCAGAAAGAAATAAAATGAGCCTACCAAAGAAAATATTTTTATGGGTATTTGGGATATTGGTTTTATTAGCGATTATCGCAGTTGTTTATGTGGCAGCTAAAGTTTTTATTACAGGAAATAAAATACATAATCCATTAGATCGCAGTCATTCAGAACTTCGAGATAAAAATGTCAGCTTAAAAGATGGAGATCCATTTACGATTGCTTTATTTGGCGTTGACTCAGATTCAGAGCGTAAGAAAAATGGTGGAGGCGAGCGCAGCGATAGTATTATGATATTATCGGTTAACCCTAAAGCAAAGAAAACAGAACTAGTAAGTATTCCACGTGATACTAAAGCAGATATTGTAGGACGAGGTACAAGTGAGAAAATTGCACATGCCTATGCTTATGGTGGTCCTAATATGGCTGTGAAATCACTTGAGAAATTAATGAATGTACCAATTGATCACTATGCAACGATTGATATGGATGGATTGCATGATATGATTGATAGTATTGGTGGAGTCGATGTTACTAGTAATGATACCTTTACTGTCAGTGGTTTGAAATTCTCAAAAGGTGAGAAAACACATGTAGATGGTGACGAAGCACTTAAATTTATACGTAGTCGTAAAGAAGAAGGTGCTGGTGGTGACTTTGGTCGTCAACAACGTCAACAATTAGTATTAGAAGCGATGGCTAATAAAATGGCTAGTCCGTCATCTATTACACATTTTAATAGCTTAATGAATGAAATACAAAATAATGTTAAAACAGATTTAACATTGAGTGATTTAAATACTATAAGAAGCAACTATAAAGATGCTAATGATACTGTTAATAAACACCAATTAAGCGGTGAAGGTGGTATCCAAAGTGATGGATTATATTACTTTGTACCAAGTGATGCATCTAAATCAGAAAACACTAAATTATTAAGAGACAATTTAGAATAATCAATATAGTGATGAAGATAACGAACGCGTTGTCTTCATCTTTTTTATGTGTACTTGCTATGGTTAATGGATTGTCTGTGAAAGTTTGTTACTAGTATAGTAAGAAGAGTTGTTGTATTTAAATGATTAGTTTAGCATGTGTTGAGTTACCGGTATTGATAGTCATTTTCAATTAAACGCTCTAAAAATTTAATTTTGTACAAATAATTGCAAATGAAAAAGTTTTCATAAATTAAATTGCTAAATAATACTTAACATAATGCATATAAAGTAATACAATTAATACAATTCTATCTTTTTAAATTATGTGGGGCATAGTTAGATGGAATATTAAAATGTAATTATCTAGTCATTTACGGAAAATATATAGATGGGGTGAATTGAATGCAAGAACATTTGGTAGTCACACTTGACGGCAAAGATTATCTTGTTGAACCTGGCACGAATTTACTTGAGTTTATTAAATCTCAAGATACGTTTGTACCTTCAATTTGTTATAACGAATCGATGGGACCTATACAAACTTGTGATACATGTACAGTAGAAATCGACGGAAAGATTGAACGTTCATGTAGTACAACGATTGATCGTCCTATGACAGTAAACACTGTTAATAATGAAGTTAAAGATGCTCAAAAAGAAGCATTAGACCGTATTTTAGAAAAGCATATGCTGTATTGTACAGTATGTGATTACAATAATGGAGATTGTGAAATCCATAATACAATGGACGCATGGGGTCTCCAACATCAAACATACGAATATAAAGAGAAACCATATGAAAAAGATTATGGTCCGTTTTATAGATACGATCCAAACCAATGTATTTTATGTGGTCGTTGTGTTGAAGCATGTCAAGATATCGAAGTAAACGAAACAATTAGAATTGATTGGGATCGTGAACATCCACGTGTTATTTGGGATAATGATGTGCCAATTAATGAATCTTCATGTGTATCTTGTGGACAATGTGCAACTGTATGTCCATGTAACGCAATGATGGAAGTAAATATGGAAGGTAATGTTGGTTATATGACAGATACTGAACCTGGTTCATTAGCTGCTATGATTGATTTAACTAAAAAAGCAGAACCGGGTTATGGTCCATTATTTGCTATTTCTGATTCAGAAGCTGAAATGCGTAAAGAGCGTATTAAGAAAACTAAAACAGTATGTACATATTGTGGTGTTGGTTGCTCATTCGAAGTTTGGACTAAAGATAGAGAAATCTTAAAAGTACAACCTTCACACGATTCACCAGCCAATAAAATTGCGACATGTGTTAAAGGTAAATTCTCTTGGGGTCATATTAATTCTGATCAACGTTTAACTAAGCCTTTAGTTAGAAAAAATGGTGAATTCCATGAAGTAGAGTGGGACGAAGCATTAAAAGTTGTAGCAGATAACTTTAATAAAATTAAAACACAACATGGTCCTGATGCATTATCATTTATTTCTTCTTCTAAAGCAACGAACGAAGAATCTTATTTAATGCAAAAATTAGCACGTCAAGTTATTGGAACAAATAATGTAGATAACTGTTCAAGATATTGCCAAGCACCTGCGACTAAAGGTCTATTTAGAACGGTAGGTCATGGTGGAGACTCTGGTAGTATTGAAGACTTAGAAAAATCAGCAATGTCAGTGTTAATTGGGACAAATACAGCAGAAGCACATCCAGTTATCGCATCACGTATGAAACGTGCTCAAAAATTATTTGGTCAAAGAATGCATGTTTTTGATATTAGAAAACATGAAATGGCTGAACGTGCTGATCGTTTCTATCAACCTAAACCTGGTACTGACTTAGCATGGTTAAGCGCAGTAACAAAATATATTATTGATCATGATTTACATGATAAAGACTTCATTGCTAAATGGGTAGACGATTTTGATGAATATTATAAATCATTAGAAACATTTACAATGGAATTTGCTGAAGAAGCGACAGGTATTGCTAAAGAAGACTTAATTAGTTTTGCTGAAGAATGTGCTAAAGCTGAATCAGTAGTTATATGTTGGGCAATGGGTATTACACAACAAGATATCGGTAGTGATTCAAGTACAGCAATTTCTAATTTATTATTAGTAACTGGTAACTATCGTCGCCCAGGCACTGGTGCTTATCCATTACGTGGACATAATAACGTTCAAGGATGTAGTGATATGGGTAGTATGCCTGATAAAATCACTGGTTATCAAAGTATTGAAGCGGATGATATTCGTGCTAAATTCGAAAAAGAATATGGTGTAGAATTAAATCCAAAACCTGGTAAAGATAACCATCAAATGGTTGAAGGTATCCATGACGGCGAAATACATTCATTATACTTATATGGTGAAGATACTGGTATCGTTGATTCAAATATTAATTTTGTTCAAGCAGCATTTGAAAAATTAGACTTCATGGTAGTACAAGATGAATTCTTAACATTTACTGCAACATTTGCTGATGTCGTATTACCAGCTAGTCCATCATTAGAAAAAGATGGTACATTTACTAATACTGAACGTCGTATTCAACGTTTATACCAAGCATTGAAACCATTAGGCGATTCAAAACCAGATTGGCAAATCTTCCAAGCAATCGCTAAAGAAATGGGATTTGATTGGAATTATAAACATCCAGGTGAAGTCATGGACGAAATCGCGCGCGTAACACCTTTATATGCTGGTGTGAGTTACGATCGTTTAGAAGGCTTCAACAGTTTACAGTGGCCTGTACATGAAGATGGTACGGATGAACCATTGTTATACCAAGAAGGCTTCAATTTTGATAATGGACGAGCTAAATTATTCCCATTATCATTTGATAACTACTTCAAACAAGATGAAGTTTATGATTTACATGTAAACAATGGTAGATTGTTAGAACATTTCCATGAAGGAAATATGACTTATCAAACACCAATGTTAAAATACAAAGTACCTAATGCATTTGTTGAAATTTCACCAGAGTTAGCAGAAGATCGTGGTATACATGAAGGTGCAGAAGTTAAATTAATTTCTGACTCAGGTGAAGCAACATTACTTGTCCATGTTACAGATCGTGTTAAAGGTAAAGAAATTTATATACCATTAAATAATGATGCTATGGAAAATGGAGACATGGGTGCAATTAACTTACTGACAAATAGTGATGTTGATAAGTATACTGATACACCATCATATAAACGTACAAGTGCGCGCTTAGAAGTTATAACGAAACGTGGTAAATCACCATTGAATCCAAATAACTTCCGTGTAGGTAAAACACGTCACCCACAATACAGTGTTCAAGTTCAGAAAAAATGGGAAAGAGACGATTATGTTTTCCCAGGAAATCAGGTGAATAAATAATGGCAGAAAGAATATCTTCTAAAATTACTCGCTTAGAAAAATCTGAAGAGCAAATTAAACTTGAAAGTTTAAATGAAGTAACTGATGCAATTGCAGCAAATAAAGATAGTATTTTAAAAGCAATTAAGTTATTTAAAACGTTAGATGATGCCAAATTATTAGATGCCTTGAATGGAGCAATTCGTGGTCGTCAAGTTATCATTAATAAATTTGCCGTCGAATTAAATAAAGATATTTATACTGGCTTGATGTCAAATATGGCTGCGTTAGTATTCTTATTAGGTGACTTGAACGTGTCTGATTTAAGTGAATTCTTAAATAAAGTCAATAAAGGTTTAAGTGTCGCTAACCAAGCAAGTGATAATTCTAAAACAACAATTAGAAGCTTGTTAGGTGTATTAAAAGATGATGACATGAATCGTAGTTTAACGTATATGCTAAATATGCTTAAAGGTATGTCTAGAGATGAATAAATCAACATAACAGGACGTTCCCATTTTAACAATGGGACGTCTTTTGTTTTTGCATTAACTATTTTTGAGGTTCTCTATTTTTCTGGACTGATAAATAAAAAAACAATTATGTATCAGTCCAATTTGGGAGAGAGCCATTTTTGATAGGTTGAATTAAATATTCAACATCGACATAACTGTCTATCGTCATGTATCATAATAGTTATGAGTATAAAATATAGATTCTTCAACAAAGTGTACGAACAGTTATGCTTATTTTGTATACCCATGGTCCATATCGAAGT
The DNA here is from genome assembly GCF_017357005.1 of Staphylococcus simiae. Taxonomy (NCBI): domain Bacteria; kingdom Bacillati; phylum Bacillota; class Bacilli; order Caryophanales; family Staphylococcaceae; genus Staphylococcus; species Staphylococcus simiae. The sequence goes on along the minus strand of NZ_CP071589.1, from coordinate 2,198,756 downwards.
GCAATTGTTGTTGCTAGAAATCATCCAATATTGTGGTGTACGTTTTGATTAACACTGTTTTAGCAATGACACCGTCAAACATGTTGATAGAAATAATGATGTCAATCAACTTAAGTTGTTTTGCTAACGTCTATTTCGTTTTGTATGTTGAAGAATCAATTATAGAGAAAAGGGTGAAGACATATCAATCCGCAAATTTTAAAGCTAATGGCGATTTCGTCTAATGTTTTGTTAGTGATAGGTATAGTATTTTTAATTATGATGAAACTTATTCTAGCGATTACATTTTTCGCTGTCTCATTATCAATTAGTTTAGTCATTTTTAATATGATGTTTAGAGATAGAACAGGAATGAGATTAGTAATAAATATTTCATTTTTAATTGTGCTATTAGCAATTGTTATAGCATACGTAGTGTTATCTAAGTAATAAAAATGAGGGCTTAATTCAATGGCTAAAAAAGTGAAAATAAAGACTTCTACAATCATCTTGCTTATCATTATAGCTATTTTTGCAATACTTTTAGTTGTCAATGAAACAAAATTATTTAGTAATGATATTAATTATACATTTGCTCAAGCTTTAGCTAAACAAAGTAGTAAAGATGTGTTGCATACTAAAGAACAGCAAGGACAATTTGTTGAAGCAAATAAAAAAGATATCCAAAATGCTATGATGATTGGGCATAAAGATAATAAATTACAATATATGGATATTTCTGAAAAGGTACCTTTATCTGAACAAGAAATTAATAATATATTACAAGATAAAGGTGTTTTAAAAAATCAAGGTAAAGCTTTTCTTGAAGCTCAAGATAAGTACGAAGTGAATGCCATTTATTTAATAAGTCATGCTTTAGTTGAAACTGGGAATGGACGGTCTGAACTGGCACAAGGTATTAAGGATGGTAACAAACGTTATTATAATTTCTTTGGTATCGGTGCGTTTGATAGTAGTGCAGTCCGTAGTGGAAAAAGTTATGCTAAAGAACAACAGTGGACATCGCCAAGTAAAGCCATTTTAGGTGGTGCTAAGTTTATAAGAAATGACTACTTTGATAACCAACAGATTACGTTATATCAAATGAGATGGAACCCAAAAGATCCAGCGCAACATCAGTATGCTAGTGATATTCATTGGGCGAATCACATTGCAGAGATTATGGATAAGTACTATCAGCAATTGGGCATTAAAAAAGATGATATTCGTAAATCATATTATAAAACATAGCGATATATAAATTACTGTGACATTATCATATGTAAGTAGGTTTTTATAGTATAAAGGCTTTTATGACATAATGGATATATTAGTGTTTGGTGAAGAATAAAAATAAAAATGAATTATCCAAACGTTTACCAGGGAGATAATTATAGAATAATTTGAGGTGACATAATGAAAGTAGCAATTATTGGGGCAGGTATTGGTGGACTGACAGCTGCAGCGTTATTACAGCAACAAGGACATACTGTTAAAGTTTTTGAAAAAAATGATAAAGTTGATGAAATTGGAGCAGGAATAGGTATTGGAGAAAATGTCTTAAAAAAATTAGGACAACATGATTTAGCCAAAGGTATTAAAAATGCTGGTCAAAATTTAACTTCATTAGCTGTACTTGATGATAAAGGGAATACGTTAACTGTAGCAAATTTAAAAAGTAATACACTAAATGTAACGCTACCTAGACAGACTTTAATTGAATTAATACAATCTTATATTCGTGGTGAAGTTATTTATACTAATCATAAAGTAACAACAATAGACAATGACAATGATAAAGTGACAGTACATTTTGAACAAGCTGATAGTGAAGATTTTGATTTATGTATCGGTGCAGATGGACTTCATTCAAAAGTCAGACAAGTAGTGAATCCAGATAGTAAAGTATTATATGAAGGTTATACTTGTTTTAGAGGTGTGGTTGATGACATTCAGCTAGCACATCCTCAATGTGGTAAAGAGTATTGGGGCAGAAAAGGTAGAGTGGGCATTGTTCCATTATTAAATAATCAAGCTTACTGGTTTATTACTATTAATGCTAAAGAACATGACTTGAAGTATCAAGCGTTTGGTAAGCCTCATTTACAAGCTTATTTTAATCATTTTCCAAATGAAGTAAGAGAAGTACTTGATAAACAAAGTGAGACAGGTATATTACTTCATGATATTTATGACTTAAAACCACTGAAATCATTTGTTTATGGTCGTACCATTTTATTAGGAGATGCTGCACATGCTACAACACCTAATATGGGACAAGGTGCAGGACAAGCAATGGAAGATGCGATTGTATTGACGAATTGTTTAGAAACATATGATTTTGAAGAGGCATTGCAACGATATAATAAATTAAGAGTAAAACACACTAAAAAAGTTATTTTACGCTCTAGAAAAATTGGGAAAATAGCACAATACCATAATCGTTTATTGATAAGTATAAGAAATAAAGTAATGAAAATATTGCCAAATGGTATATCATCAGCACAAACCAAGTTTTTATTTAAAGCGAAAGAAAAGTAAAATAATAACAAAAAAGATGATGCGAATGCATCATCTTACCATGTCGACAAGGTTGCGCGCTTTGTCGATATTTTTTATGAAGATAATTATAAGTCATTTAGTTTACGATAAATTGAAGTGTTTCACCTTTAGATGCGCTTATAGCAGCATTAGCTACAATTCTAGACATCATATCACGTGCTTCAAATGTAGCATTACCGATATGAGGTGTTAGAACAACATTACTAAATGATTTTAGTTCGTCAGTAATTTTTGGTTCGAATTCATAAACATCTAAAGCAGCGCCTTCGATTTCTTTATCTTTTAATGCTTGAACTAACGCCTCTTCATAAACAATTGGACCTCTTGCAGCATTAATTAAATAAGCTGTTGGTTTCATAATTTTGAATTGTTCAGTATCGATAAGATGGTGTAGCTTTGGACTATATGCAGCATTGATTGTGATAAAGTCAGCGTTTTTTAATAATGTGTCTAAATCTACATATTTAGCACCAATGTCATGTTCTTTTTCCTCTTTACGATGTGGACCTGTATATAATACATCCATATCAAAAGCTCTTGCACGTTTAGCAACGGCACTACCAATTTCACCTAAACCAATAACACCGATTGTTTTGCCGGATACTTCTCTACCTCTAAAGAACAATGGTGCCCAACCATCGAAACCTTTTGTGCGAGATAATTCATCACCTTCCACAATACGTCTAGCAACAGCTAAAACTAAACCGATTGTTAAATCAGCTGTAGCATTCGTAGATGCTTTTGGTGTGTTAGTCACATCGATGCCTTTGTCACGAGCATACTCAATATCGACATTATTGAAACCAGCACCATAGTTTGCGATCACTTTCAATTTGTTACCCGCATCTATAACATCTTGATCTACGTTGGTAGATAGTAAACTAATTAAAGCTGTAGCATCTTTGACACCTTCAATTAATGTATCTTTATCAATAAGGCCGTCACCTTCATACATATCAACAACATCAAAGTGTTCTTGTAGTAATTTTAATCCGACCTCTGGAATTGCACCTGCAACATAAACTTTTTCCATAAAGCTCACTCCTTTTAACTCTAGTATAGTAAAAGATAACAGCGGTTACAAATAAGTCGCTGATTATCTTAACTAATCATTGTTGTTCAGCTAGATTATAAAGAATTTTGTTCTAGTTAGGATTTAACTTATTAATTTTAGACCTATGACTGATATAATGATTAATAAGAGACATAGGATACGACTTAATTTTTTAGATTCTTGATAAATTAACATACCTATGAGCGTTCCGCCAGCAGTTCCGATACCAGTCCAAATTGCATACGCAGTTCCCATTGGGATAGTATTCATAGCTATTTTTAAAGTAGAAAAACTAAACACAAATGCAATAGCGATTAAAACGATATAAAGTTTATTATTAGTACGATTTAATTCATTTAATAGCACGACACCTAAAATTTCGAAACATCCTGCTATAAATAACCATATCCATGCCATTATGATGTTGAACTCCCTTCATCATCAGTTGTCGATAATTTCAAGCCTATAATACCTATGATTAGTAATAGTAATAACCCAATCTTTATTAGAGAAAAGGGTTCTCCAAATAGAAGAATGTCAACAAGGACGGCACCAGCAGCACCTATACCTACAAAAATGGCATAGACAGTGCCTACAGGTAATATTTTAGTTGCAGAAATAACTAAATAAAAACTTAAAATTAAAAATAAAGCAGTTATTGTGTAGCCGATAATGGAATTTGAATGACTAAGACCAACGACCCAAATAATTTCAATCAATCCTGCGAGTATGACTTTCAACCACTGCATATACACACCTCCGAAATCTAGTTAATAATGTTATTCTCTCAAAATGAGCTATATCAAACAATAAAAAAGCCGAAATGTGCACTATAAATGTGACATTTCGGCTGATATGGTAACAAGACTTGTTATTATTTTGTCTCAATTCAATTTTATATATGAATGTAATTATAGCTACTTGCTTCACTAGCTGAAATAGTACGTGAGCTGACTACAAATGGTCCACCATTGTAATTCATTTCAGATACTGTAATAGAGCCATCACTATTGACATCTTCTACATAAGCAACATGACCATTGGCGCCAGCAGAAGATTGTAAAATAGCACCTTTAGCTGGAGTGTTGTTCACAGTATAACCAGCGCTTTGTGCAGCTGCAGCCCAATTGTTAGCATTACCCCAAGTTGAGCCTATATTGCCACCAACGCGATCATAAACATACCAAGTACATTGTCCAGCAGTATATAAGTTACCAGAGTTAGATGCTGTAGTAGTTGTATTTGTTGAAGTTGTTGTATTAGAAGTAGTAGTTTGCGTAGTAGTATTATAGTTGAAGTTATTATTATTGTTATCAAATTCTGCTGCATCAGCATGATGAGCATGTCCAACCATTGCAGAACCGATTCCAACTGTTAAAGTTGTTGCTGTTACTATTTTTTTCATGATAAATTTCCTCCCAAAGTTATGTAACGCTATGATATTTTTTGAATGTAGCGAGCGTTTTAAATTGCCATTAAAGTAAATGACAACAGTAACTTTAACAGATGGTTTATTGTTTGTGGGCAATGTTATTGATTTGTAAAACAAACAAAAAAACTTTGACTACATTTGTAATAAACATAGTCAAAGTTACAAAGAGATTAATAAATCAATTTGGGTTGTTAATTTCTGTAATAATTAAAACATACGTAAAGATAAAGGAATTAAGTATTCTTGACCATTCATATATTTAACACATGCAATGATGGTAAAGACTAATTGTAAAATAGATAAGGCAAATAGCGCTAAAACAGCAATGAATATAATAATAAAACCAATAACAACTAATGCTGTTGCTTCTGTAAGTAAGAAGAAAAAACCAATAAGACAAATAATACCTAAAGCTATAGTCCATAGAAAGTATGAAATAGCAAAGTTAAAATAATTTTTACCGGCACGATCAACTAATTTTGAATCAGATTTTTTAATTAACCAAATAATGAGTGGACCAATGATACCAGAGAATAAACTTAACAAGTAAATAAGCATAGCCATGGTATTGTCATCTTTATTTTGTGGTTCAGCATATTGATGCATATTATTTTCAATGTCAGTAGACATAACAAACCCTCCTATATAATAAACTATTTATATATCATCATAACAAACATATTATGAAATAAACATATTAATTAATATGATTCATCAATAAAGATAATAAATAAAAGATAGACTATTGCGTTTAAATCAGTTATTTTAAGGATATATAGTAGTAACTTTAATGATGCGTAAACAATCGCATCATTTTTTATTGGTGCAATATTTTTATAAGAAATTTTAAATTATAAAAGAAAGAAGGTTAATTATGAAAATAGCTATTGTAGGATCAGGTAATGGTGCTGTAACTGCAGCAATTGATATGGTTGATAAAGGACATGACGTTAAATTATATTGTCTTAATCAGTCTATCGAAAAATTTAATAATGCCATAGCTAAAGGTGGCTTTGATTTTAATAATGAAGGTGCAGAACGCTTTGTACCATTTACAGATATTAGTGATGACATGGAGTATGTACTAAAAGACGCTGACATTATTCAAGTTATCATTCCATCTTCATATATTGAATACTATGCTGATGTGATGTCTGAACATATTACTGATGACCAGTTAATCTTCTTTAATATGGCAGCCGCTATGGGTTCAATCCGCTTTATGAATGTACTAGAAGATAAACGTATTGAAACACAACCTATGTTTGCTGAAGCGAACACATTGACATATGGAACACGTGTTGATTTTGACAATGCAGTTGTTGACTTATCTTTAAATGTACGTCGTGTGTTCTTTTCAACATATGACAGAAGTCGCTTAAATGATTGTTATGATCAAGTGTCTGAAATATATGATTATCTTGTTAAAGAAGAAAGTTTAATTAAGACTAATTTGGAAAATGGTAACCCCGAAGTGCATCCGGGACCAACATTATTAAATGTAGGTCGTATTGATTATGCGGGTGAATTTTCATTATATAAAGAAGGGATTACTAAACATACAGTTAGATTATTGCATGCGATTGAATTAGAGCGTTTAAATCTTGGCAGAAGTTTAGGTTTTGAATTATCTACAGCGAAAGAATCTAGAATTCAACGTGGTTATCTAGAGCGTGATAAAGAGGATGAACCATTAAATAGATTATTCAATACTAGTCCTGTATTTTCACAAATTCCTGGCCCTAACAAAGTGGAAAGTAGATATCTGACAGAAGATATTGCTTATGGCTTAGTTCTATGGTCCAGTCTAGGACGAATCATTGATGTTCCTACACCAAACATTGATGCAGTGATTGTCATTGCTTCTACGATTTTAGAACGTGATTTCTTTGAAGAAGGATTGACTGTTGAAAAAATCGGTTTAGACAAACTAGACTTACGTTAAAAAAGGAAAGTAAATAATTAAATGAAGAAAAGAGGTCTTGTGTCAAAAATTAAATAATAAAGGGGTTTGATTTCAATGACAAGAAAACCGACGTTTGTAGAATCATTATCAACTATTATAGTTATGGTTGTCATTGTGACAACTGGCTTTGTGTTTTTTGAAATCCCCATACAAGTTTTACTAATTATGTCATCAGTATATGCAGCATTTATTGCTGTACGACTAGGTTTAACATGGCAAGATTTAGAAAAAGGTATTGCAGAAAGACTCAATACTGCAATGCCGGCTATTTTTATCATTTTAGCAGTTGGCATCATTGTTGGGAGTTGGATGTTTTCTGGTACTGTGCCAGCATTAATTTATTACGGTTTAGACATATTAAATCCTCAATATTTTTTAGTCTCAGCATTTGTTATTAGTGCAATTACTTCAGTCGCAACTGGTACGGCATGGGGATCAGCTTCTACAGCTGGTATTGCACTTATTTCTATAGCACATCAATTAGATATTTCATCTGGTATGGCTGCAGGAGCTATTATTGCAGGAGCGGTTTTTGGTGATAAAATGTCACCTTTGTCAGATACGACAAATTTAGCTGCTTTAGTTACTAAAGTGAATATCTTTAAACATATTAGATCTATGATGTGGACGACAATACCAGCTTCAATAATTGGTTTAATTGTGTGGTTTATTACTGGTTTAAATTATCATGGTCAAAGTAAAGAACAACAAGTACAACGACTTTTAACTGAGTTAACGACAATCTATCATATTAATATTTGGGTATGGCTGCCATTAGTTGTTATCATCATTTGTTTGTTGCTTAAAATATCTACCGTGCCTGCAATGTTAATTTCTAGTTTTGTAGCTATTTTAGTTGGTACATTTAATCATCATTTTAATATGGTTGATGGCTTTAAAGCGATTTTTGATGGCTTTAAGTTATCTATGATTCATCAATCTCATGTTTCCGCTAATGTTAAACACTTGATTGAACAAGGTGGTATGATGAGCATGACTCAAATTATAGTGACTATTTTTTGTGGTTATGCATTTGCTGGTATCGTGGAACGAGCAGGTTGTTTAGATGTCTTACTAGAGCAAATTTCTAAAGGCATTAAATCTGTAGGTACATTGATCTTAATTACTGTAGTGTGCTGTATTTGTTTAGTCTTTGCTGCAGGTGTCGCATCAATTGTCATTATTATGGTAGGTGTCTTGTTAAAAGAAATGTACGAACATTTAAATGTTTCACGAGTTGTATTATCTAGAACTTTAGAAGATTCTAGTACGATGGTATTACCTTTAATACCGTGGGGAACATCTGGAATCTATTATGCTAATCAATTAAACGTTGCAGTAAGTGATTATTTTATTTGGACCATACCATGTTATCTGTGTGCCATAATAGCCATAAGTTATGGATTTACTGGTATAGGAATTAAAAAAATTAATAAAAAGACGTTTAATTAATCATAATGGTGGAATATATAAACTATGTTAGAAGTGAACATGATTTATAATTGTAGCGGTTATATTTCACTGGTCTTTTAACTTAAATATCCTCATTACATATTATTTATACATTTTGTAGCGGAATGTATTAATAATGTAAGTATTAAATCAAATGCCATTACGAGAGTAATGGCACTATTCATTATAAATTTATAGATGAAATAAGAATATAGTTAGGCGATTAAACATAGCTTTTTATAGTTGTGATTAATCGCTTTTTTTGGCTCTATAATAAAGGTCTCTAACAAATCGAACTGACAATTTGTTGGTCTGGTGAATAAATGCTAATGAGGTTTAATAGAAATATATGTGTAAGTTGGGTTCTCTGTTTTTCAGGACTGATAAATAAAAAGTAAATAATTTAAAAAAATTATGTATCAGTCCAATTTGGGAGAGAACCGTAAGTATAATCATAGTTTAATAATGATAATAAAAAAGAACGCTCTGCATAATACATGCGAAGCGTTCTTTGGTATTCGATATGATTATTGATTAATGAATGTAGTTGTATGAACCAGCTTGGCTTGCTGAAATTGTACGTGAAGTTACAACACCAGGACCATAACCATAGTTCATTTCTGATACTCTAACTGAACCATTGCTGTTAACACTTTCAACATAAGCAACGTGACCATATGCACCTTGAGTTGTTTGCATGATTGCTCCAGCAGCTGGTGTATTATTTACTGTATAACCAGATCTTGCTGCAGCATTTGCCCAGTTATTAGCGTTGCCCCAAGTAGAACCGATTTTACCACCAACACGGTCAAATACATAATATGTACATTGGCCAGCAGTGTATAGGTTATGTGAAGAACCACTACCACTTGAAATAGAGCGACCATTTGATGATGGCGCTATAGTTGAAGTAACGTGCACATTATTGCTTGTTGAATTGTAGTTTGCACCTAAACCACCAGTACGGTTACTTGAATTATAGCTATTGTAATTATTGTAGCTATAATTTTTAGCTGATGTTGTAGTTGTTGAGTAATTATTGTAATTACTGTAGTTATTGTAACTGTAGTTATTATAGTTATAATAATTGTAATTGTTGTTGTAATTATTATAGTAGTAGTAATAGTTATAATTATTTTGTTCTAATTTACTTGGATCCCAATTACCTTGCCAAGTGTAATGATAGTTACCTTGTGCATCAATTGTATATGTATAGCTGTATGATGTTGGATCATTTGGATTATATCCACCGTTGTTTTGCTCTGCTGCTTGTGCATGATGTCCTGCAAAAGCGAATGTAGCGAATCCGGCAGTTGCGATTGTAGCTGTAGCGATTTTTTTCATTTTGTAAATATCCTCCTAAATAATTTTAAAAATAACTCATATTATATTTGTCTAAAAGTGACAATGTGTTTAATTAGTAATCTCGTTATTTAACGACAACAAAGACTATATCAGAAATTATGCAATTTGTGTGCAATGTTAACATTTTGTAATTTTCTTCTAATATATTGACACAATAAAATTATTGAACTGTAGGTAATTGTATTTTATAAAACTTGTAATAACGCTATTTATCATAATTAATGAATAATCAGAAAATAACTATGTTACATAACTGTAAAAATACAGAATATTTAAAATGTATATTTTGTGAATAATGATAGCGATTTATGCTTAAAATGAATAAATATTCAATACGGACGTTTAAATTTTATGTAGAATGCATAGTTGGTATTTTTGAAGTTAATAGTAAAAATTATGATAAAACGTCCAAGTTTATTATAAAAAAATAGTTAAATAATTAAATTATTTGATATAATAGCATCTTGTATTGTTACTGCTTTTTTAAATAGATTTTTATAATTGTTAGTGAAGAATAGATGTTGGAATTGATTTATAAATAGAAATTGGGGAGTAAATCAAAACAGATGTTATGTGAGGATATAAGATGACAGAGAATTTTTCACTACATATTTTTAAAAATATGAATATAGGAAGTACGAAAGTTACGAATATAAAATTAATATACTGGTTACAAGGTAATGGTGACATCGTCATCAATCTACAAAAATTTGACGTAAAAAGATATGACATTGCACTTGTTACAGTTAATGATATATATCAAATTAACAGTTCCAGTAATGCCATTTGTTGTATTTTAGATATTGATATTCAATTCTTTTTGAAATTTAATATGACATTATATGATATGACAGGACAACTCATCTCACATAAAGATAAAAAAGTGATTAAGATTTTAATAAATTATCTTATTAGTAATCATTGTATTAGTAATAGTATTGAAGTATCGAATGACAAGTTGCTTACATACATATGTATAGAGTTAGCTAATTTACAAGTATATGTATCTAAAAAGTCTTTAGTGGCTGAAGAAGTACATAGTTATTTAACAACTAATCACCATAAAAAAATTAATAAAAAGGATCTTCTCAGTCATATTAGTATTTCAAATAAATCATTAACTGAAATGTTTAAACATTCTCCGTATAATAATTTTAATCAGTATGTCAATCAAATACGTTTGAATTATTGTTTAATTGATATCTTAACTTCAACAACTCCTATTGAAAAAATAGCAAGTAATCACGGTTTTAATCATTATTCTAGATTCATTCACTTATTTAAAGAAACATATGGAGATACACCTAAATTAATAAGGAAGAGACATCAACCTTCATCTTATTCTGAAGACAATTTCCAAATAATTGAAATTAACAATAATATTTTGAAATTACTAGAAGAAGATAATGAGTCCAAGCAGTTAGTTAAAGAAATTGATGTCTCTAATAGCAATAGCAAGGTTCACTTGGATTATAACTATCCGAAAATTTTAATTGAACATGAGCAATGGTATTGGCTTGATAGTCATATTATAAATATGATTAATCAATTGCTTAAGGTAAATAAGGACAAAGTGCATATAATAGTTAACTTAGATTTAATAGATGAAAATCAAGATTTATGTCAATTTATAGATAAAATAACTTATTTACGCAGTAACATCATTTTTAAAATTCAGCATCGATATGAAGGTATATTGACTTCTATGGAAAGAAATAAACTTGAAAAAATAATGATAGCAATATTTAATTCAACATTTGAAAATAGAGGCTTAAAAATATCATTTTTAGTAGAGCGTTTAACACATACAGCTACTAACAAATTAAAGAGAATGATAAATAACTATATAGAGTGTTATGAAGTGATATATCAAATGACTGATTGGGATAACAATAATGACCATCCGCAACAATTTTATGAGGATATAAATCAATTTATTCTAAAGGTGGATAATATAGAGCGATTTAAGGGGTCAATGTCCAAGGTTATCTTAGATTTATCATCATTTGCGGCAATGGCGGAAAATAAAGTGACAGATGACATGATAGTACATATGTCATCAATTATGAAGTATTGCCAAAAATTAAGTGGTTTTAAAATAGTTGCACCCAATACTAGCAAAAGCGTGGCTAAATCACAGCTAACACCACATACTATAATGCAATTTATTATTACTAAGTTTAATCAATTAAGAGGAAATGTCATATTTATAGATGACACAATGATAGTAACTCGATTTAAGCATGAACTACAGTGTGTCATATGTTTGCCGATAACAATGTACAGTAGCGATATTGACGATATACAAATTAAGTATATTGGTCTGGAAAAAATTCATCACGCTAATATGACACAAATAGTATTTAATCCATATGTACCATTCGTACATAATCAGAATAGTGCTATGATTAATGCAATTATAGACCAACCACAGTGTTGGCAAGCATATTATGTTGATAAATATATTAATGACAGCACCATAGTGATCCCTGGATACAGCATTATTCATGTAAAATACCATCTTAAAATCTAAGCGTGATTTAAAGAGGTGTGATTTATAATGATTTATTCTCACATTAAAGTGGTTGTAGCTCATATAATGATGTTAAAAGTGATAGATGATATTTTAAAATACTCATTTCATATCACATTAAACCAAGTTAAAATTTTTAAAATTACTTTTAAATTATCAATATCAAAAACTTCATATATCGACGATAGATTATATTCTTAATAGTGGTTATATCAATTCAAAAATATCATTGCTACAAATGTTAAATGATTTAAATAATAGAAATTTACTAACTAAAATTAAAGATATAAATGACCAACGTAAGTTAAGTATTATACTTTCAAGTTCACAACTGAGTAGAATTGAATACTTACTTAAAGAAATTGATGACTATTTAGCACATCATTTTAAGTATTGTTTTTTCCAAACTGCGACTGATAGTGTTAAATATTTAATTCAGAGCCAACAAGTAATAAAGAAATTGACTAAATATTTATCTTTATGTGACTTATCTATTGAAGAAATCTATGTACTTGGAATATTATCCTTGTATGATCATAGATTAACAATTAAAGAGCTACAATACGAACAACAGCATCAGTTTATGACAGTTAGTCCAATCATTAAAAAATTAATAGAGAAAAAGTTAGTGAGTAAAACAAGAACAAGTCATGATGAAAGATGTGTAGCTATTCAAATCATGAAAGATAAAAGGTCTAAAATCAATAAGATTATTGAAGCATGTTATAACTTTCTAGAAAAGGGAATAAAATATAATCATTAGTGATTTCGCCAAGTAATTGTTTGACAATAGTACTTTTTAAGCAATAATAAATATTAAGTTCATCACAATACATTAAGGTGATTTTTCAACTTATTTGATGGTGGAATCAAGGTTATAAAAGGAGGACAACAATGATTTTAGATAATGTAAATCCTAAAGATTTATTTCCAACAGAAAAGAAAGGGCCATCTATTTTAGGAACTATCGAATATAATGTGCAAGGACAGTCACAATTTGAAGGGGCATTTATTGCAACAAATGAAAGAATAATTATGAATGTTGATATGAACGGTCAATTCTATTATAGAAGTATTAGTTATAATGAGGTTGAAGCAATAGATTATGATGGTCAAACGTTAAATTTTAAATTTAATATTGGTAATGTTCCAATGTATAATTTTAAAGCGGGTGATGTTGAAGTTTTTGTAGCTTATATTAAAGAACAAATGACAGTTTAATATATTAAAAAAGAGTTAAGTGGATCCTACTATAATTAACATAGTAGTTGATAACTTAACTCTTTTTTTATAATAAGGGGTATGGATAAAATATAATTTGTATATATTTTGTTCTCCTCATATAAGAGGTTCTAGCTATTAAAATAGCAGGGTTAGAGGAATACATTTCATTACTGCGTAATAAAATGCATAAGGAGCCTGGGACATTAAGTTCTTGGTGAAAGTAAAAAAGACAATTTCTATTGAAAATTGATAGAAATTGTCTTTTTCATTATTAATTTTGAAATAAACAGCTCCTTGAGCTGCTAGCTTCCTTATGTTAACTGCCATTAATACAAATCCAAGTTCACGTTTAACCTTATCGAGTCCTCGAACTGACATTCGAGTGAACCCCAAAATAGCCTTCGTGAATCCAAAAACAGGTTCTACGTCAATTTTTCTTTGACTATAGGTTTTTTTCGTTTCTGGCTCAGAAAGCTTTTGATTTACTTGAGATTTAAAATACTCCCAATTATAATTCTTCATTATTTTTTTATTTGTTTTTGACTTTGATTTCATACATTGATGTTTGAGTGGACAATCTGTACAATCATCACATTCATATAATTTAAAATCTCTTTTGAATCCATATTTATCATTACGATAAGCATATCGTTTAAATCCTAATCGTTTTTGATTTGGACAAATAAATTCATCGTTGATTTCATCATAATCCCAGTTCTGAGTATTAAAAATGTCACTTTTAAATTTTTTAGTTTTATCTTTAATAAACATTCCATATGTAATCAATGGTGTTCTATTAAAATCATCGATAATAGCCATGTAATTTTGTTCACTACCATAACCAGCATCAGCGACAATATACTCAGGTAAATAACCGTAGGTTTCTTTAATTAAAGTTAAAAATGGTATTAAAGTTCTAGTATCTGTTGGATTTTGGTAGACATTATATGATAAAACAAATTGCGAATTTGTCGCTATTTGTAAATTGTATCCTGGTTTAAGTTGTCCATTTTTCATATGATCTTCTTTCATTCTCATAAAAGTAGCGTCATGGTCTGTTTTAGAATAACTATTACGGTCTTGAAGAATTGCTTTTTGTTCTTCGTACTTCGACTTTCGGTCAGAATAATCATCAAATTTCTTTTTAACTTTTTTTATTTTAGTTCTTTTTTGACGAGTTTGCTTTCTTAGTTCTGGTTGTGTTTCATTATCAATTTGTTGATTTAAATCTTCGATTTCTTTATCCAAGTGACTACCGATTAAATCAATATCTTCTTTTGATAAATCAGTATCTTTATCTTCTATAATCTCTGGTATAATTTTATCCTTTACTAATTCTTGATAGATTGTTTTTGAATTTTCGTTTATATCTGTTTCATAATTTAAAATACTTTTCTTCCATACGAACGTATATCTATTGGCATCAGCTTCGACTTTGGTTCCATCGATAAAAATAGCTTGGTCATCAATAAGATTTTGCTTTAGACACTGACTATGAAATTGGATAAATAAAGATTCAATTAAGGCATCTGTTTTAGGATTGACTCTGAATCGATTAATTGTTTTATATGAAGGTGTTTGATTTTGAGACAACCACATCATACGAAGACTATCATTGAGTAATCTTTCTATTTTTCTTCCAGAATATACAGATTGTGTGTAGGCATATAGAATAATTTTTAACATCATTTTTGGATGATATGAAGTCGCACCACGATAATGTTTGAATTCGTCGAATTCTCTATCTGGTATGCTTTCAACTATGTCATTAACGTATCTTGAAATATCATTTTGAGGAATTTTTACTGAAGTTTCCATTGGTAGTGTAAGTTGAGTCATGTTATAATCTTTATACATAAGACACCTCGTTAATTTGGTTTATTGGTATTTATTAAATTATACGAAAGTGTCTTATTTTTTTGAAGTATTTACATGTAAAATTACATAAAAAACGAAGTATTGTAGTGAAGACTCCTGAGGGAGCAGTGCTAGTCGAAGACTACAGGCTGAGACAGCACCCTAGGAACGCGAAACTACAATACGGAGTATTGAACATAAAGAAGCACAAAGACGATTTAACAATAAAATCATCTTTGTGCTATTATTGTGCGCCCGGCATGGGTAATTACTAGACGGTGAAAGTCCGTTACAGGCTTGGTAGTAGGAACTGTTAGCGAAAGACAAGGGTGTCCATTGTGAAATGGAATCTGAAGGAAGTCGGACGCAAACACTCGCACTGACGAACAGAAATATCATACAAGGCTATGTGGAATGGATGAATCTGCAATACAAGATAAAGTCCGATACTACCCGAGTTCTATATAGTAAATGATGCAGTGGAATGAGTGGAAAGTGGTTACTCTTACCCGGGGAGGTCTCATCAGCGATAAAAAAAATCGTAGTAATAACGAATGATGAGAAGTCAGCAGAGGTCATAGTAGGTAGAAATACTGAAGGACTGAACAATATTCATACAAAGTAAAGAATGGAGGTTAGAGATTTACAACGTACAGAATACAATTAATGATTGGCAACTCATAGAAAGATAAGTAGTGGAACGAAAAAGGATATATGAGTGCGTACAGTAAATCTTAGGTGAAATGAAAGAAATGTATCGTGAGTCTCCATCTATGATGGAGCTTGTTGTAAGAGAGAATAATATACAAAAAGCAATTAAGAAAGTGAAGAAAAACAACGGTGCACCTGGCATCGATGGCATGCGAGTAAGTGAATTAACATCACATTTCGCAAAATACTTTCCACAAATTAAACAAAAACTGCTTGATGGCACGTATAAGCCACAAGCAGTAAGAAAGGTTGAAATACCTAAATCAAATGGGAAAAAGCGCGTGCTTGGAATCCCTGTCGCAAGAGACAGAGTTATCCAACAAGCCATTAAACAAGTCATTGAACCTAGTATCGACCGTACTTTCTCAAAACACAGTCATGGCTTTAGACCGAATCGTAGTACAGGAACTGCACTTAAAGAATGTGCAACATACTATGAAGAAGGTTACTTAGTTGCAGTTGATTGTGATTTAAAACAGTGCTTTGATATGTTGAACCATGATAAATTAATGTATCTATTTGAACGACATGTTCAAGATAAAGCCATTTCTAAATTTATTCGTAGAAGCCTACAGGTTGGTGCAATCGACCTCAATGGTAATTATCGAAGTAGAGAAATAGGTGCACCGCAAGGTGGTGTTATTTCCCCGTTACTTTGTAATATTTATCTTCACGAATTAGATAATGAATTGGAGAAACGTGGTCATCGCTTTGTTCGTTATGCAGATGACTTCGTCATCTTTGTACGTACAAAACGAGCGGGTCAACGTGTCATGGAAAGTGTGACAAAGTTTATCGAAAAAGACCTTAAACTTATTGTAAATAGTGAAAAGAGCAAGGTAGGTTCTATCACACGTTTAAAGTTCTTGAGTTGTCTAATGACCAAAGTAAATGGCACTTATCGTTTCAGACCGACTATGGAAGCAAGAAGAAATTTAAAACGCACCTTAAGACGTCTAACGAAACGAAATAGACCAGGTACCTTTAAAGAGATTATATCAGAAATTAATCAAGTAACACGAGGGTGGATAAATTACTTTGGTAAAGGATTTATTACAGGTTTTGTAACGAAGTTACAATCATGGTTAAACCGACGCATTAGACAACTAATCCTCAAAAGATGGAAAAGAATAAAAACCAAATATAAGATGTTACGTAAGTATGGACTTGACCATAAGAGTGCAATGAAAATTGCCAATTCAAGAAAGAAATACTGGCGCTTATCATCAACGCATGAAGTTCATCGTGCACTTACAACAAAACGTCTCTACAAGTGGGGGTTAGAACCATTAACCCAACTCGCAGAGACGGCTTACGCAAGATATTGAACCGCCGAGTACGGAACCGTACGCTCGGTGGTGTGAGAGGACGGATAATCAAATAATGGTTATCCTCCTACTCGATTTTGGGATTTATGTCCCAGCCTCCTTATATTAAATGAAGTGCATTGTTATTGTTTCTCATTTTAAATAATTATAATATCATTTAAAATACGAAAAATTCAGAATAATAATTTTTATTTTGACAAAATATCTAAAATAATAAATAATTATAAGAAATAAATGTATAAATCCATATTCTAGTAATAAAAATATTGAATTTTTATACTTATTTGTTTAGAATAACTTTATAACATAGTTGGATAGAATTTCGATTTAATAAATACAAAGGAACCTTGCTACAACAAGATGTGCATCAGAGGAGTGGTTTGATAATGAGTAAAATCAAAGATATTAATGATTTAGTTAGTGCAACATTTCAAGTAAAGAAATTTTTTAGAGACACAAAAAAGAAATTTAATTTAAATTATGAAGAAATATATATATTAAATTATATTATAAATAGTGAGTCTAATGAAATTTCATCTAAAGAGATAGCGAGATGTTCAGAGTTTAAGCCATATTATTTAACAAAGGCTTTACAAAAATTAAAAGACTTAAAGTTACTTTCAAAAAAACGAAGCTTACACGATGAAAGAACAGTTATTGTTTTTGTTACAGATACTCAAAAGAAAAATATTAAAAAATTAATTTCTGAGTTAGAAGAATATATTAATAACTAATTGAATGTTAGGTTAAATGTAACAGATTTGGCAAAGATTTATTAAAGCGAAAATATAGTATTCAGCGTTGGAATAATCACTTAACTTAAAATGAATAGGGTTGCATAACAAAAAGACTAGGATAAATCACAGCTTTATAACTAAAGCTGTGAGGATCCTAGTCTTTTTTATTAGTATTTTCTTAAAAAATCGAGTTGACGATCATAAATATGTTCTGCAATAAATCCTTGGATTGTACCTAATATTTTTTCGATTGTTTGTGTACGATAAGCTAAAATACGTATAGCTAAACCATGAGTAGGTAGTTGAGAAATCGATAAACGACAATCATAGGTTGCTAAATAATCTTTAACAGCGTCATATATTCGATCGATTAATTTTTGATTCACATCAGGATGGATAAAGTAGGCTGAACCGTAATGGGAATAACCTTCCATATATCCGACGTCACTGATAGATTGTTTCGCAGGTTCTAATAATAAATTATCAAATGTAACAAGTTCATTATCAATATACACTTCATTTAGCAAATGCATATAGTTATAAGAAAAATCTTTATCTTCTTTTGAATAACCTGGCGTGATAATATCTGTATAGAATAATGAACTTGAACTACTTAAATTAAAAGTATTATGTTGATAAAAATTTGAATTTTCATAAGCTATGATAGGATCAGCAACATATTCCAAATAAGCATTATCTTTAAGTGTAAATGTTTGATATTGTTCAACACAATCATTAGGTGTTTTATATATTTTAGTAGCACCTTGTGATGTTAAGGTTACTTTAGCATTATCATCGACATTGACATTCATGCGATAACGATCTCCATCTAAATAACCACCACCCACATTGACAATATAAAATGTAGGGATAGTTGAGTTGTTTAGATATACAGGACGTATCACTTTTAACGCTTTTTCAAAAAAGATATCTCTAGCGACAGATCTTTGTCCATTGAAAAAGACGGTTAAATCTAATTGGCCAGTCCAACGTTGTTGTTCGTCAGCCATTATGCTAGTCCTTTAAGTAATGTATCGCGTTCGATCCAATCGATCACTTTATCTAAACCTTCGTCAGTTTTTAAGTTAGTAAAAGCGAATGGACGATCACCACGGAATACCTTTGTATCTTCAGCCATTTGGTCTAAAGATGCACCGACGTATGGTGCTAAGTCAGTTTTGTTAATAACGAAAAAGTCTGACTTAATCATACCTTGTCCACCTTTACGTGGGATTTTTTCACCTTGTGCAACGTCAATGATATAAATTGAGAAATCAACTAATTCTGGACTGAAAGTTGCTGCTAAATTATCTCCACCGGATTCAATGAAAATTAATTCAATATCGTCATTGCGTTCTAATAATTCATCAATAGCAGCAAAATTCATAGATGCGTCTTCACGAATTGCAGTATGAGGACAACCTCCAGTTTCTACGCCAATGATACGGTCTTCTGGTAAGACACCAGAATTGACTAATATTTTTTCATCTTCTTTAGTATAAATATCATTGGTAATAACACCGATACTCATATCTTTTGAAAGACGTTTTACTACTTTTTCAATCAATTGAGTTTTACCTGCGCCAACAGGTCCTCCGATACCAATTTTAATTGGATCTGCCACAATAAAAACCTCCTAAGAAATGAAGATTCTGACGTTAACATTTTCATGTTCCATTTGATTCATTTCTAAACCTGGGGCAGTTAAGCCAAAGTCAGATTCTTGTAAATTAAAGATATGTTGTCTTGTTTGTTCTATAAATGGAATCATATGCGTTACTACTTTTTGACCAGCTGTTTGTCCAAGTGGTATGGCACGCACAGCATTTTGAGTTAAACTTGAAACATTTTGATATAAATAATAATCGATAATCGTTGCTATATCGACACCTAAATAATGTCCAAGCATAGTAAAGCAAATTGCTGGATTAAGCTTTGCTTTTTTATCTTTCATCTGTTGATGATACCAAGCAATCCATTCGCTGTCATATAGTTCTAATGCTAGTTTTACCATGCGCGTACCCATTTGTTTAGCTCCAACACGGGTTTCTTTAGGCAAGCTTTGAACATAAATCAATTGGTCCATTTTCAAAACTTTGTCAGGATCATTATTCTCTATAGCATCATAAACAATACGCATAGCTAAGCCATCTGTATAAGTTAATTGCTCACTTAAAAACATTTTCAACCATTTAATAAATGTTTGATCATCGCGAATATCATTGCGTTGAATATATGTTTCTAATCCAAACGAGTGACTAAACGCACCCGTTGGAAATTGTGAATCACAGAACTGAAATAGTCTTAGATGTGTGTGATCAATCATGAGAATGTCCTATATGTCTGAAGGCTTGATTGACTTTACGATCTTCATGAACATAAGGGATACCTAAACTTTTTAATAAGTCTTCTACTAAATAATCATATTGTACTAACATTTCAGTTTCTGTAAATTGTGCTGGTAAATGACGATTGCCTAATTGATGAGCAATGTCTCCCATTTCTTGTAATGTACGTGGTTTAATCACTAAGACATCTTCAGAATTAACATCAACAATAATCATATTGTGGTCATCTGAATATAAAATATCTCCATATTGCAAATCGATAGGTTGTTTTAAACGAATTCCAATTTCATTACCATGATCTGTAACAACGCGTTGGATACGTTTTACAAGGTCTGAATTTTCAAGATAAACTTTTTCAATATGTTTTTGCTTTTCAGCATCTGATAAATTGGCAATATTGCCTTGAATTTCTTCAATAATCATAAATAAATTCCTCCTAGAATAAGAAGTATCTTTGAGTTAATGGTAACTCAGTTGCTGCTTCACTTGTGATTTTTTCACCATCAACATAAACTTCATATGTTTGAGGATCAACATCTAAATCTGGTGTCGCACTGTTATTTTTCATATCGGCTTTTGATAATTGTCTAATATTATGAACAGGGCGAACCATACGTTTTAAGTTTAAAGCACGGTTAATACCATTTTCATATGCTGTTTTAGAAACAAATGTCATAGATGTGCTTGTAAGGTTACCACCAAATTGACCATACATTTTACGATATTTCATTGGCTCAGATGTTGGGATTGAACCATTAGCATCACCGTTAACAGCACTGTTAATTAGTCCACCTTTAACAATTAATTCAGGTTTAACTCCGAAAAAGATTGGATCCCATAATACTAAGTCAGCTAATTTACCAGCTTCAATAGAACCAACATAATCAGAAATACCATGTGTAATAGCTGGGTTAATTGTATATTTAGCAATATAACGTTTAATACGGTTATTATCGTTATATTCAAAGTCGCCATCTAAAGGTCCACGTTGTTCTTTCATACGATGCGCAACTTGCCAAGCTCTTGTAATAACTTCACCAACACGACCCATTGCTTGAGAGTCAGAGCTTATCATACTGAAGACACCCATATCTTGTAAGACATCTTCTGCAGCAATTGTTTCTTTACGAATACGTGAATCTGCAAAAGCTATATCCTCTGGAATAGAAGCGTTTAAATGGTGTGTAATCATAACCATGTCTAAATGCTCATCAACTGTGTTATGCGTATATGGTAGTGTTGGATTTGTTGATGATGGTAAGATATTTGAAAATGCTGCTGATTTAATTAAGTCAGGGGCATGTCCACCACCAGCACCTTCTGTATGATACATATGAAGTACACGATTTTTAACTGCTGACATAGTGTCTTCCATAAAGCCAGCTTCATTTAAAGTATCGGCATGTAAGGCGATTTGGATATCGAATTCATCAGCTACATCTAAAGCATGACTTAATGCTGAAGGTGTGGCACCCCAGTCTTCATGCACTTTTAAGCCGATTGCACCCGCGTTAATTTGTTCGATTAGGGCAGTAGGGTTAGTAGCTTGACCTTTACCAGTGAAACCAACATTGATTGGTAAAGCTTCTGCAGCTTCTAGCATGCGATGTATATGCCAAGGTCCCGGTGTTACTGTTGTAGCTTTAGCACCTTCAGATGCACCAGTACCACCACCGATATGAGTTGTAATACCACTTTCAAGTGCTACTTCAGCTTGTTCAGGATTGATAAAGTGGACATGCGTATCAATACCGCCAGCAGTTACAATTTTACCCTCAGCGGAAATAATATCTGTAGTAGAACCGATAATGATATCTACTTTGTCCATAATGTCGGGGTTACCAGCTTTGCCAATAGCAAAGATATAACCGTTTTTAATACCAATATCACCTTTAACGATTTTGTCATAGTCGATAATAACAGCATTAGTGATAACTAAATCTGCAACATTGACATCATCACGTGTTACACGTGGGTTTTGTGCCATACCGTCACGAATCGATTTACCACCACCAAAAGTAGCTTCTTCACCGTAAACGGCATAATCTTTTTCAATTTGTGCGAATAAATTGGTATCGCCTAAACGAACAGAATCACCAATAGTTGGACCATACAGACTGGTATATTGGTTTTGAGTCATTTTAAAACTCATGATCTTTTTCCTCCTTTTTTGTTGACGTTTTCTTCACCTTCGTCACCAAAGACACCAGCATACTTATCATCTTCGCCAGTAGGACGGTATACGCGTTCTTCATCGATAGGACCATTAACCATACCATGGAAACCATAAATACGACGTTTACCAGAATATTCAACGAGTTGAATTTCTTTTTTATCTCCAGGTTCAAAACGTACAGCTGCGCCAGCTGGAATATCTAAATGTTTGCCATAAGCCATTTCACGTTCAAAATCTAATGCTGGATTTGCTTCAAAAAAGTGGAAATGAGATCCAACTTGTATAGGGCGATCACCAGTATTTTTAACCTCTATTACAGTTTCTGGATGATGTTTATTGATTTCAACTTCATTACTTTTAGTAATAATTTCACCAGGTATCATTGTAATCCTCCTTTATACAATTGGATGGTGCACTGTAATTAACTTAGTACCATCAGGGAATGTAGCTTCGATTTCTAATTCTGTAATCATATGTTCTACGCCATCCATTACATCGTCTTTATCTAAGATTTGACGACCATAACTCATTAATTCTGCAACTGTCTTGCCATCGCGTGCACCTTCTAATAGTTCATCACTAATTAAAGCTAAAGCTTCAGGATGATTTAATTTTAAACCACGTGCTTTACGTCGACGTGCTACTTCAGCTGCAACAACAATCATCAGTTTGTCCTGCTCACGTTGTGTAAAATGCAAAGTAAAAACCCCCACTTTCCTGTTTAATATGTTTTACAAAATTTATCTTAATCCTATTTATTGCAATAAACAAGTTTTAAACAACAATAAGTGTAAAAAAGAAAACTAATTTTTTAAAAAACTGGTCACATAATAGAAAAAATGAAATTCAAAATAAATAATAACTTCTATTAATTTTCAGGAAATTCATTCATAATAATGTTAAATTTTATAAATAGTAGTATATTTGACCAATAATGTATGATAGTTATATCAAAGTTAATGAAATCAGGTGGAAGTGTTGAAAGTTGTAGATATTTTATTAAAAAATATTTCGCAAGTAGTATTACTAAGTAATAAATGGACAGGCTTATTTATCTTAATTGGCTTGTTTATTGCGGATTGGTCAGTAGGTTTAGCAGCAATTATGGGTAGTCTAATTGCCTATTTGTTGGCACATCATGTTAACTATACTGATGAAGAAATTAATGAAGGATTAGTAGGATTTAATCCTGTTTTAACAGCAGTCGCACTAACGATATTTTTAAATGAAAGTGGATTAAATATTCTGATTACTGTTATGGCAACGGTACTTACATTGCCAGTTGGCTCAGCGGTGAGAGAATTTTTAAAACCATATCAAATTCCTATGTTAACGATACCTTTTGTAATTGTGACTTGGTTTGCGGTAATGTTGCCGGGACAAGTTAAATTGGTCGATACGCCGTTAAAATTGATTCCTAATAAAATTGAACCGACTCATTTTAATCAAAACTATGAACACATTCATTTATTTCAATCTTTATTAGAAGGATTTAGCCAAGTGTTTATTGAAACAAGTGTACTAGGTGGACTATTTATTTTAATAGGTATAGTGATAGCTTCAAGAAAAGCTGCATTATTAGCTATTGGTGCTAACTTAGCAGGATTTTTAATTGTGGCATTACTAGGTGGTAATTATGATGATATTAACCACGGTTTATTTGGTTATAATTTTACGTTAATGGCTATTGCTTTAGGCTATACATTTAAAACTGTAATTAATCCATATGTCGCAACTATTTTTGGAACAATGCTAACAGTAATTGTCCAATTAGGACTTAATACTTTATTAGAGCCTTTCGGTATACCATCGTTAACAATGCCATTTATTATTGCAACGTGGATACTATTATTTGCAGGTATCAAAAATAGGGAACACAATCATGTAAGATTTCAACGTGACAAGAATGATTCTTCACAATAAATTTAAAGTTATATAAAGGTACTTTGTTACATATGCTTGAGTTCGGTATGTGATGAAGTGCTTTTTTAGGTTGTTATCATTTGCCCAGATAACTAGTACAGAATGTTGTAGCAGAAATTTTATAGATGTCGGCTTAATTTTAAACATCATTTACCTAATAGAAGTGACAATAAAAAATTAGATATTGTTAATTATGATGTTATTACATGATGAAAGGATGACTATAAGTGAAATGGTAGTGTTCTAACGGTAATTACATAAACGTATTTTGTTACTAAATGTTCACAACACATTACTTTTTCTTTTTAAAGTCGAGTGTTAAACTAGGAATAATTCGATAAATTGCTAAATTAGACGAGGTGTTACAAATGAATGGTATGGCTAATTCAATGTTAATCACAACTGATATTCAACGAAAATGGATTGATAAATTTGCGACGATTGCTGAACAATTTAAAGCGCGAGCAGCTTATAACGATCGACATAGTCATTTTCCATATGACAATATTCAATGGCTTATTGATGAAGGCTATACGTTATTAACATTGCCAAAAGCATATGGCGGTGAAGGTGCGACAATAGAAGATATGGTTATTTTGCAATCATTTTTAGGTGAGATTGATGGAGCTACTGCGTTATCTATCGGTTGGCATGTGAGTGTAGTAGGTCAAATTTACGAACAACGTTTATGGTCTGAAGATATGTTGCAACGATTCGCTCAGGAAGTGCGACATGGTGCTTTAGTTAATAGAGCGGTTAGTGAAGCGGAGACAGGAAGTCCTACACGAGGTGGAAGACCAAGCACGCATGCTGTTAAAAGTGGTGAAGGTTATATTATCAATGGTGTTAAAACATTCACATCAATGAGTAAGGCGCTAACGCATTTTATTGTGGGTGCGTATGTTGAAGAATTACATGGACTTGGCTTCTTTTTAGTACCTAAAGATGCACATGGTGTTGAAATTGCTGATAACTGGAATATGTTAGGAATGAGAGCTACTGAAAGTCATGATTTAATATTAAATGATGTTTTTGTACCTGCTGATCATTTTGTAGAGCAACAAAGAAGCACAGCACCTAATGGTTGGATATTACACATTCCAAGTTGTTATTTAGGAATTGCTCAAGCAGCACGTGATTATGCCGTAGACTTTGCACAGCACTATCAACCTAATAGCATAGAAGGAAGTATTGCGACATTACCAACTGTACAGCAGAATATTGGTAAAATGGAAAGTTTATTATTATCAGCCAGACATTTTCTCTGGAGCACTGCTAAAGGGTATGGACTTTACAAGGATGATAATCAAATTAGAAATGCAACATCTGCTAGTAAAGTGTTAGTCATGAATCAAGGTTTAGAAATTGTAGATTTGGCGATGAGAATTGTAGGCGCCAAAAGTTTAGAGATGGAACGACCATTACAAAGATACTATAGAGATATGCGTGCTGGATTGCATAATCCGCCAATGGAAGATGCAGTTTATACAAATATTGCCAAAAGTATTACCGGACAATTTGAATAATAATGTGTTGAAAGCTTGAAGTCAGTTATGATGATTCAAGCTTTTTATAATGTAATGAAGAATGGAAACGACCAGTCGAATATTTAAATGGATATGATTCTATTGAAGTGAGACATCTATTTTTGAATGACAGATGATATCAAATGATGAACGATGAATAGAGTTAAATGTTGGTTTCAAATGTTTAATTTTATTAAGAAATAATATTCAAAATAAGTGAAGCGCTTACCATTTTAATAGAAAAGTTTTGTCAAAATATATTTTATCAGTAAAAAAATATCATTTTTAGCTATTGTAAATTTATATGTAATCTAGTATACTTTTTAAGTAATTGATAACGATTTTCAATAGGAGGATATTATGAAAAAATTACTTTTACCATTAATAATATTGGTATTAGTGTTAGCTGCTTGTGGTAATAATTCAGATAAAGACAAGAAGGCAGACACTAAATCTTACAAAATGGATGACGGCAAAACTGTCGATATTCCAAAAAACCCTAAACGTATTGCAGTTGTAGCACCTACATATGCTGGTGGACTTAAAAAATTGGGAGCAAATATTGTTGCTGTTAATGAACAAGTGGATCAAAGCAAAGTCTTAAAAGATAAATTTAAAGGCGTAACTAAAGTTGGCGACGGGGATGTTGAAAAAGTTGCTAAAGAAAAACCAGACATGATTTTAGTATATTCTACTGATAAAGATATTAAAAAATATCAAAAAGTGGCTCCAACAGTAGTCATCGACTATAACAAACATAAATATCTTGAACAACAAGAAATGTTAGGTAAATTAGTTGGTAAAGAAGACAAAGTAAAAGAATGGAAAAAAGAATGGGAAGACACTACTAAAAAAGACGGCAAAGAAATTAAAGACAAAATTGGTGCCGACTCAACAGTGTCATTATTTGATGAATTTGACAAAAAATTATACACATACGGCGATAACTGGGGTCGTGGTGGCGAAGTATTATACCAAGCATTTGGTCTAAAAATGCAACCAGAACAAAAGAAAGCAACTGAAAAAGCTGGATTTGCAGAAATTAAGCAAGAAGAAGTTGATAAATATGGTGGTGACTACATCGTAAGTACAAGCGAAGGTAAACCAACACCTGGATATGAATCAACAAACATTTGGAAAAACTTAAAAGCTGTTAAAGATGGTCATATTGTAAAAGTTGAAGCTGGTACTTATTGGTATAACGATCCATACACATTAGACTTTATGCGTAAAGATTTAAAAGAAAAACTAATCAAAGCTGCTGAATAAGTTAAACAGTGATTATAATAAGTTGTAATTAGGATACTTAAAATTCCTGGTTACAACTTTTTTTATTACAAATATTGTGGGTCTTCTATTCTTCAGGACTGATTATATGTAAGTAGAAAATATTAAAAATATAAAATGATTTGAATCCGAGACATCTGAGCTACGAAAGCAATAGAGAAAAACTCTAAGTAAAGAATTTTACTATAATGCGAAAGTTGGCATGCGAAACTATCAAAAATATCAGTCCGATTTGGGGGACTCCTTTTTTATTGCAAGTATCTTGAGCTGTTTCGACGATAGTTATTGGTACATGTTATAGTTAATTAAAATCAATTAATAAAGGGGAATAATTATGACAGATGTATACTTTAATCATGATGGTGGCGTTGATGATTTAGTATCTTTATTTTTATTATTACAAATGGATGATATTCATTTGATTGGAGTTAGTACAATAGGTGCAGACTGTTATTTAGAACCTTCAGTTAGTGCATCGATAAAAGTGATTAATCGTTTTTCACATGAACAGATAAATGTTGCACCATCATATGAACGTGGTAAAAATCCATTTCCAAAAGATTGGCGTATGCATGCATTTTTCATGG
Source organism: Staphylococcus simiae (assembly GCF_017357005.1). Taxonomy (NCBI): domain Bacteria; kingdom Bacillati; phylum Bacillota; class Bacilli; order Caryophanales; family Staphylococcaceae; genus Staphylococcus; species Staphylococcus simiae. The sequence goes on along the minus strand of NZ_CP071589.1, from coordinate 2,170,709 downwards.
ATGCCTTACCAGTATTAAATGAACCTATACATAAAGAACGCAATGCGCTGGAAAGTGATAAAGAAGCATATCAAGATATCATTGATACGTTAAAGACTAATCCAAACAAGGTGACGTTATTATTTACGGGACCATTAACAGATTTAGCAAAAGCATTAACTGTAGATACAACCATTACTCAAAATATTGAAAAATTAGTATGGATGGGTGGTACGTTTTTAGACAAAGGCAATGTAGAAGAACCTGAACATGATGGTACAGCTGAATGGAATGCATTTTGGGATCCAGATGCTGTTAAAACTGTCTTTGAAAGTGACATAACTATCGATATGATAGCGTTAGAAAGCACAAACCAAGTACCTCTTACACTAGATGTTAGACAACGTTGGGCTAATGAACGTCAATATGAAGGTGTTGATTTTTTAGGTGTTAGTTATGCAGCAGTACCACCATTAACTCATTTTGTAACAAACTCCACATATTTTTTATGGGATGTACTGACAACAGCTTATGTAGGTAAACCTGAACTTGTACAATATGAGCATAAGTTAGTTGATGTTATCAACCATGGCCCTAGTCAGGGACGTACATTTGAAGTTTCACAGGGAAGACCAGTTAATGTGATTAATCATGTTGATAGAACGTCATTTTTCGATTACATCACTGAGTTAGCGAAAAAAGTTAAATAAGATAGTTAGCAGAAAGTCTATCTAGTTGTAATGTAAACTTTTCGTTTTTACAAGTTAACATTAATGCTATAATTATCTCTATATTACTAAGGAGATGACGATACATATGACAACCAAACAATTAGTTTACACAGCGTTAATGACTGCTATTATTGCTATACTTGGCCTTGTGCCGGGAATTCCTTTGCCATTTATGCCAGTACCCATTATCTTACAAAATATTGGTATCTTTTTAGCTGGAATTATTTTAGGACGTCGTTTAGGTGCATTAAGTGTTATCATATTTTTATTACTTGTCATTGCAGGATTGCCACTTTTATCAGGCGGACGTGGTGGAATTGCAGTCTTCGCTGGCCCAACAGTAGGATATCTTGTGCTATATCCTTTTGTAGCTTATTTTATAGGACTGGTGAGAGATAAATATTTACAACGAGTTAATTTTATCGTGTTGTTTATAGCTATTTTATTATTTGGAGTTGTAGGACTAAATATTTTAGGTACTATTATTATGGGGTTGATGATACATATACCGCTATCTAAAGCGTTGTTACTATCATTAACATTTATGCCCGGAGATTTAATTAAAGCAATTATAGCTAGTTTGATTGGTACTGCAATACTTAACCATTCTAGGTTTAAACAATTAATTAGGTGAGCCTGAGATAAAAAATATTTTACACTTAAAATTAAGCATTGAGTAGTAACTGTCTGGTTTTCAAAATGTTGATAAATCAACGTTTTAAAAACTTAGTCAGTTTTGTCGGGTGGATTACGACATAAATTTTATAAAAATTATGTCTACCCCACTCCATAAATCAAATGCTGTTTTAAGTACACATATTGATAAAGGTGGGGTTAACATGCAACAACTTTCGATGACAGATATATATCGTGAAGGAGAAATCTTTGAAGATACTGATGATTACGTTATTTATTTAATGCCTTCCTTCCCTTTAAAATATTATTGCAATACTTGGATTTATAAACGCACACCGACAATAGCTCAATGGCTGTCGGATATGGCAAGACAACAACAATTACATGATGCACAACAATCACATCATTTATCTTTTTATTTCCCGGAAAATGAATTGCTTGATGAACAATGGATGACATTGTTTAAAAATAAGGGCTTTCAATTAGGAGTGATGGAGTTATACGCGATTGAAAGTGAAACACTGCAACAATTACCAGTTAACAATAATGTAGAAATCAAAGTCGTTGATCAAACAACATTGGAAGATTATTTGCAGATACATTATCATTTTGCACAACCGTTTGGTGAAGCATTTGCTGAAGAAAGTTGCCAAAGTGTTAGACAACAATTTGCAGATGACCATATTACGCGTTTAGTGGCATATTTAAATGATTTACCAGTAGCTTCAGTAGATTTTATTGAAAATGAATCAACCATAGAAATTGATAGTTTTGGTGTGTTAGATGACTACCAAAGGCAAGGAATAGGCTCAACTATTCAAGCGTTCATCGGAGAATATGCTACGAAGCATGGTAACAAAACCATCATATTAGTTGCAGATGGGGAAGATACTGCTAAAGATATGTACTTAAAACAAGGATACGTATTCTTAAGCTTTGCTTATCATGTATTAAAAACGGATGTGACACAAAATGAGCGTACAGAAGAATAGCTAACATAAAAGGCGTGGTCCAGAAAACATTGTTGCATAACAAATTGTTTCTGGCTCACGCCTGTTCTTATGATTTAAATTTAAAATTTGTTAATGATACGTCATTTTGTTCTATGACGTCTTCGTCTTCTACAATACGTTCTGGATGACTATAAATATTGAAACCGCCATTTCTAATAAAACCAACAGCAGTAATATTTAAGTCATCTGCTAAAGTGACAGCTAAAGTTGTCGGTGCGGATTTAGATAAAATGACGCCGACACCTATTTTAGCAGCTTTGATTAAAATTTCAGACGAGATACGACCACTAAAAATAAGAACTTTATCGCGTACTGGAATATGTCTTTGAATACAAAAGCCATACAGTTTATCTAGGGCATTATGTCTACCTATATCTTGACGATGTTCGAAGAAATTATCGCCATCACTAATAGCAGCATTATGTAAGCCACCAGTTTGTTGATAAAGTTGACTTGCAGTTCGTAAGCGAGTCATCATATTAAATATTTGAGTTGGATTTAACTTGATTTTTGACATAGATGTTTTGGCAACTGCAGCATCGTTTTGAAAATAGAATTCACGACTTTTACCACAACAAGAAGCAATCATACGTTTTGTAGAGTATTCAAAACGATCTCCCAATGCTTTAGTTAACTCAACATGAGCAAATCCTTTACTATCATCAATCATGACTGATTTTAGTTCATCTCTTTTTAAAATTGCGCCCTCAGATGCTAAAAAACCAATTACCAACTCTTCAAGATTTGTTGGACTACAGATGACAGTGGCAAATTCTTCACCATTAACCATAATTGTTAATGGAAATTCAGTGACATATTGATCTGTAGTTTCATATAATTCACCGTTTTCATACCTAACGATAGGTTGCCCTGTAGATACATCTTCATTCATGATAATACTCCTTTAAAAAATAGCATAATATATATAATATACTAATTTACAAACAATTTTAATATATTTGCCTAAATAAAATTATATTGACCAGTTAATAATTGCAAAAGATTGAAAAAAATCACTCATTAAACTTGATCAATAAAAAATGTTGAACACAATTAGCAACAATATAAAAAATGTGTCAGTTATTCGAATATTGTTCAAAAATTCACACACATCTTTTAAAAATTTGTAATAAGTGTATAATTAAAATTGTAATAAATTTAAAAATGGTGGTTGTACACATAATGAAAATGAAACATATTTTAGCTTTAGTGATGGCATTATGTATCGTTCTTGCAGGTTGTTCTAGTTCAAATGACAGTAAGGATAGTAAAAAAGAATCATCTGATAATGGTAAAAAACAAGAAATGCAAATTTCTGCAGCAGCTAGCTTAACAGATGTAACGAAAGAACTTGAAAAAGAATTCAAAAAAGATCACAAAAATGTTGATATTAAATTCAACTATGGTGGTTCTGGTGCATTGAAAAAACAAATTGAATCCGGTGCATCTGTAGATGTATTCATGTCAGCAAACACTAAAGATGTTGATGCTTTGAAAGATAAAGACAAAGCACATGATACATACAAATATGCAAAAAACAGCTTAGTATTAATTGGAGATAAAAATGCTGATTTGAAATCTGTTAAAGATTTAAAAGGTAACGAAAAATTAGCGCTTGGTGAAGAAAAAACTGTACCAGCTGGTAAATATGCTAAACAATATTTAGAAGATAATAATCTTTATGATTCTGTAAAAAATAAAATTGTTTATGCTAAAGATGTTAAACAAGTATTAAATTATGTTGAAAAAGGAAATGCTCAAGCAGGTTTCGTTTATAAAACTGATTTATACAAACAAAACAAAAAAATTGATTCTGTAAAAGAAATTAAACAAGTAGAACTTAAAAAACCAATCACTTATGAAGCAGGAGCTACATCTGATAAGAAATTAGCTAAAGAATGGATGGATTTCTTAAAATCAGAAAAAGCTAAAAAAATCTTAAAAGATTATCATTTCGCAGCGTAAGGAGTTGTAATCCATGCCTGACTTAACATCCTTTTGGATATCGATACGTGTCGCAGTCATTAGTACAATTATTGTTACTATCATTGGCATTATCATCTCTAAATGGTTGTATCATCGTAAAGGGCATTGGGTTAAAGTTCTTGAAAGTATATTGATATTACCAATTGTCCTACCACCGACAGTCCTTGGGTTTATATTACTTATTGTATTCTCACCAAGAAGTGTAGTAGGGCAATTCTTTGCTAATATTTTACACTTACCCGTAGTGTTCACTTTGACAGGTGCAGTTATTGCATCTGTCATTGTTAGTTTTCCATTAATGTATCAACATACAGTGCAAGGATTTCGTAGCATCGATACTAAAATGCTTAATACCGCAAGAACAATGGGCGCTAGTGAGCTGAAAATATTTTTTAAGCTCGTATTACCACTTGCCAAGCGTTCAATTCTAGCTGGTATTATGATGAGTTTTGCACGTGCACTTGGTGAATTTGGTGCTACCTTAATGGTGGCAGGTTACATTCCTAATAAAACGAATACGTTACCTTTAGAAATTTACTTCTTAGTAGAACAAGGTAGAGAAAACGAAGCATGGTTATGGGTATTAGTATTAGTTGCATTCTCTGTTGTAGTTATCTCAACGATTAATTTATTAAATCGAGATAAGTATAAGGAGGTCGACTAAATGTTAACAATTAAACTTAAATATCAATTAAAAGATACTTTAATCAATATCGATATAGATGATACAACACCGAAAATTTATGCTGTACGAGGTCCTTCTGGTATTGGTAAAACTACAGTACTCAATATGATTGCAGGACTGCGTCAAGCTGACGAAGCTTTGATAAAAGTAAATGGACGACTGTTAACTGATACTAACAATAAAGTCAATGTTAAAATACAACAACGCCATATTGGCTATTTATTCCAAGATTATCAACTATTTCCTAATATGACGGTTTATAATAATATTACTTTTATGGCTGAACCATCTGAGCATATTACTAATTTGATGAAAACATTAAATATTGAACATTTAGTAAATCAATATCCTATGACATTATCTGGTGGTGAATCACAACGTGTAGCATTAGCGAGAGCATTAAGTACTAAACCTGATTTAATCTTATTAGATGAACCATTTTCTAGTTTAGATGATGCTACTAAAGATGAAAGTATCACATTAGTACAACGTATTTTTGATGAATGGAAAATTCCTATCATATTTGTGACGCATTCAGATTATGAAGCTAAACGAATGGCTCATGACATTGTTAATATTGGACACCGAAGATAATATAAATGTCTTGGGGACGTTATGATCGTGATTAAGAGGTTAGAACGTATTAAAATTTTGAAGTTGTTCACTTCTATAGAAATTTTAATGATGTTTTAGCCTTTTTTTAAGCGCAATTTTTGTTAGTCAATGGTGGGAGCCTTATAATAGAGTTAATGACATGATAAGAAAGGAAACTTAATGTGAATCAAGAGCGCTATTCAAGACAAATATTATTTAAACATATTGGTGCAAAAGGACAACAACAAATTAACCATAAACATGCATTAATTATTGGAATGGGGGCTTTAGGGACACATTTAGCAGAAGGTCTTGTTAGAGCTGGTATTGGGAAACTTACCATTGTAGATCGAGATTATATTGAATTTAGTAATTTACAACGACAAACATTATTCACTGAACAAGATGCGCTCAAAATGATGCCTAAAGTAGTAGCTGCTAAATCTCATTTGGTTGACATACGACATGATGTTGAGATTGATGCATATATTGAACATGTTGATTATTATTTTTTAGATACGCATATCCATGATGTGGATGTTATTTTAGATGCTACTGATAATTTTGAAACGAGACAACTCATTAATGATGTAGCTTATAAATATCATATTCCTTGGATATATGGTGGGGTTGTTCAAAGTACGTATATAGAAGCAACATTTATCCCTGGACAAACACCATGTTTTAACTGTTTGGTTCCTCAGTTGCCAGTGTTGAATTTAACATGTGATACGGTTGGCGTGATACAACCAGCTGTAACGATGACGACAAGCTTACAATTAAGAGATGCATTAAAAATACTAACACAGCAACAGATTGATACTAAAATTACATATGGTGATATTTGGGATGGGACACATCATTCTTTTGGTTTTAGTAGAATGCAACGACCTACATGTCAAACGTGTGGTGAAAATCCAACATTTCCGTATTTACAAAGTGGCGAACAAAGTTATGCCACATTATGTGGTCGAGATACTGTACAATACGAAAATAAAGCCATTACACATGATATGTTAATTCAATTTTTAAATGAACATCAATTAAACTATCGGAGTAATCAATATATGGTGATGTTTGAATTTAAAGGACATCGTATTGTTGCCTTCGAGGGTGGACGCTTTTTAATTCATGGTTTAAATCGTGTAACAGATGCCACGCATTTAATGAATTTATTATTTGGTTAAGGAGAGATTAACATGGGTGAACATACTAACGTCAAATTGAATAGACAAGTGAAAGCAGCAGTATTAACAGTCTCCGATACTAGAGATGTTGATACAGATAAAGGCGGACAGTTAGTTAAACGTTTATTACAAGAAGATCAAGTGATTATTGCTGATCACCATTATCAAATCGTCAAAGATGATAAAGCATTAATTACAACACAAATAGAAGAATGGCTTGCTGAAGATGTAGATGTCATTATTACAACTGGTGGCACTGGTATTGCCCAACGTGATGTTACAATTGAAGCAGTTAGACCATTGCTTACTAAAGAAATAGAAGGTTTTGGAGAGTTATTTAGATATTTGAGTTATACAGAAGATGTAGGTACAAGAGCTTTATTATCTAGAGCAGTGGCAGGTACAGTTAATAATCAACTTATCTTTTCATTACCTGGTTCAACAGGTGCTGTTAAGTTAGCAATAGAAAAGCTCATCAAACCAGAATTAAATCATCTAGTTCATGAGCTAACAAAATAGTAATTGAATTAATTAGAACGGTGGTAGTCACCGGATTTACCACCAGATTTACTTTCAAGATAAGTTTGACCGATAATCATACCTTTATCGACAGCTTTAGTCATGTCATAAATTGTTAATGCTGTTACAGAAGCAGTTGTTAAAGCTTCCATTTCAACACCAGTTTTACCGGTCGTAGACACTGTTGCTTCAATATTTAATATATAAGATGTTGGTGCTTGTGACGTGTCCCAGCTGAATGAAACATCTATGCCAGTTAATGGTAATGGATGACACATAGGTATAATCGTTGCAGTATTTTTAGCTGCCATAATACCAGCAATTTGTGCAGTATTAAGTACATTACCTTTAGCTGCAGTGTTAGTGACGATTTGATGATAAATGACATCATTAACAATGATACTGGAATGTGCAATTGCAGTTCTTTTAGTAATAGTTTTATTTGATACATCAACCATTTTTGCATGACCTTGTTGGTTGATATGAGTAAATTCAGACATTTTTACCCCTCCTAGTTAATCTAGTATAGCATGAAAAAATAAATTTTTTGGAGATGATTTTAATGGTAGTAGAAAAAAGAAATCCCATTCCAGTTAAAGAAGCTATCGAACGTATCGTTAAACAACAAAGTTCTATGGAGACATTGACTGTGTCATTAAATGATAGTTTAGGTCATATTTTAGCTGAAGATATTGTGGCAACATATGATATTCCGAGATTTAATAAATCTCCATACGATGGTTTTGCTATTCGTAGTCAAGATTCAGCGAATGCCAGTGGTCAACATCGTGTTGAATTTAAAGTCATCGATCATATCGGGGCAGGATCAGTTTCAAATAAAATTGTAGGAGATCATGAAGCGGTTAGAATTATGACAGGTGCACAAGTACCTGAAGGCGCTGATGCTGTCGTGATGTTTGAACAAACTATCGAACAAGAGGACACTTTTACAATTCGTAAACCATTTGCTAAAAATGAAAATATTTCATTAAAAGGTGAAGAAACAACGACAGGTGATTTAGTACTTAAGAAAGGTCAAACAGTTAATCCAGGTGCCATCGCTGTCTTAGCAACATATGGCTATACAGAGGTTAAAGTTGTTAAGCAACCTAGCGTAGCTGTGATTGCAACTGGTAGTGAATTACTTGATGTAGCTGATGAATTAGAAGAAGGTAAAATTCGAAACTCTAATGGGCCAATGATTAAAGCGTTAGCCGAAAAAATTGGACTTGAAGTTGGTGTTTATCGTACACAAAAAGATGACTTAGCTAGTGGTATTCAAATCGTTAAAGAGGCCATGTCTGAACATGATATTGTCATAACGACAGGTGGTGTTTCAGTAGGAGACTTTGATTATTTACCAGAAATTTATAAAGCCATCGGAGCTGAAGTACTATTTAATAAAGTTGCTATGCGTCCGGGTAGTGTAACAACTGTGGCTTTTGCACAAGGTAAATATTTATTTGGTTTATCTGGTAATCCATCAGCGTGTTTCACAGGCTTTGAACTATTTGTTAAAACAGCTGTCAGACACATGTGTGGTGCGCTAGAAATGTATCCACAAATTATTAAAGCAACATTAATGGAGGATTTTACTAAAGCTAATCCATTTAGTCGTTTTATTAGAGCTAAAGCAACGTTAACAACTGCTGGTGCGACAGTAGTACCTTCTGGTTTTAATAAATCTGGTGCAGTAGTGGCTATAGCACATGCTAATGCTATGATTATGTTGCCTGGAGGTTCACGTGGTTTTAAAGCAGGTCATACTGTTGATGTCATTTTAACGGAATCTAACGCTTATGAAGAGGAATTAATGCTATGATTTTGCAAATTGTAGGTTTTAAAAATTCTGGAAAGACAACGTTGATGGAACATATGGTGTCATTTTTAAAATCTCAAGGCTACACAGTAGCAACGATTAAACATCATGGTCATAGTCAAGAAGATATTGCTTTACAAAGTGATGATGTTGACCATATGAAACATTTTGAAGCAGGTGCAGATCAAAGTATTGTTCAAGGTACCAATTTTCAACAAACTGTGACACGTCATAATAAACAAAATCTTACTCAAATTATTGAGAAATCTGTTACAATTGATACCAATATCATTTTAGTTGAAGGTTTTAAGCAAGCTGATTACAACAAAGTGATAGTTTATAAAGATGAGCAACAACTTAGAGAATTAGAGCAATTATCTCATATTTGTTATAGCATCAATATTTGGGAGACGAAAGATTTTACAACATTTGATGAGTGGCTTTTAAATAGAATCAAAATAGAGGGTTGAAATGAATGAAACAATTTGAAATTGTAACAGAGCCTATTCAAACAGAACAGTATCGTGACTTCACGCTGAATGAATGTCAGGGTGCTGTTGTCGTGTTTACCGGGCATGTTCGAGAATGGACTAAAGGTGTTAAAACGGAATATTTAGAATATGAAGCTTATATTCCAATGGCTGAAAAGAAATTAGCTCAAATTGGTGATGAAATATCTAGACAATGGCCTGGGACGATTACAACAATTGTCCATAGAATCGGACCATTGCAAATTTCTGATATAGCAGTGTTAATTGCGGTATCATCGCCACACCGTAAAGATGCCTATCGTGCGAACGAATACGCTATTGAACGTATTAAAGAAATCGTTCCTATTTGGAAAAAAGAAATATGGGAAGACGGTTCAGAATGGCAAGGGCATCAAAAAGGAAGTTATGAAGAAGCGAAGAGGGGGGAATAAATATGAAGATACTTTACTTCGCCGAAATTAAAGAGTTGATACAAAAAGCAGAAGAAAATATTACATTTGAGCAAGCAGTAAGTGTACAACAATTTGAAAATTACTTATTTGGACGTTATCCACAAATAGATAATAAAAAATTTCAAGTAGCAGTTAATGAAGAATTTGTTCAAAAAACAGATGTGATTCAACCTAATGATGTTGTGGCTTTAATTCCACCGGTTAGTGGAGGTTAAACCATATATGATAGCTATTATATTAGCAGGAGGTCATTCGACAAGATTTGGTCAGCATAAAGCATTTGCGACGATACAAGGTGAAATGTTTTATCAACGTATCATTAGAGAATTAGAAGCGACCAACATGTTTAATGACATTGTCATTAGTACCAATGATCAAATCAAATCATTATTTAACTATGATCAGATTGTTGTAGATGATGAAGAGCATAAAGATAAGGGCCCATTAGCAGGAATTTATACAGTGATGACACAATATCAAGATGCAGAGTTATTCTTTGTTGTGTCAGTTGACACGCCAATGATTACTGGTAAAGCAATTAGTGAATTGTATCAGTTTTTAGTGTCACATCTTATTGATGATCATCTAGATATTGCAGCATTTAAAGAAGATGGTCGCTATATACCAACGATTGCATTTTACAGTCCGAATGCTATGTCAGCAATAAGTGAGGCACTGCATTCAAATGATTACAGCTTTAAAAATGTCTATAAACAGCTATCAACGGATAGTTTGGATGTTAAAGCAGTTAATTCACCAGATTATTGGTATAAAAATATTAACTATCAACAAGATTTGGACTCTTTGAATAGAATAATATAAGTAATAAGGAGGTCCATAAATGGTAGAACAAATTAAAGATAAATTAGGGCGTCCCATACGTGATTTAAGATTATCTGTAACGGATCGATGTAATTTTAGATGCGATTATTGTATGCCAAAAGAAATTTTTGGAGATGATTATGTCTTCTTACCTAAAGATGAATTGCTAACATTTGATGAAATGGTCAGAATTTCTAAAGTATATGCCCGATTAGGCGTTAAAAAGATACGTATCACAGGTGGAGAACCGTTGTTAAGACGTAATTTAGATCAACTGATTGCACAATTAGTTCAAATTGAAGGTATTGAAGATATTGGTTTAACAACCAATGGTTTATTACTTAAAAAACATGGCCAAAAATTATATAATGCTGGCTTAAGACGAATTAATGTTAGTTTAGATGCTATTGATAATGAAGTATTTAAAGCACTTAATAATAGAAATATTAAAGCAACAACCATTTTGGAACAAATTGATTATGCAGTATCAATTGGCTTTGACGTTAAAGTTAACGTTGTTGTTCAAAAAGGTGTGAATGATGATCAAATTATTCCTATGTTAGAATATTTTAAACATAAAGATATTGAAATTCGTTTTATTGAATTTATGGATGTTGGTAATGATAATGGATGGGATTTTAGTAAGGTCGTATCAAAAGACGACATGCTATCTATGATTGAACAACATTTTGAAGTGGCACCAGTAGAGCCTAAATACTTTGGTGAAGTGGCAAAATATTATCGACATCAAGATAATGGTGTTAAATTCGGCTTGATTACAAGTGTCTCTCAATCATTTTGTTCAACATGTACACGTGCACGTTTATCATCAGATGGTAAATTCTATGGTTGTTTATTTGCAACGGTTGATGGATTTAATGTTAAAGAATTTATGCGTTCTGGTGTGACAGATGAAGAATTATTAGAACAATTCAAAGCTTTATGGCAAGTTAGAGATGATAGATATTCCGACGAACGTACAGAACAAACAGTAGCTAATCGTCGACGTAAAAAAATCAATATGAACTATATTGGTGGTTAAGTATTGATACTTGAATTATGTTTTTAATAAATAAAGCTAATATGTTGTTAAAACTCAGTAGTCGCAATGACTGTTGAGTTTTTTGTTTGTGTGGACTGTGTAATTCGTTTTTTTGACTGATTAATTAAGGTTCTCTTCCAAATTGGACTGATACATAGTTATTCATTTTTTATTTATCAATCTTGAAAAATAGAGAACTTTAATTAAATGTAAATTTAAATTATTAAAAATTTCAGTCCCATTGGTTAGAGAATCACTTTATATGGTTGGGAATTATTAATAGAGTTTAAGAAAATAGAGAACTTGCTAAAAAAATATATGTTAATAAAGTTATCTATTTTTTAGAACTATAAAGTTATGAATTTATGGACGAAATACATATACAATTTAAGATGATATACCGATAAATAAATAACTAGTTGTTCAAAAGATATAAATATCAACAAGATATAGTCGACAATTTAATATTTAAAATAGATAAGATGCATAAAATGTTATATAATAAAAATAAGAAATTTTATTATAATATGAATTACACACATCTAAGAATTGACATAGGAGGCATCATATTATGAGTAATAAAGTTCAACGTTTCATATCAGCTGAAAGAGAATTAAGTCAATTAAAGCACTGGCTTAAAAGTACTTATAAAATTTCTATCGAGGAATTTGTAGTATTATTTAAAGTATATGAAGGACAAAAAATTAGTGGTAAAGAATTGAGAGATACACTTCATTTTGAAATGTTATGGGATACAAGTAAGATAGATGTCATTATCCGTAAGATTTATAAAAAAGATCTTATTTCAAAATTACGTTCTGAAACTGATGAAAGACAAGTATTTTACTTCTACAATGCAACTCAAAAGAAATTATTAGATAAAATCACGAAAGAAATTGAAGCTTTAAGCGTCACTAATTAATATAAAAAGGATGTTTACATGATTTAGACTCAAGTACGGGGACAATGTGTCTAAAGGTCATTGTAAACATCCTTATTTTTTAGTATTTTTCATGGTCAATGGTTAATAAGTTGATGCTTTAACTTTACGACCATGAATGAGGAAGTAGACGATCAATGTAATTAAGCCAAGTAAGGCCATTAACCCATAAATTTGGCTATAACTAAATATATGAGTAATTAATCCAAGTAATGATGGACCAAAACCAACACCAGCATCTAACCCAACGAAAAAGGTTGAAGTAGCTAAACCGTATTTAACTGGTGGAGACACTTTAATAGCTATCGCTTGCATAGAAGAAGATAAATTACCATAGCCAATTCCTAAGGCAGCGCCAGCTATAAATATCATCCAACCTTGGAAACTGAACATTAAACATATGAACGATATAATTAATGCAATAAATGCAGGATAAACAACGATATTTTCATTTTTAGCATCCATTAATCTACCAGCAAGGGGACGTGTAATTAATGATGTGATGGCAAAGAATATAAAGAAATAGCTTGCGGCCGTCACCAACTGACGTTCAACGGCAAACGCTTGTAAATACGTTAGTACGGATGAATAAGTAATACCGACTAATAACATGACGATGGCAACAGGTATTGCTTCACTAGCAATAAAATTGTGTATACTCCATTTAGATTTACTTGTTTGTTGTGTTGTGGCAGTTGGCTCAGATGTTGTATCAAAGTCAACTTTGATAAAGAATGACATCACGAGACCTAAGCAGCCTAATATGACACAAATAATGAATAATAAAGTAATTGGATAATGTGTAATTAATAACATACCAAAGAATGGACCTATTGCTGTACCGAGAACTAAGCTTAATGAAAATAAACTAATACCTTCACTTTTTCTTGTAGCTGGAGTAACGTATGCAGCGATTGTACCTGTTGCAGTAGTTACCATAGCCGTAGCGATACCATTAATTAATCTAACGAAAATGAGAAAGCTTAATGATCCAGGTATAAAATATAATAGTTGCGTAATAATTAAACAAATAAGTCCTATTAATAGTAATCGTTTTGGACCTACTTGGTTAACAAACTTACCAGATGCAAAACGTCCTATTAGCGATCCGACAATAAACAATCCGACAACTAATCCAGCTAAAGAATCAGAAGCGTGATATTCACTTATGCTATATCCAGCAATAACTACGAGTAATAGATACATGCATAAATAAACAACAAAATTAATTAAAAAGTTAGTATTAAAACTTTTGGTAAATATTGGATCTTTAATTGATGAATGTTCAGTCACTTTGTTCTCCTCCTAATAATGTTGAATGAATTTTATTCATAATGGTAATGGTTTGTGCCATTTCTTCATGTGTAATATCAGTTTGTTGGGTAATTGAATGTTGTAACAATGTTATATCTTGATGCACAGCTGTATATAAATCTTGACCAGAGATAGATAAACTTAATAATTTTTGACGTTTATCTGCTTTACTAGAATCGACATTCAAATAACCATAATCGATTAATGCTTTGATGGTTTTTCTAGCAGTTGGTTTCTCAATGGCACGTCTATGTGAAATTTCAACGAGTGTCGTAGGTTGATGTTTGGCGATATCTCGTAATATAAGCCATTGACCATAGTAAATTTGATGCTTTTCTAAAATAGGTTCAGCTAATTTTAAATAAGGTCGATAAACAGTAACGAAACTATTGAAAAAATCATGTTCTAGCATAGTGAAACTCCTTTTAGTTAAATAGTTAGCTAGGCTAACCTTTTTAGCGACAAAAATAATTATAAGACTTGAAATCATTTATTTCAATAGTTGCATACTTTAAAAATGTATAATGAGAAAAATATTTGTTATTTTGTTAGACTAAGCGTAAGGATAAATATTGGGGGATTATATTATGACGTTGAAATTCGATCATATTATTCATTATATTGAGCAATTAGAGCACTTTAACTTTCCAGGAGATATTTTAAAATTGAAATCTGGTGGCAATCATCATAAATACGGTACATATAATAAAATAGCATATATTAATGACAACTATATAGAACTATTAGATGTCGAAGATAATGAAAAATTAAAAAAAATGGCTAAAACATCTGAAGGTGATGTCGCATTTGCTACACAAATTGTGCAAGAGCAATATGAACAAGGGTTTAAAAATATATGTTTTAGAACAGATGATATTGCTAATGTAAAACAAAGATTAGATGATAGTGGTGTTGAAAGTGTAGGTCCGATTTCTATGGAAAGAGAAGGGAAAAAGGGTAACAAAGTTAAATGGCAATTACTTTATATTGTTAATAATGATGAGGAAGGTGTCAAACCGCCATTTTTCATTCAGTGGGATGATACGGATGCTGTAAGACATGACAAATTAAAAGATAAATTTCAAACTAACTTTTCAATTGAAATGATTACTATAAAAAGTTGTCAAAGACAACAGACCGTAACAAACTTTCAACAATGGTTTGATTTAGACATTGTTGAAAGCACAGATACCTATACGGATTTAATTTTAAAAACAGATGATATTTACATTAGAATTGAAGATGGCAAACAATCAAAATACCATGCATTACTCATTAAAGATAATCAAGCTAATATGCCGTTTTCGATTTTTATCAGAGGTGCTGTTTATAAATTTGAACCATTAGTATAAATAGGTATATGCACTATGTGCAATTACTATTAAATGGCTAGTAGCCAAAATAACAGACATAATCGCTAAAACATGATTAAAACGATTTGATTTTATTAAGATGAAGAATATTGAAATAACTAATGTGAAAAACGCGATAATTAATCTAATACTAAAATAGTTAATAGATAAAGTCTCTGTCATGGAAACAAAAATAGCAATGATATTTATTAAAATAAATAAACTTAGTAATATACGTCTCATTGATAACACCTCATTAAAAGAATGACACAATTATAACAAGTTAATGTATTTCAGGAAACAAATGTCACTTGTTACTAATGTAGTGTATTTGAGCAAATTTTTAGCATGATTTGTATCAAAGGACGAATGAAGTTGGCAGAAATGGTGACAAAGATTTGATAATAAATAACAGTAATGAGTTTCTATTAATGAAGAAGAGTCTTTATCGACACTGTAGCTTAGACAAGGTATAATATACATTATTGTTAAACATAGAAGGAGATATCATAAATCATGGAAAAGATGCATATCACTAATCAAGAACATGACGCATTTGTAAAATCTCATCCCAATGGTGATTTACTACAATTGAGCAAATGGGCTGAAACAAAACAATTAACAGGATGGTATTCTAAACGTATTGCTGTTGGAGAAAATGGTGAAGTTAAAGGTGTAGGGCAATTACTATTTAAAAAAGTACCTAAATTACCATACACATTATGCTATATTTCACGAGGGTTTGTTGTTGATTATAATGACAAAGAAGCATTACAAGCATTATTAGATAGTGCGAAAGAAGTAGCGAAAGCTGAAAAAGCATATGCCATTAAAATAGACCCTGACGTAGAAGTAGAACATGGAACAGCAGCATTGCAGAATTTAAAAGCGTTAGGCTTTAAACATAAAGGATTTAAAGAAGGTTTATCAAAAGATTATATTCAGCCACGTATGACAATGATTACTCCTATAGATAAATCTGATGATGAATTATTAGAAAGTTTCGAACGTCGTAATCGTTCTAAAGTAAGATTAGCATTAAAACGAGGCACAACTGTAGAGCGTTCAGACAGAGAAGGTTTGAAAACATTTGCTGAATTAATGAAGATAACTGGTGAACGTGACGGTTTCTTAACTCGTGATATTAGCTATTTTGAAAATATCTATGACGCATTACATGAAGATGGCGACGCAGAGCTATTCTTAGTTAAGCTCGACCCAACTTCAAATTTACAAAAAGTAAACCAAGATATTGCTGATTTAAATGACGAAATAAAAAAATGGGAAAAGAAAAAAGAAACATCAGAAAAGCAAGCTAAAAAAGCACAAAATATGATTAAAGATGCGCAAAATAAAATTGCTAAAAATGAAGATTTAAAACGTGATTTAGAAGAACTTGAACGTCAACACCCAGACGGCATTTATTTATCGGGTGCACTATTAATGTTTGCAGGTGCTAAATCGTATTACTTATATGGTGCGTCTTCTAATGAATATAGAGATTTCTTACCTAACCATCATATGCAATATACAATGATGAAGTATGCACGTGAACATGGTGCAACAACTTATGACTTTGGCGGTACAGATAATGATCCTGATAAAGATTCTGACCATTATGGTTTATGGGCATTTAAAAAAGTTTGGGGCACCTATTTAAGTGAGAAAATTGGTGAATTTGACTATGTGTTAAATCAACCATTATATCAATTAATTGAACAAGTTAAACCACGTTTAACAAAAGCTAAGATTAAAATTTCTCGTAAATTAAAACGTAAATAATAAATGAACAATACATCTGAGCGCTATACAAATGATTGCAAGCGTTCAGATTTTTTAATAATGCTTAAAATATGGGAGATAAGAAAGAAAATTATAAATTGAAAAGAGGTACTTGTTAGCAATGATAAAAAAATTATTGCAGTTTTCACTAGGGAATAAATTCGCCATATTTTTAATGGTCGTATTGGTTATTTTGGGCGGTGTTTATGCTAGTACGAAGTTAAAATTGGAATTGCTTCCAGATGTACAAAATCCAGTCATTTCTGTACAAACGACAATGCCAGGTGCTACACCACAAAGTACGCAAGATGAAATCAGTACTAAAATAGATGATCAAGTTAGGTCATTAGCTTACGTTAAAAATGTTAAAACACAATCGATTCAAAATGCTTCAATTGTAACTGTTGAGTATGAAAATAACACGGACATGGATAAAGCAGAGGAACAACTCAAAAAAGAAATCGATAAGATTAAATTTAAAGATGAAGTTGGAGACCCAGAATTAACACGAAACTCTATGGATGCTTTTCCAATTTTAGCGTATTCATTTTCAAATAAAGATGCAGATTTAAAAACAGTAACTAAAGAGCTAAATGATACGTTAATTCCTAAGCTACAAACTATAGATGGTGTACAAAACGCTCAATTAAATGGTCAGACAAATCGTGAAGTGACACTTAAATTTAAACAATCCCAATTAGAAAAAAATGGTTTGACTGCGGAAGATGTAGAAAATTATTTAAAGACAGCTACAAGGCAAACACCATTAGGTTTATTCCAATTTGGGAAAACAGATAAATCTATTGTTGTAGATGGTCAATTTACATCAGTCAATGCACTGAAAAATATTGATATACCACTGAATATTGCAGGAAGTCAGTCACAAAGTAGTGATGATAGTAAAGAAGATAACTCTGCAATGTCAGAAGTTAATCAATCCTCAGGTTCGAAATCATCTCAAGCGGCTATGCCTAGCTCAAATTCAAGTAGTATGCCAACAATTAAGTTGAAAGATATTGCAGATGTATCAGTTGGGGACGTTAGAACTTCGATTTCGAAAACAAATGGAAAAGATGCAGTGAATTTACAAGTTTTGAAATCACAAGACGCTAATACCGTTCAAGTAGCGAAAGATGTTCAGAAAAAAGTTAATGAATTTGTCAAAGATAACAATAATTTGAAGGCTACAAAAACAATGGATACTGCCAAACCTGTTGAAGATTCGCTTTATACAATGGTTGAAAAAGCAATTCTTGGTACAATTGTAGCTATCATAGTTATACTACTTTTCTTAAGAAATATTCGTACTACAGCAATATCTGTTGTTTCTATACCACTGTCATTATTAATGGCCTTAATTGCTTTAAAATTGAGTGATGTATCGTTAAATATTTTAACTTTAGGGGCATTAACTGTAGCGATAGGACGTGTGATAGATGACTCTATTGTAGTAGTAGAGAATATCTATAGACGATTATCTGATCCTAACGAATCGATGAAAGGACAGAATTTAATTATTAGTGCAACTACAGAAGTATTTAAGCCAATCATGTCATCGACATTAGTGACAATTATTGTCTTTTTACCACTTGTATTTGTTTCAGGCTCTGTTGGTGAGATGTTTAGACCATTTGCTTTAGCCATCGCCTTTAGTTTATTAGCTTCATTATTAGTTTCTATCACTTTAGTTCCAGCATTAGCTGCTACTTTATTCAAAAAAGGTGTGAAACATCGTCAAAATGGTCAACAAGAAAAATTAGGTATTGTTAGTAAAAGTTATAAAAAAGTCCTAGCATGGTCGTTGAATCATAAATGGTTAGTTATTATTATTAGCACGATTATTTTAGTACTAACGATAGTGATTGGAGGACCTAGATTAGGAACAAGCTTTATCTCTTCTGGTGATGATAAATTTTTAGCAATTACCTATACCCCTAAACCTGGTGAGACACAACAAGCTGTATTAAATCATGCCAAGGATGTTGAAAAATATTTACAACATAAAGATAAAGTGAAAATAGTACAATACTCTGTTGGTGGACCAAGTCCAGTAGATCCAACTGGTAGTACTAACAGCATGGCTATTATGGTTGAGTATGATAATGATACACCGAACTTTGATGAAGAACCTGATAAAGTATTGAAACATGTAGATAGTTTTAAACATCCAGGAGAATGGAAAAATCAAGATCTAGGTACAGGTGCTGGTAATAGCTCTGTAGAAGTAACTGTCAAAGGCCCTTCGACTGATGATATCAAAGGTACAGTTAATAAAATTGAAGAAAAAATGAAAGACATCAAAGGATTAGCAAATGTAAAATCTGATTTATCACAAACATATGATCAATATGAAGTGAAAGTAAATCAAAATAAAGCAGCTCAAAATGGTATTTCAGCTGCACAATTAGCAATGAATTTAAATGAAAACTTGCCTGAAAAAACAATTACTACTGTTAAAGAACAAGGTAAGACAATTGATGTTAAAGTGAAACAAAATAAGGCTACAGATTGGTCTGCAAAGAAACTTAACAATATTGAATTGAAGAAACCAACAGGTGGAACAATTAAGTTAAGTGATATTGCATCACTTGAAAAGACAACAACGCCAAGTAAGTTAACACAAGAACAAGGTGATTATGCAACTACCATAACAGGTAAAGTAATTAATAAAGACGTTGGTGGTACAACTAGAGATGTGATGTCACAAGTCAATCATCTAGATAAGCCTAATAATGTCAAAGTAAATGTTGGTGGTGCGAATGATGATATTAACAATGCAATTACTCAATTAGTATTTGCTATGATCGCTGCAATTATTATCGTTTACCTTATCTTAGTAATTACATTTAAAGGTGGCTTAGCACCATTTACAATATTATTCTCATTACCGTATACAATTATCGGTGTGATTATTGCATTATTAATTACAGGAGAAACGATTTCTGTACCAAGTTTAATTGGTATGCTCATGTTGATCGGTATTGTTGTAACGAATGCGATTGTATTAATAGATAGAGTGATAAATAATGAACGATATGGTATGGAGATGAAAGACGCATTAATAGAAGCAGGTGGTACTAGAATTAGACCGATCTTGATGACAGCAGTGGCAACAATTGGTGCATTAATACCATTATTATTTGGACAAGATAGTTCAATCTTAATCTCTAAAGGCATGGCAGCTACCGTTATTGGTGGATTAATATCTTCAACCATTCTAACTTTAGTTGTAGTTCCAGTTATTTATGAAATTTTATTCACTTTAAAAAATCGAATAACACACCGACACACAAAATAAAAGTTGGAAAATAAAATAAGACAGTATAGTATTTGATAAGTGTAAAAATTCAAAGAAAAAGGCTAACTGAGGGAGACTCAGTTAGCCTTTTTCAAATGAATATTTAGGAAGATATTAGAATAATATCAGTGTTAAAATACAATAAATAATAAAGATAAATAGAGACATTAAATTAAGAATATTAACACCCTTAAGATCTTTTTTAATCATTTTGAAGGATGTAATTTCTACATTACCTACTAGTAACAGTAGGACAATGAACACCCACCAATTTTCTTTAGGGAAATGCATCGTTGTTAATGCTAAAACAAACAATAACAATACGCCCATTATTATTCTTAAGATACGTGTAAAGATATTGTCCATTTTAAAGATACTGATATAACTAACAACTAGATAAAGAATTGCTAGTAATATGAGATAAAATTGCATGTTGAAACGTCCTCTCTCATCTGAAAATTCATCATATGATGATCATATAAGTTAGTTGATGGTGAACATAATTATGACTTAAAAGAGCCTGGGGCAAAAACATGTCACAGTTAAATTCAAGCATTTGGCAGTAACTATCTGGTTTGTAAAATGCTGATGTATCAACGTTTTACAAACCTAGTCAGTCTTGCCGGGGTGGGAGGGACCCGTCATAGAAAAATATAGGGATTACAATTGGTTGCTATGAAAAAGGTTTACAGTTTATTAATTCATAATAAACTGCATAAGATTTTCTAGCTATCAAGATAGCAGAAACTCTTACAATTGTATAGGGACCCAACACAGAGAAACTGTACTTACAGTTTCTACAAACAATGCAGGTTGGGCAAGAGCTACTAAAGATTAAAATCTAAGTAAAGGATTACAATTGGTTGCTAGCGCAACAATTGCATAAGAACTAGTAAAGATTGTAAATCTAACTAGTTCTAAATGTGCAAGACGGGCATATACGAAATAAATTTTATATAAAATTTATTTCTGTTCCACTCCCATTTGTGTACGAATCTCACGTATCTCATTTTCAATATTTTTCAATTGATTAACGAGTGTGGATGTATCTAAATTGAGTGATTCTTTCTTTTCTAAGTCACCTTGCAAGCGAACATAATCATATTTTAGTTCAGTCAATTTATCTTCTAATGTCATTGAAATAAACTCCTTTAAAGTATAGTTATGTACATGTCTAATTGATTATATCACGAAACGAGTGACTTCTAAAATAACTAGGAAATATGTTAAAGTTATCAATTGTAATGAGCCATCAGAAAGAAGGTATAAAAGTGACAGAGCAATTTACGATGATTATTTTATTAATAGCACTTGGCTATTTTTTAAAACGTATTAATTTTGTGAAAGCTACAGATAGTCAAGTTTTAGCCACATTAGTGTTAAATGTTACATTGCCTTCTTTAGTAATAGTAAATTTAAATAGTGCAGATTTAAAGCTGTCATTTTCAATTTTACCGTTATTAATGATTGCATATGGTATTATCGCTAAAATAATTGTTATTTGGTTTTTTAGAAAATATGATAATCAAATGAGAGGTTCAGTAGGGATGATGACCGGGGCAATGAACATCGGTTTGTTTGCATATCCTTTAGTCGAAGCAATATGGCCTAAAATGGGTCTTGTTTATTTCGGTATGGCCGATATAGGCGGTGCCTTTATTATGTTTGGTGTGACTTATTTTGTAGGTAGTTATTATAGTGAGGGTAGTGATCAATTTAATTTTAAGTTCTTAGGTAAAAAGCTGATACAATCTGTGCCACTAGTGACATATATTGTGATGTTTATACTAAATATCAGTCAAATTCATTTACCACATATAGCGATTGACTTTTTCAGCATTATCTCAAAAGCTAATATGCCTTTATCTATGATATTACTGGGAGTGATGTTGAATTTCACAATAGAACGCAAATATTTACCAGCAACGTTTAAATATCTGGGTTTACATTATGGATTGGCTTTAGTAGCCGGTTTGTTGATTCACTTTTTATTACCAGTGTCTGATGACATGATTAAAACAACACTACTCATTACTTGGATGTTACCAGTAGGTGTTGCTATTATTTCTTACGGTATTCAATTTAAATATAAAACGCTACCCTTTATAGGAATGGTAACTAACTTAACTATTATTATAAGTATCATTATTTTATATATTTATCAAGCAATTTTTGTGTAACACTAACTATTATGTTATTGACTACTGATTCACTTATTAATGTCCTAAATTTTAAAATATGGGTTCTCTAACAAGTCGGACTGACACATAATTAAATTTTAAGGCCTCGCTATGCCCAACCTGCATTGCATGAAAAAACTGGATAACCAGTTTTTCTGTGTTGGGTCCCTTCCTAGGGTGCTGTCTCAGCCTCCCCAACTTGCATTGTCCGTTGAAACTAAATGATTAGTTTCTTTTTGTTGGGGCCCCGGTCTTCGACTAGCACTGTTGCCCAACTTGCATTGCTTGTAGAAACTGTTTCACAGTTTCTCTATGTTGGGTCCCTACCTCAGGAGTCTCGGCTTCAAAATAATTTGTCTTTTAAATTATTCTTTTTTTATTTATCAGTGCTAAAAAATAGAGAACCAAAATATGCCATGTATCTAACGTATATGAGAGATACATGGCATATTTATTGTTGTAGCAACTATAGTGATTTAGCTTATGTGATTATCCTTTGCCACCCATAAATGCAGGGTAATTTGTCATACCACCATCAACATAAATTGTTGTACCGTGGACATAACTTGAAAAGTCTGAAGCTAGGAATAGAACAACATTGGCTACATCTTGAGGTTCACCAATTTTGCGAGCTGGAATCATATCTAAAGTTTCATCTCGTGTTTCTGGATCTGAAAACTTCTCTTTAGTATGTTCAGTAACGATTGCTCCAGGTGAGACATTGTTTATACGAATACCATATTGTGCATATTCCATTGACATCGTTTCCATCATCAATTTCAAACCGCCTTTACTAGCGGCGTAGTTTACGTAGTTAGGCCAAGGAATTCTATCGTGTACACTTGCTGTATTAATAATAACGCCTGGTTTATCTTCTTTTAAAAAGTGATTAATAGCTTCTCTTGAGCCAATAAATGCACCTGTTAAATTAATATCTATGACTTTTTGCCATTCTTGTAAAGACATCTCGTGTGAAGGGATTGCTTTTTCAAATCCAGCGTTGTTGATCATAATATCTAATGTACCAAAATGGTCAATTGTTGTTTGTACAAGATTTTTGACGTCTTCTTCCACAGCTACATCACCTTGAACAGTGATGGCTTCACCACCAGCATTAGTAATCAATTCTTTAGCTTCATTTAATTCATCTTGGTGTTTATCAGAACGGTAATTTAATACCACTTTAGCTTGAGCTTTGCCAAAGTTTTCAGCTATTGATTTACCAATACCACTTCCGGCACCTGTGATAATGACAACTTTATTTTTTAAATCAGCAAACATAATGACTCCTCCTATATTGAATCTATTTTAAGTTACCTAGAATGATAGCAGCGATAACGATAACAATAATACCACTCCAAATACCAATCATCTGACGACGGTCTTTTTTCTCGCCTAAGATGAAAATACCACCTAAAGTAGAAACGATAACTAATAATTGTGTTAATGAAAAGCTTGTTGCTACGCCAACTTTTGGTTGAGAGTAGAACATAAATAGGTTACCAATACCCCAAATAACACCAGGTAGTAAGTTAAGTGCAGTCGATTTAAGTGATGTTTTATGGTTCATTGATAGTAGGAAACCACCAATAGCCATACCTACAGATTGGAAGAACAGTGCGTCTGTGCCACCAACACCAAAGATATCTCCTAAAACAACATAACCGACATAGCCGATAGTTGAAAGAATTAAAATACCCATTGCTTTTTTAAATTCTGGGTCATTCGATTTTTGTTCATTTTTGGCTTTTAAAGATGTTAATGCAACACCAGTTACAAGTAAAATCATAGCAATTAAGCCAAAGATAATTTGTGTCATAGTACTCCATTCACCCAAGAAAATGACACTAAATAATGTCGTACCTACGAGTTGCATACCAGTTGAAATAGGCATCGTTTTAGATACACCTATTAAATTAACAGATTTCAACTGATTACCTTGTCCAAATGCCCAGAAAGCACCTGAGAATAAGCCGACGAAAATGACGACTGGATCATCAAATTTAGCATAACCAGTTAATAACAATCCAATACCTACAATCAGAGCACCTAAAGTTGTACCTCTAATTTGGTTGTAAGGTCCGCCGCCGACGAACACATTAATTAAAACAACACTACCCCAAAATAATGCAGGTAATAGTGCGATTAAGAAATCAAGAAATTGCACGTTAAACTCACTCTCCAATTCTATTTGTTAAAAGTGCTCCCCTTTTTTACACTTGAGAGCTATTTTAAAGCAAACTGTGTTAATAGTAAAAATCAATTGCTCATAAATGATAAAAAATGTAAAAAAATTAGACTGAAACACTATTGATTTTATATACCCCATTAATATATTTTTAAAAATAATTTATTGGGAAAATGTATCAATATGAGTTCAGTCTAAATGTTTATTGTTAT
Organism: Staphylococcus simiae; assembly: GCF_017357005.1. Taxonomy (NCBI): domain Bacteria; kingdom Bacillati; phylum Bacillota; class Bacilli; order Caryophanales; family Staphylococcaceae; genus Staphylococcus; species Staphylococcus simiae. The sequence goes on along the minus strand of NZ_CP071589.1, from coordinate 2,145,487 downwards.
ATTTTTGATTATTTATAATTCTTATAAGGTGCAATTTATGATGAATAGATCAAAGGAATATTTATGTCAAGATGTCTGTTGGAAGATTATCACAGCATATTTATTTATGATAATAAGTGATGTTCTTCTTTAACGTTACGGGATTCGAATTTAAATTTTACGTATTCATAATTAATTTGAAAGCCTAATTGGTTAAATCGTTCTATTAATTTGTTGTTTTTATTTCGAATTTTAAAATATACCTTTCTAATCGTGAAGTGATCAAAAGCAAAACTTAAAGCAAAGGAAAGTAAATCAAAAGCGATACCTTTTAAGCGGTAGTCACTATGCGAACTAAAATATTTAATCTCAGCGAGTGATTGTTGTGCATTTACTTCTAAATATAAATAGCCTTTAAGTAAGCCTTCGCTAACAAATAAAAATAAACGATGATGGTCATCTAAATTATCAACGATTTCTCGTGCGGATAATGCATTATATTTAAAAGTTGAATGGTGTAATTTATTAAAGGCACGATAGAATCCTTTGTGATATGGAATGATATTTGGCTGATGCGTCTGTTGTTCAAGCGGCGAATGTGTTTCTAGGTAGTAGTCTGTAAAATTATAACTTGATTGTATTGCTTTCATGAAATGTTTATATTGTTGAATGCCTTGTTCGAATGAAAAGTTAAATACAGCATCATCAGGTTGACTTTGAGTCATAGTAGTAAATAAATCTTTGAAAATATCTGCAGTTAATTTGAAATCTTTAGAGACAAAAGGACCAATGACTTTATATTTATCTTCAGCATAAGCAAAACTTAGAATTAATACTTTGATGTCATTAGCTAATTGATAAGCAAAAACACCTGGAGATTGGATGGAACAATCAATCATACTATCAATATCTTTATATTGTTGAGGGAGTTTATATAAATAGGATGTTGATTCGTAATTGGAATGTTCAATGAACGATTTGATTTGTTTTTTATCATATAACTGAACAATGTTCATACAATGACCTCCGTACGATTTAATATCTTAATTATATAGTATTTATATGGAAATGAAAGTTTAGAGGTGCATGAACATGTTACAATACTCTTAACATTTATTATGAAACGACATCGCATAACAAGATATTTTGGCAAAGAGAAAGGACATTTAGTTTATGAAATCATTAATTTTAGCAGAAAAACCTTCTGTAGCAAGAGATATAGCACATGCTTTGAATGTGAATCAACAAAGAAATGGATATTTTGAAAGTCCGACATATATTGTGACATGGGCTCTTGGACATTTAGTCACTAATGCGACTCCAGAACAATATGATAAAAATTTAAAAGAATGGCGTCTTGAAGACCTGCCAATTATACCTAAACATATGAAAACAATTGTCATAGGTAAGACAAGTAAACAATTTAAAACAGTGAAATCTTTAATATTAGATAAAAATGTTAAAGATATCATTATCGCCACTGATGCCGGACGAGAGGGCGAATTAGTAGCAAGACTTATTTTAGATAAAGTGGGAAATAAAAAACCGTTACGACGTTTATGGATAAGTTCTGTAACTAAAAAAGCGATTCAAGAAGGTTTTAAGCATCTTAAAGACGGTCGTGAGTATGATAATTTATATCGTGCAGCATTAGCACGAAGCGAAGCGGATTGGATTGTAGGTATTAACGCGACACGTGCGTTAACAACGAAATATGATGCACAATTATCACTAGGTCGTGTTCAAACACCAACGATTCAATTAGTACAAACACGTCAAAATGCAATCAATCATTTTAAACCTGAAAATTACTATACATTAATGTTGTCGACCAGAGGATTTGATTTTCAATTAGCAACACAACAACGTATTAAAGATAAGTCGATATTAGAGGGTATTGTTGCAGATATTAAGGGTAAGCAAGGGCTAGTTAAAGATGTAACGACGAAGCATAAGAAAACATTTCCACAGCAACTATATAATTTAACTGATTTACAACAGGATATGTATAAACGCTATAAAATAGGTCCTAAAGAAACTTTAAATACATTACAAAACTTATATGAGAGACATAAATTAGTGACATATCCACGTACAGATTCTAATTATTTAACAACTGATATGGCGGATACAATTAAAGAACGTGTTCAAGCGACAATGGCTACTGAATATAAAGAAGTTGCAAGAACGCTAATGTCCAAAAATATATCACCCAAAATGTCTATATTTAATAATCAAAAAGTATCTGATCACCATGCTATTATTCCAACAGAAATTAGACCAATGCTAGCGGAACTAACTAATAGAGAAGTTAAACTATATGACATGATTGTGGAACGCTTTTTAGAATCATTAATGCCACCTCATGAATATGATACGATTACAGTGAATATAGAAGTAGGTGGACATATTTTTGTACTTAAAGAAAATGTGACGACAAATTTAGGATTTAAGGCACTCAGACAACAGTCAACTTTAACTGAGCAGCAACAGCCATTTTATAAAAATGAAGCGATTAATATTAATCATTTAGAAATTAAAACACATCAAACGACACCACCAGAATATTTTAATGAAGGGTCTTTATTAAAAGCTATGGAAAATCCTCAAAATTATATAGAGATGAAAGATAAAAAGCATGCACAAACATTAAAACAAACGGGTGGTATTGGAACGGTAGCAACACGAGCTGATATTATTGATAAGTTATTTAATATGAATGCTATCGAATCAAGAGATGGCAAAATTAAAGTAACTACAAAGGGGAAACAGATATTAGAACTTGCACCAATCGATTTAACATCGCCATTAATGACAGCTCAATGGGAAGAAAAATTGATGTTAATTGAACGTGGTAAATATTCAAGTAAGACATTTATAAATGAGATGAAGAAATTTACTGAAGCCGTTGTTAATGAAATAAAAAATAGTGAACAAAAATATAAACATGATAATTTAACCACAACTGAATGTCCAACATGTGGCAAATTTATGATTAAAGTTAAAACTAAAAATGGACAAATGTTAGTTTGTCAGGATCCATCATGTAAGACCAAAAAAAATATCCAACGTAAAACAAATGCACGTTGTCCAAATTGTAAAAAGAAAATGACATTATTTGGTAAAGGAAAAGAAGCTGTTTATAGATGTGTTTGTGGTCATTCTGAAACGCAAGCGCAAATGGATAAACGTATGAAAAATAAAACATCTGGTAAAGTTTCGAAAAAAGAAATGAAAAAATATATGAATCAGCAAGAAGATATTGATAATAATCCGTTCAAAGATGCACTTAAGAATCTAAAATTATAGATAAAATCGAACAAATTAATAGTTATATTTGCAAAAGTTCGTTTTTGGTATTGTTTTTTAGAGTGAATGATATTAAACTATTAAAGTATTTTAAATAAAGGAGCATCCATTCGTGAAAAACTATTTCCAGTTCGATAAATACGGAACAAATTTCAAAAGAGAAATTCTGGGTGGTATTACAACGTTTTTATCAATGGCTTACATTTTAGCCGTAAACCCACAAGTATTAAGTTTAGCAGGTGTAAAAGGCATATCTGAAGATATGAAAATGGACCAAGGTGCAATATTTGTAGCTACTGCACTTGCAGCATTTGTAGGTTCATTATTTATGGGATTAATTGCTAAGTACCCTATAGCACTAGCACCAGGTATGGGATTAAATGCATTTTTCGCGTTTACTGTAGTCTTAACTATGGGAATTCCGTGGAAAGTTGGATTAACTGGTGTACTATTCTCGGGAATCTTTTTTGCCATATTGACGGTCACAGGGTTTAGGGAAGTTATTATTAACGCTATACCATATCAAATGAAGATGGCAGTGTCTGCCGGTATTGGTTTGTTTATTACATTTGTTGGTTTACAAAGTTCAGGAATTATTGTGAAGAATGATTCTACTTTAGTTACACTTGGACATTTAACAAAAGGACCTGTTTTATTGGCAATATTTGGTATCGCCATTACGGTTATTTTATATGCTAAGAAATTACCAGGATCTATATTCATAGGTATGATCGTCACTGCAATTGTAGGTATGCTGACTGGTTTAATACATACACCTACAGGAGTAGTTGGACAAATACCAAGTATTAAACCAACTTTTGGTGCAGCATTTGAAGCATTTAAAGATCCTGGCCAACTATTTACAATTCAATTTTTAATTGTCATATTAACTTTTTTATTCATTGATTTCTTTGATACAGCGGGAACGTTAGTTGCAGTTGCAACACAAGCAGGTATCATGAAAGATAATAAGTTACCTAGAGCAGGTAGAGCTTTATTCTCTGATTCATTAGCAACAATAGTAGGTTCAATATTTGGTACTACAACAACAACATCATATATTGAATCTACTTCTGGTGTAGCAGTTGGAGCTAGAACAGGTTTTGCAAGTATTGTTACAGGCTGTTGTTTCCTTTTAGCATTGTTCTTTAGTCCATTAATAGCTGTAGTTACAAGTGCAGTTACAACACCTGCGTTAGTTGTTGTTGGTGTTCTGATGGCTGCTAACTTTGCAGAAATAAACTGGAAGAGTTTTGAAGTTGCCGTGCCTGCATTTATAACAATTATTATGATGCCACTTTCATATTCTATCGCAACAGGTATTGCATGTGGTTTCATCTTCTATCCAATCACGATGCTAATTTCTAAAAAACATAAAGAAGTACATCCGATAATGTATGTATTGATGGTTTTATTCATACTTTACTTCGTTTTTGTACATGGATAAATTGTAAAAATAAGAGCCGACTTCCTATTAAGGAGGTCGGCTTTTTTGATTGTTTTAAACTAATTTAAAATAGTTTCTTCTATTATAAATACATATTTCAACCTTACTCTCTTTTATCATCTTTATATTGAGTATAAATTACGCGAGCGTTTCTGTTTGGTATATAAGTTGGTGCAGACAGCACCACAATAACAAAAAATATCATAAGGAAGAATAAAATCCAGTGAATTACCATTCCAATGATAGGAATAAAGGCAATAAAACTACCAACTAATCCCATTAAAGGAATAAAGGCCATAGGTTTTATAGCATTTTGATTATCTACTAATAACACAATGATTAAAATTAAATATAATAACGCATTAAACAATAATGGTTGCCAACCAAAAGATACGATTACACTACCTCCAAGAAATGGAATGCCATAAAAGAATTCACAAACTATTAAAAAGACACCTATAATTGATAAAGTTAATTTAATACCATTTTTCATAAACTACAACACCTTTCATAAGATAAGTATATAAAATTATTCCCAGAGTTAATAATGAAATGATTTATAAAAAGTTAATGTAATAAAAACAAAGAAAAACATTTAGAAAACTGTTGAACTAACAATATATATAAAGTAAAATAATAAAGTATGTGTTAGACAGATAGAATAATTATATGAAAAGCCTTGATTTATGGACATTTTTCATGTAATATAACTAACGTTGGACTTTAAGAAAAGCGATGAAGCGAAAGGTTACTGACACACCCGGCCACTTTGTCATGGCGATGTGTAAGATAGTTTTCGTGGAGAAGTCTATCACTAAATGTAGACGAATGAGGAGGGAAAATAATGGCAAAACAAAAAATCAGAATCAGATTAAAAGCTTATGATCACCGTGTGATTGATCAATCAGCAGAGAAAATTGTAGAAACAGCGAAACGTTCTGGTGCAGATGTTTCTGGACCAATTCCGTTACCAACTGAGAAATCAGTTTACACAATTATCCGTGCGGTGCATAAGGATAAAGATTCACGTGAACAATTCGAACAACGTACACATAAACGTTTAATCGATATTGTTAACCCAACACCAAAAACAGTTGATGCTTTAATGGGCTTAAACTTACCATCTGGTGTAGACATCGAAATTAAATTATAATAGACAAAATTAGGAGGTGGACTTTCGATGACCAAAGGAATCTTAGGAAGAAAAATTGGGATGACACAAGTATTCGGAGAAAACGGTGAATTAATCCCTGTAACAGTAGTAGAAGCAAAAGAAAATGTTGTATTACAAAAGAAAACTGAAGAAGTTGATGGGTACAACGCAATCCAAATAGGATTTGAAGACAAAAAAGCATATAAAAAAGATGCTAAATCTAATAAATATGCTAACAAACCAGCTGAAGGTCATGCTAAAAAAGCTGACACAGCACCTAAGCGCTTCATTCGTGAATTCCGTAATGTTGACGTGGAAGGTTACGAAGTAGGTCAAGAAGTCTCAGTAGATACTTTTGAAGCTGGAGATGTGATTGATGTAACTGGCGTATCAAAAGGTAAAGGTTTCCAAGGTGCAATTAAACGCCACGGACAATCTCGTGGACCAATGTCTCACGGTTCTCATTTCCATAGAGCACCAGGTTCAGTAGGTATGGCTTCAGATGCTTCTAGAGTATTTAAAGGTCAAAAAATGCCTGGACGTATGGGTGGTAACACAGTAACTGTACAAAACTTAGAAGTAGTTCAAGTTGATACAGAAAACAAAGTTATCTTAGTTAAAGGTAATGTACCTGGACCTAAAAAAGGATTAGTAGAAATCAGAACTTCAATTAAAAAAGGTAATAAATAATAAGAAGTGAAAGGAGGAAATGCATAATGGCTAATTATGATGTTTTAAAATTAGACGGAACTAAATCAGGTTCAGTAGAATTAAGTGATTCAGTATTCGCTATCGAACCGAATAATAGTGTTCTTTTCGAAGCTATTACTTTACAACGTGCTTCATTACGTCAAGGTACACATGCTGTTAAGAATCGTTCAGCAGTTCGTGGTGGCGGACGTAAACCATGGAGACAAAAAGGAACAGGACGTGCGCGTCAAGGTACAATTCGTGCGCCACAATGGCGTGGTGGTGGTATTGTATTCGGACCAACACCAAGAAGTTATGCATACAAAATGCCTAAGAAAATGCGTCGTTTAGCATTACGTTCAGCGTTATCTTTCAAAGTACAAGAAAACAGCTTAACTATTGTTGATGCATTCAATTTTGATGCACCTAAAACAAAAGAATTTAAAAATGTATTAACTACATTAGAACAACCTAAGAAAGTGTTAGTAGTTACTGATAACGAAGATGTTAATGTTGAATTATCAGCACGTAACATTCCTAATGTTCAAGTAACAACTGCACAAGGTTTAAACGTATTAGATATTACAAATGCTGACAGCTTAGTAATTACAGAAGCTGCTGCTAAAAAAGTTGAGGAGGTGCTCGGATAATGGAAGCTAGAGACATTCTTAAGCGCCCCGTGATCACTGAGAAATCTTCTGAAGCTATGGCAGAAGACAAATATACTTTTGATGTAGATACTCGTGTTAACAAAACACAAGTTAAAATCGCAGTTGAAGAAATCTTCGATGTGAAAGTAGCTAGTGTTAATATCATGAACTACAAACCTAAGAAAAAACGTATGGGCCGTTACCAAGGCTACACAAATAAAAGAAGAAAAGCGATTGTTACATTAAAAGAAGGTTCAATCGACTTATTCAACTAATACATTTACCATTAAGGAGGTAAGCGACAATGGCTATTAAAAAGTATAAGCCAATAACAAATGGTCGTCGTAATATGACTTCTTTGGATTTCGCAGAAATCACAAAGACAACACCTGAAAAGTCATTATTACAACCGCTACCGAAAAGAGCGGGACGTAACAACCAAGGTAAATTGACTGTAAGACACCATGGTGGTGGACACAAACGTCAATACCGTGTTATCGACTTCAAAAGAAATAAAGATGGAATCAATGCAAAAGTTGATTCAATTCAATATGATCCAAACCGTTCAGCAAATATTGCATTATTAGTATATGCAGATGGTGAAAAACGTTACATCATTGCTCCTAAAGGATTGCAAGTTGGACAAATCGTTGAAAGTGGTGCAGAAGCTGATATTAAATTAGGTAATGCATTACCACTACAAAACATTCCAGTAGGTACTGTAGTACACAACATCGAACTTAAACCTGGTAAAGGTGGACAAATTGCACGTTCAGCTGGTGCTAGCGCACAAGTATTAGGTAAAGAAGGTAAATATGTATTAATCAGACTACGTTCTGGTGAAGTACGTATGATTTTATCAACTTGTCGTGCTACAATTGGTCAAGTTGGTAATATTCAACATGAATTAGTTAATGTTGGTAAAGCTGGTCGTTCAAGATGGAAAGGTATTCGTCCAACTGTTCGTGGTTCTGTAATGAACCCTAACGATCACCCACACGGTGGTGGTGAAGGTCGTGCTCCTATCGGTAGACCATCTCCAATGTCACCATGGGGTAAACCTACGCTTGGTAAGAAAACACGTCGTGGTAAAAAATCATCAGACAAACTTATCGTTCGTGGACGTAAGAAAAAATAATAAAATCAACTTATTTGAGTGTGCGGCCTAGTGCTGCACGCACATAATAAGAAGGGAGGCGCCCAAATGGCTCGTAGTATTAAAAAAGGACCTTTCGTCGATGAGCATTTAATGAAAAAAGTTGAAGCTCAAGAAGGAAGCGAAAAGAAACAAGTAATCAAAACATGGTCACGTCGTTCTACAATTTTCCCTAATTTCATCGGACATACTTTTGCAGTATACGACGGACGTAAACATGTACCTGTATATGTAACAGAAGATATGGTAGGTCATAAATTAGGTGAGTTTGCTCCTACACGTACATTTAAAGGACATGCTGCAGACGACAAAAAAACTAGAAGATAATATTTAAAAGTAGAGGAGGACATCCTAATGGAAGCAAAAGCGGTTGCTAGAACAATAAGAATCGCACCTCGTAAAGTAAGATTAGTTCTTGACTTAATCAGAGGTAAAAATGCTGCTGAAGCTATTGCTATTTTAAAATTAACTAACAAAGCTTCATCACCAGTAATCGAAAAAGTATTAATGTCCGCTTTAGCAAATGCTGAACATAACTATGACATGAACACAGATGAATTAGTTATCAAAGAAGCATATGCTAACGAAGGACCAACATTGAAACGTTTCCGTCCACGTGCACAAGGTCGTGCTAGTGCGATTAACAAACGTACAAGCCACATTACAATCGTCGTAAGTGACGGTAAAGAAGAAGCTAAAGAAGCTTAATAAACTTTTTAAGGAGGGAATACTGTGGGTCAAAAAATTAATCCAATCGGACTTCGTGTTGGTATCATCCGTGATTGGGAAGCTAAATGGTATGCTGAAAAAGACTTCGCATCACTATTACACGAAGATTTAAAAATCCGTAAATTTATTGATAATGAATTAAAAGAAGCGTCTGTTTCTCACGTAGAAATCGAACGTGCTGCAAACCGTATCAACATTGCAATTCATACTGGTAAACCTGGTATGGTAATTGGTAAAGGCGGTTCAGAAATCGAAAAATTACGCAACAAATTAAATGCGTTAACTGATAAAAAAGTACACATCAACGTTATTGAAATCAAAAAAATTGATCTTGATGCTCGTTTAGTGGCAGAAAACATTGCACGCCAATTAGAAAATCGTGCTTCATTCCGTCGTGTACAAAAACAAGCAATTACAAGAGCTATGAAACTTGGTGCTAAAGGTATTAAAACACAAGTATCAGGTCGTTTAGGCGGAGCTGACATCGCTCGTGCTGAACAATACTCAGAAGGAACTGTTCCACTTCATACATTACGTGCTGACATTGACTATGCACACGCAGAAGCTGATACTACTTACGGTAAATTAGGCGTTAAAGTATGGATCTATCGTGGAGAAGTTCTTCCTACTAAGAACACTAGTGAAGGAGGAAAATAATAATGTTACTACCAAAACGTGTAAAATATCGTCGTCAACATCGTCCTAAAACAACTGGTCGTTCAAAAGGCGGTAACTACGTAACATTTGGTGAGTACGGATTACAAGCAACTACAACGTCTTGGATTACGTCTCGTCAAATCGAATCTGCTCGTATAGCAATGACACGTTACATGAAACGTGGCGGGAAAGTTTGGATTAAAATCTTCCCACATACACCATATACAAAAAAACCTTTAGAAGTACGTATGGGTGCTGGTAAAGGTGCGGTTGAAGGCTGGATTGCAGTTGTAAAACCTGGTAGAATTTTATTCGAAGTTGCTGGTGTATCTGAAGAAGTTGCTCGTGAAGCACTACGTTTAGCAAGTCACAAACTTCCAGTAAAAACTAAGTTTGTAAAACGTGAAGAATTGGGTGGTGAAACAAATGAAAGCTAAGGAAATTAGAGACTTAACCACTTCAGAAATCGAAGAACAAATCAAATCTTCAAAAGAAGAGCTTTTTAACCTACGCTTTCAGTTAGCTACAGGTCAATTAGAAGAAACTGCACGTATTCGTACAGTAAGAAAAACGATTGCACGTCTAAAAACTGTTGCTCGTGAAAGAGAAATTGAACAAAGTAAGGCTAATCAATAATTAAGTGAAAGAGGAGGTTACAAAAGTGAGCGAAAGAAATGATCGTAAAGTTTATGTAGGTAGAGTTGTTTCAGACAAAATGGACAAGACTATTACTGTACTTGTTGAAACTTACAAAACACACAAATTATACGGCAAACGTGTAAAATACTCTAAAAAATACAAAACTCATGATGAAAACAATTCAGCTAAATTAGGAGATATTGTTAAAATTCAAGAAACTCGTCCTTTATCAGCAACAAAACGTTTTCGTTTAGTAGAGATTGTTGAAGAGTCAGTAATTATTTAATACAAGTTTAAAGATAAGGGAGGTTTAATTAATGATCCAACAAGAGACACGCTTAAAAGTAGCAGATAACTCTGGTGCTCGTGAAGTTCTTACAATCAAAGTATTAGGTGGATCTGGTCGTAAAACAGCGAACATTGGCGATGTAATCGTGTGTACCGTTAAAAATGCAACACCAGGTGGCGTTGTTAAAAAAGGTGACGTTGTAAAAGCTGTTATCGTACGTACTAAATCAGGTGTTCGTCGTAATGACGGTTCATACATCAAATTTGATGAAAATGCATGTGTTATCATTCGTGATGACAAAGGCCCACGTGGTACTCGTATCTTCGGTCCTGTTGCTCGTGAATTACGTGAAGGTAACTTCATGAAAATCGTTTCATTAGCACCAGAAGTACTATAATAATCATTAACCAATATATATAAGGAGGTGCCCACATGCATATCAAAAAAGGTGACAACGTAAAAGTTATCGCAGGTAAAGACAAAGGTAAAGAAGGTAAAGTATTAGAAACTCTACCTAAAAAAGACCGTGTCGTTGTGGAAGGTGTTAACATTATGAAAAAACACCAAAAACCAACTCAATTAAATCCTGAAGGTGGAATCTTAGAAACAGAGGCAGCAATCCATGTTTCTAACGTACAATTGTTAGACCCAAAAACAAATGAACCTACTCGTGTTGGTTACAAATTTGTTGATGGTAAAAAAGTTCGTATCGCTAAAAAATCAGGCGAAGAAATTAAATCTAATAATTAATTATAAGTTGAAAGGAGGATCCCACTTTGAACCGTTTAAAAGAAAAGTTTAACTCAGAAGTTACTGAAAACTTAATGAAAAAATTTGATTATACTTCAGTAATGGAAGTACCAAAAATAGATAAAATTGTAGTGAACATGGGTGTAGGTGACGCTGTACAAAATTCTAAAGTTCTAGACAGTGCTGTTGAAGAATTAGAATTAATTACTGGTCAAAAACCATTAGTAACAAAAGCGAAAAAATCAGTAGCAACATTCCGTTTACGTGAAGGTATGCCTATTGGTGCCAAAGTAACACTTCGCGGCGAAAGAATGTATGAATTCTTAGACAAATTAATTTCAGTATCACTACCTCGTGTACGTGACTTCCAAGGTGTTTCTAAAAAAGCATTTGACGGACGCGGTAACTACACATTAGGTGTTAAAGAACAATTAATTTTCCCAGAAATCGACTATGATAAAGTAAGTAAAGTTAGAGGAATGGATATTGTTATCGTAACGACTGCTAACACTGATGAAGAAGCTCGTGAATTGTTAGCTAACTTCGGTATGCCATTCCGTAAATAATTATTTAAAGGAGGCTAATTAAGTGGCTAAAACTTCAATGGTTGCTAAGCAACAAAAAAAACAAAAATATGCAGTACGTGAATACACTCGTTGTGAACGTTGTGGCCGTCCACATTCTGTATATCGTAAATTTAAATTATGCCGTATTTGTTTCCGTGAATTAGCTTACAAAGGCCAAATCCCTGGCGTTCGTAAAGCTAGCTGGTAATAAAAAAGTATGAAAGGAGGCAACAATCAATGACAATGACAGATCCAATCGCAGATATGCTTACTCGTGTTAGAAACGCTAACATGGTGCGTCACGAGAAATTAGAGTTACCTGCATCAAATATCAAAAAAGAAATTGCTGAAATCTTAAAAAGTGAAGGTTTCATTAAAAACGTTGAATATATAGAAGATGATAAACAAGGTGTACTTCGTTTATTCTTAAAATATGGTCAAAACGATGAGCGTGTTATCACAGGATTAAAACGTATTTCAAAACCAGGTTTACGTGTTTATGCTAAAGCATCAGAAATGCCTAAAGTATTAAATGGCTTAGGTATTGCATTAGTATCAACTTCAGAAGGTGTTATCACTGATAAAGAAGCTAGAAAACGTAATGTCGGTGGAGAAATTATCGCATACGTTTGGTAATAAAATATAAGGAGGTGCCATAACATGAGTCGTGTTGGTAAGAAAATTATTGACATCCCTAGTGACGTAACAGTAACTTTTGATGGAAATCATGTAACTGTAAAAGGTCCTAAAGGTGAATTATCAAGAACTTTAAATGAAAGAATGACTTTTAAACAAGACGAGAACACTATAGAAGTTGTAAGACCATCAGATTCTAAAGATGATAGAACAAATCATGGTACAACTCGTGCTTTATTAAATAATATGGTACAAGGTGTTTCTAAAGGTTACGAAAAAGTACTTGAACTTGTAGGTGTAGGTTACCGTGCTCAAATGCAAGGTAAAGACTTAATCCTTAACGTTGGTTATTCTCACCCAGTTGAAATTAAAGCTGAAGATGATATTACATTCTCAGTAGAGAAAAACACAATCGTTAAAGTTGAAGGAATTTCAAAAGAACAAGTTGGAGCATTAGCTTCTAACATTCGTTCAGTAAGACCTCCAGAACCTTACAAAGGTAAAGGTATTCGTTACCAAGGTGAATATGTTCGCCGTAAAGAAGGTAAAACTGGTAAATAATAGATAAAACTCTACAGAAAGGAGTATTGAAATGATCAGTAAAATTGATAAAAATAAAGTGCGTTTAAAAAGACATTCACGTGTTCGTACTAAATTATCAGGTACAGCTGAAAAGCCACGTTTAAACGTATATCGTTCAAACAAGCACATTTACGCTCAACTTATTGATGATAATAAAGGCGTAACATTAGCTCAAGCTTCTTCTAAAGACAGCGATGTAGCTACTGATGCAACTAAAGTTGAATTAGCGACTAAAGTTGGCGAAGCAATCGCTAAAAAAGCTACTGATAAAGGTATTAAAGCAATTGTATTTGACCGTGGAGGATATTTATATCACGGACGTGTTAAAGCATTAGCTGAAGCTGCAAGAGAAAGCGGATTAGAATTTTAATTTAAAGGAGGGACAAATACATGGCTCGTAGAGAAGAAGAGACGAAAGAATTTGAAGAACGCGTTGTTACCATTAACCGTGTAGCAAAAGTTGTAAAAGGTGGTCGTCGTTTCCGTTTCACTGCATTAGTTGTAGTTGGAGACAAAAATGGTCGTGTAGGTTTCGGTACTGGTAAAGCTCAAGAAGTACCAGAAGCAATCAAAAAAGCTGTTGAAGCAGCTAAAAAAGATTTAGTAGTTGTTCCACGTGTAGAAGGTACAACTCCACACACAATCACTGGTCGTTATGGTTCAGGAAGCGTATTTATGAAACCAGCAGCACCTGGTACAGGAGTAATCGCTGGTGGACCAGTTCGTGCCGTACTTGAGTTAGCAGGTATCACTGATATCTTAAGTAAATCATTAGGATCTAACACACCAATTAATATGGTTCGTGCGACAATCAATGGTTTACAAAACCTTAAAAATGCTGAAGATGTTGCAAAATTACGCGGCAAAACAGTAGAAGAATTATATAATTAAGGAGGGAAAACTAGTTATGGCTAAATTACAAATTACCCTCACTCGTAGTGTTATTGGTCGTCCGGAAACACAACGTAAAACTGTTGAAGCTTTAGGTCTTAAAAAGACTAATAGTTCAGTAGTAGTTGAAGATAACCCTGCTATTCGTGGGCAAATCAACAAAGTTAAACATTTATTAACAGTAGAAGAAAAATAATTAAGGAGGTGCCGATATGAAATTACATGAGTTGAAACCGGCAGAAGGTTCACGTAAAGTACGCAATCGCGTAGGACGTGGTGCAGCGACTGGTAACGGTAAAACAAGTGGTCGCGGTCAAAAAGGTCAAAAAGCTCGTTCAGGCGGTGGTGTAAGACCAGGATTCGAAGGTGGTCAATTACCATTATTCCGTCGTTTACCAAAACGTGGTTTTACTAACATTAATCGTAAGGAATATGCTATTGTTAACTTAGACCAACTTAATAAATTTGAAGATGGTACTGAAGTAACTCCAGCTTTATTAGTAGAATCTGGTGTTGTTAAGAATGAAAAATCTGGTATTAAAGTACTAGGAAATGGTTCACTTGATAAAAAATTGACAGTGAAAGCTCATAAATTCTCAGCTTCAGCAGCAGAAGCTATTGATGCTAAAGGTGGAGCACACGAGGTGATCTAATGTTTCAAACCCTTGTGAGCTTCTTTAAAACAAAAGAAGTTCGTAACAAGATTTTCTTCACTCTAGCAATGTTAGTTATATTTAAAATAGGGACTTATATACCAGCTCCAGGAGTAAATCCTGCAGCTTTTGATAATCCCCAAGGTTCTCAAGGTGCCACTGAGTTATTAAATACTTTTGGTGGCGGAGCCTTGAAACGGTTTTCTATATTTGCAATGGGTATTATGCCCTACATTACCGCATCTATCGTAATGCAATTATTACAAATGGATATTGTTCCTAAGTTTTCAGAATGGGCAAAACAAGGTGAAGTAGGAAGAAGAAAGTTAACTAACGTTACACGTTATTTAGCGATTATTTTGGCATTTATCCAATCTATAGGTATGGCATTCCAATTTAATAATTATCTTAAAGGTGCACTGATTATAAATCAGTCAATTATGAGTTATTTATTAATTGCAGTAGTTTTAACAGCAGGAACTGCATTCTTAATTTGGCTTGGTGATCAAATCACTCAGTTCGGTGTTGGTAATGGTATTTCAATTATCATTTTTGCTGGTATTTTATCAACGCTACCTGCAAGTCTTATTCAGTTTGGACAGTCTGCATTTGTTGGTCAAGAGGATACGTCATTAGCTTGGTTAAAAGTATTAGGATTAATTGTTTCTCTTATTCTTTTAACTATTGGTGCAATTTATGTACTTGAAGCTAAACGTAAAATTCCAATCCAATATGCTAAGAAACAAACTGCTCAAAGATTAGGTTCACAAGCAACATATCTACCTTTAAAAGTTAACTCAGCCGGAGTTATTCCTGTTATTTTTGCAATGGCGTTCTTCTTATTACCAAGAACATTAACATTGTTCTTCCCTGATGCAGATTGGGCACAAAACATTGCAAATACTGCAAATCCTTCAAGTAACATTGGAATGGTTATATACATTGTATTAATCATTTTATTCACATACTTTTATGCATTTGTACAAGTTAACCCGGAAAAAATGGCTGACAATCTTAAGAAACAAGGTAGTTACGTTCCAGGTATAAGACCTGGTGAACAAACCAAAAAATATATTACTAAAGTACTTTATCGTTTAACTTTTGTTGGTTCTATCTTCTTAGCGGTTATTTCAATATTACCTATATTAGCGACTAAGTTTATGGGATTACCACAATCTATACAGATTGGTGGTACAAGTTTACTTATCGTAATTGGTGTAGCTATTGAAACTATGAAATCATTAGAAGCACAAGTAACTCAAAAAGAATATAAAGGCTTTGGCAATAGATAATTTGTAGGAGGGCACTTATGAATATCATTTTGATGGGTTTACCTGGCGCAGGTAAAGGAACTCAAGCAAGTGAAATTGTTAAGAAATTCCCAATACCCCACATTTCAACTGGTGACATGTTTAGAAAAGCTATTAAAGATGAAACTGAATTAGGAAAAGAAGCTAAATCTTATATGGATCGTGGCGAACTTGTACCTGATGAAGTAACAGTTGGTATCGTTAAAGAAAGAATTTCTGAAGATGATGCTAAAAAAGGTTTCTTATTAGATGGCTTTCCAAGAACAATCGAACAAGCTGAGGCATTAAATAATATTATGTCTGAGCTTGACAGAAATATTGATGCAGTTATCAATATTGAAGTTCCTGAAGAAGAATTAATGAACAGACTTACAGGTCGTCGTATCTGTGAAGAGTGTGGTACAACATATCATCTTGTATTTAATCCTCCAAAGGTCGATGGTATTTGTGATATTGATGGTGGCAAGTTATATCAACGTGAAGATGACAATCCTGAGACTGTCTCTAATCGTTTGAGTGTTAATATTAAACAATCAAAACCTATTCTTGAGTTTTATAATGAAAAAGGTGTATTAAAAAATATTGATGGCTCAAAAGATATTAGCGAAGTTACTAAAGATGTCATTGATATCTTAGATCATTTGTAATAGATCAACTTTTGGCGGTCTATTGTTAAGTGAAGTATGATTTGATTGTATTTATTAGCAGAGAGTGGCAATTAACGATAATTAATTCCCGTAATTTTTGTTTAACTTATAAAATTAATCACTGATAGATTCGTAACCATAAAGTTGTCTATTGACGATTACCTTACTATTGCAAAAAGGGGGAAGTTAATCAATGGCTAAACAAGATGTAATTGAATTAGAAGGTACTGTACTTGATACTTTACCAAATGCAATGTTTAAAGTAGAATTAGAAAATGGTCATGAGATTTTAGCTCACGTAAGTGGTAAAATCAGAATGAATTACATTCGAATTCTACCTGGCGACAAAGTAACAGTTGAGATGTCTCCGTATGACTTAACACGCGGAAGAATTACTTATCGTTATAAATAATCGTCACTCCATAATATAGGGAGGTATAAAAATGAAAGTAAGACCATCAGTAAAACCAATTTGCGAAAAATGTAAAGTCATTAAACGTAAAGGTAAAGTAATGGTAATTTGTGAAAATCCTAAACACAAACAAAGACAAGGTTAATAAAAGAGAGGTGTAAATTAATATGGCACGTATTGCAGGAGTAGATATTCCACGTGAAAAACGCGTTGTTATCTCATTAACTTATATATACGGTATCGGTACTTCAACAGCACAAAAAATCGTTGAGGAAGCTAATATTTCAGCTGATACTCGTGTAAAAGATTTAACTGACGATGAATTAGGTCGTATCCGTGAAGTTGTAGATAGCTACAAAGTTGAAGGTGACTTACGTCGTGAGCAAAACTTAAACATTAAACGTTTAATGGAAATTTCATCATACCGTGGTATCCGTCACCGTCGTGGCTTACCAGTTCGTGGTCAAAAAACGAAGAACAATGCTCGTACTCGTAAAGGACCAGTTAAAACGGTAGCTAACAAGAAAAAATAATAGGTAAAGGAGGCAAATATTAAATGGCACGTAAACAAGTATCTCGTAAACGTAGAGTGAAAAAGAATATTGAAAATGGTGTGGCACACATCCGTTCAACATTCAACAATACTATTGTAACTATTACTGATGAGTTCGGTAACGCATTATCATGGTCATCAGCTGGTGCATTAGGATTTAAAGGATCTAAAAAATCAACACCATTCGCAGCACAAATGGCATCTGAAACTGCATCTAAATCAGCTATGGAGCATGGTTTAAAATCAGTTGAAGTAACAGTTAAAGGACCTGGTCCAGGCCGTGAATCAGCTATTCGTGCATTACAATCAGCAGGTTTAGAAGTAACTGCAATTAGAGACGTTACTCCAGTACCTCATAATGGTTGTCGTCCACCAAAACGTCGTCGCGTATAATTTTTGATGAAATTGTTACAGGTCACTGAGCAAACATTTTAAAATTAGTCGACGTATTTAAGGAGGATATTTAAATGATAGAAATCGAAAAACCTAGAATTGAGACAATTGAAATTAGTGAAGATGCTAAATTCGGTAAGTTCGTTGTTGAACCACTAGAACGTGGCTACGGTACTACACTAGGAAACTCCTTACGTCGTATCCTACTATCTTCATTACCAGGTGCAGCCGTTAAGTACATCGAAATTGAAGGAGTTCTACATGAATTTTCAGCAGTAGATAATGTAGTTGAAGATGTTTCTACAATTATTATGAACATCAAAAAATTAGCATTAAAAATCTACTCTGAAGAAGATAAAACTTTAGAAATTGATGTGCGTGATGAAGGCGAAGTAACTGCAAGCGACATTACACATGATAGTGATGTAGAGATTTTAAACCCAGAACTTAAAATCGCAACCGTATCTAAAGGTGGTCACTTAAAAGTTCGTCTTATAGCTAACAAAGGTAGAGGTTACGCATTAGCAGAACAAAATAACACTAGTGATTTACCTATTGGTGTCATTCCAGTTGATTCATTATATTCACCTGTTGAACGTGTAAACTATACAGTTGAAAACACACGTGTTGGTCAAAGCAGTGATTTTGATAAATTAACATTGGATGTTTGGACTAATGGTTCAATCACACCACAAGAATCAGTATCATTAGCAGCAAAAATAATGACTGAACACTTGAACATCTTTGTAGGTCTAACTGATGAAGCACAAAATGCTGAAATCATGATTGAAAAAGAAGAAGATCAAAAAGAAAAAGTATTAGAAATGTCTATTGAAGAATTAGACTTATCTGTACGTTCATATAACTGCTTAAAACGCGCAGGAATCAACTCTGTTCAAGAATTAGCTGATAAATCTGAAGCTGATATGATGAAAGTGCGTAATTTAGGACGTAAATCTTTAGAAGAAGTTAAATATAAATTAGAAGATTTAGGTTTAGGTTTAAGAAAAGAAGATTGATAAAGGAGGTTAACTCATGGGTTACAGAAAATTAGGTCGTACTTCTGATCAACGTAAAGCTATGTTACGTGACTTAGCTACTTCACTTATTATTAGTGAGCGTATTGAAACTACAGAAGCTCGTGCAAAAGAAGTTCGCAGTGTTGTTGAGAAATTAATCACTTTAGGTAAAAAAGGAGATTTAGCTTCTCGTCGTAATGCAGCAAAAACATTACGTAATGTTGAAATCTTAAATGAAGATGAAACTACTCAAACTGCTCTTCAAAAATTATTTGGCGAAATCGCTGAGCGTTATACAGAACGTCAAGGTGGATACACTCGCATCCTTAAAGTAGGCCCTCGTCGTGGTGACGGTGCTGAATCAGTAATTATCGAATTAGTATAAGAATTTATATAAATACACTAACTACTTTTATATAAAGCAAATGAGTGCAACGATAATGTTTGCCACATACAAATATTGTCTAGCTCAGAGTACCCCATCAACTTAATAAAGATTTAAAGCGTGAACTCAACAAACTTATGATGGGGTGCGCGCTTTTTTATTGTACAAGATAACGGATTTGTAGACTTTATTGTCTGCAAATCCTTTTTTTAGCTTTAGCAACGGAACTACAAATTCCACTTTCTACAAAACACATTTGTTTAAAATAATCTGCAAATTTTAGATTTAATACAATAATTACTATATTTATAGTTACTTCACGCATATACATAAGTTGAAGTTACATCTTCTTAAAATGGAAAAAATGAACGTCTAAAAGATGATATAAATATTTTAATTTGCAAATTTAATGAACAACTAATAGTATGAATTAAGCATATATAGCGTATACAGCATTATATAAATATTGTAGAATATTAAAAGTAAACCAATCGTAAAGGAGTGATTCTAGTGGAGGATAAAGAAAGCATATTATCATTTAAACATGTAACGTTTCAATACCAAGGTGATGCCTCCTTCACATTGAATGACGTCTCATTTACGATTCCACAAGGGAAATGGACTTCAATTGTAGGTCATAATGGCTCAGGTAAATCAACAATAGCAAAATTAATAGTAGGAATTGAGCAACCCAATGAAGGAGATATTATTTATCAAAATAAAACCTTGTGTGAAGATAATTTAGAACAAACGAGAAGAGATATTGGCATAGTATTTCAGAATCCTGATAATCAGTTTGTGGGAGCAATTGTTAAATATGATGTCGCATTTGGGTTAGAAAATCGTGCTGTACCTCATGATGAAATGTACCATAGAGTACAAGAGGCACTTGAGGAAGTAGATATGTTAACAAGAGCTGATAATGAACCAAGTGCTTTATCAGGCGGTCAAAAACAACGTGTGGCAATTGCAGGCGTTTTAGCATTAAATCCTAAAGTGATTATTTTAGATGAGGCAACATCAATGTTAGATCCCGAAGCCAGAAAATACTTAATTAACCTTGTTAGAGATGTTAAAGAACAAAAGGATATTACAATTATTTCAATTACACATGATTTGTCTGAAACTATGCAAGCTGATCATGTCATCGTTATGAATCAAGGACAAGTGTTCAACAATGGAACACCAACAGAAATATTTAATAATGCGCAAGACTTAACTGCAATTGGATTAGATTTACCATTTTCAATGAAAATTAATCAACTTTTAACTAATGAGACAACTTTTATGACTTACGAAGGGTTGGTTAATCAATTATGACAATAAAATTCAAACAAGTTAGTTATGTTTATCAACAAGGTACGCCGTATCAATATGAAGCGTTAAAACAAATAGACGCTCAATTTGAGCAAGGTAAGTATTATGCAATTATCGGTCAGACTGGTAGTGGTAAATCTACGCTGATTCAGCATATTAATGGGTTATTAAAGCCTACAAGCGGTACTGTATCAGTTGACGATACAGTAATAACTCATAAGACTAAAGATAAAGTGATTAGACCTATACGTAAAAAAGTAGGAATGGTGTTTCAATTTCCGGAATCACAGTTATTTGAAGATACTGTAGAAAGAGAAATGGTATTTGGACCAAATAATTTCCATATGGATATTGAAGAAGCGAAAAATTATGCTCATAAACTGCTTATGGAACTTGGATTTCAAAGAGATATTTTATCTCAATCACCATTTCAAATGTCGGGTGGCCAGATGCGTAAAATTGCTATAGTATCTGTATTAGCAATGAATCCAGACATTATTATAGTCGATGAACCAACTGCAGGGTTAGATCCAAAAAGTAAAAGGCAAGTAATGGAATTATTTAAATATTTACAACTTGAAGAACATAAAACAATTATTTTAATTTCACATGATATGAATGAAGTAGCACGTTATGCAGATGAAGTCGTTGTTATGAAGAATGGTATTATTGTTGAGCAATGTTCGCCTAAATCACTGTTTAAAAATAGAAAGTGCTTTGAGGAATGGCATATTGCATTACCAGATGTTGTTAAGTTACAAAATGACTTTGAGCAAAAATATAATACGACACTTAAAGACATTGCGCTAACTGAGGAAGAATTCGTTGCATTGTATAGGGAGTGGCAATATGAAGAATAAACTTATCATTGGTCGCTACCTTCCTAACAATTCAATAATTCATAATTTAGATCCACGTGCAAAATTAATATTTGTTTTCTTGTTTATAATATTAATCTTTTTCTGTCATTCACCAATAACATATTTATGGCTATTTGCGCTTATATTATTGTTTATGAAATTAGCAAAAATTCAGTTTTGGTTTTTAATAAAGGGATTAACACCAATATTTGTTTTTTTAATATTTACCTTCTTAATGCATGTCTTCTTTACTAAAGGCGGACAAGTTTTAGTACAATGGCATTCTTTTACTATTGAAACAGCAGGTATAGTAGAAGGTATTTATATTTCACTAAGATTAATTGCAATTGTGATGGTTGCAACACTTATGACATTGTCGACAAGTCCTATTGATTTAACAGACGCCTTTGATAAATTACTAACACCTTTAAAATGGATAAAAATACCTGTGCATCAGCTTAGTATGATTATGTCTATAGCATTGAGGTTTATACCTACTTTAATGGATGAGTTGGACAAAATTATTTTAGCTCAAAAATCACGAGGGTCAGAAATTAGTTCAGGAAATATAACAACTAGAATTAAAGCGTTTATACCATTACTAGTTCCACTATTCATCTCAGCTTTCCAAAGAGCAGAAGAGTTAGCTATTGCTATGGAAGTTAGGGGTTATGATGCTAATGTAAAAAGAACTAGTTACAGACTGCTTAAATGGCAACTGAGAGACACGATAGCATTAGTGCTATTAATTCCAATTGCTATCATCTTATTTGTTATTAAATATTCAGGGGTGTAGAAATGTGCGCATATTAGTAGAAATCACATATAATGGTAGTAATTTTTTAGGATTTCAAATTCAGCAACAAGGACGTACAGTACAACAACAATTTGAAAAAATTTTACAACGTATGCATAAACGACATGTTAGAATTCATCCATCAAGTAGGACTGATAGGGGTGTGCATGCTGTGCAACAATACTTTCATTTTGATACAGAACTTAATATTCCTACGAGTCAATGGCAATATGCTATGAATAGTGCATTGCCTAATGATATTTTTGTAACAAAAGTCAGTGTTATAGATGATCAATTTCATTGTCGTTATGATTGTTTAGGCAAACGTTATCGCTACAAAGTTTATCAAGCGGCACATCGTGATCCGTTTCAAAATGGTTTAAAGACCTATATATCACATACTTTGGATCTTGATAAGATGAACGAAGCTGCTAAACAATTTATTGGGACACATGATTTTACAGGATTTTGTTCTCAAAAAACTGAAGTTGAAAGCAAGGTAAGAACGTTATATCAAAGCGAAATTATTCAAACAGAAGATGGTTTTGATTATATTGTGACGGGCTCAGGATTCCTGTATAATATGGTACGTGTTCTCGTAGCTTTCTTAATAGAAGTGGGGAAAGGGAAGAAACATGTAGAAGACGTTCCTAAATTATTAGAAAGTAGGAATCGCAACAATGTGCCTTTTACAGCTCCTGCAGAAGGACTTTACTTAGAACATATTTATTTTGAAGATAATGATTTAACGACTGACTTTGGAAATAATATAAAAATTCATCGTAAAAAATCATTGCAAAATGACTGATTGCCATTGACAAAAGGCTTATGAAATTATAAGATTATTAACGGTATTGTTTTATATCCACCCCACGATAAGCCCCGGAAACTTATTGTGTTACAAGATATATAAGCAGAAATGAACAACAGTTAACAAAATAAATGAAATTTATCGTTTTAACAATGAAACTAATGAAATCATCTATTGAGTTATGGACTTGTTTATAGCTTGAATAGAAGCATTTATTTATAGGAGGACAATTATTATGCGTCAAACATTTATGGCAAATGAATCAAACATTGAGCGCAAATGGTATGTTATTGATGCTGAAGGACAAACTTTAGGTCGTCTTTCATCAGAAGTAGCATCTATCTTACGCGGTAAAAATAAACCAACATACACACCACATGTTGATACTGGTGACTATGTCATCGTTATTAATGCATCAAAAATCCATTTCACTGGTAACAAAGAAACTGACAAAATTTACTATCGTCACTCAAATCACCCAGGTGGTATTAAATCAATCACTGCTGGTGAATTAAAAAGAACTAACCCAGAACGTTTAATTGAAAACTCAATTAAAGGTATGTTACCAAGCACTCGTTTAGGCGAAAAACAAGGTAAAAAATTATTTGTATATGGTGGCGCTGAACATCCACACGCTGCACAACAACCAGAAAACTACGAATTACGTGGTTAATTAGAAGGAGGAAATGACTTTGGCACAAGTTGAATATAGAGGCACAGGCCGTCGTAAAAACTCAGTAGCACGTGTACGTTTAGTACCAGGTGAAGGTAACATTACAGTTAATAACCGTGACGTACGCGAATACTTACCATTCGAATCATTAATTTTAGACTTAAACCAACCATTTGATGTTACTGAAACAAAAGGTAACTATGACGTTTTAGTAAACGTTAATGGTGGTGGTTTCACTGGACAAGCTCAAGCTATCCGTCACGGAATCGCTCGTGCATTATTAGAAGCAGATCCTGAATATAGAGGTTCTTTAAAACGCGCTGGATTACTTACTCGTGACCCACGTATGAAAGAACGTAAAAAACCAGGTCTTAAAGCAGCTCGTCGTTCACCACAATTCTCAAAACGTTAATTGTCGAACAATATATACCAAACACCTCGATATTGCATCGAGGTGTTTTTTTAGTTTTATAAGGTTCTGTAATAAAGGTTTTCTTTTTTGGCTCTATAATAAATCGGACTGATAGAGAATTTTAAGTTATTTTCTATTAGTCCGATTTTTGTATTTTGAATATGAAAAAAGCGCAATTATCTCTATTATTAAAAGTGACTAAACAAATAATCTAAGGAGATAATGCACCTATGCAAAATTTTATAAATATGGTACAACTTTATTGGAATACAAAAAGTCATTTTATTATGTTAACAATTAAATAATACCTATTATATTAAGTATCAATCAAAAAAGTCCAACTTACTCAATGGATAGTAAATTGGACGTCTTTTCAATTAGATAAAAAAATTAAATTGGTAGCGTTATAAAGCATCACGATTATTAACTGACACACATTATGTTTCTAATCGGTTAACAACATTAAGCATATCATCATTAATAACGAGTGTAGCATCATTATCATAAGGTGTAATATCACGATTAATAATGACTAAATGCTGGCCGTTAAAGTTAGAAATCAAACCTGCAGCAGGTTGTACGACTAGTGAAGAGCCTAACACAACTAATGTATCAGCTTTGTTAATTTTACTAAGTGCTTTGTAAATCGTTTGTTCATTCAACATTTCTCCATACAGTACAATATCAGGTCTTATTGCATGACAACATTGCTCACAATGATATAAATTTTGGTTAATAACTTCTTCTTTTGTATATGTTTGATCACAAGACAAACAATAAAAACGATTGAGTGTACCATGTAATTCATCTACATGTTGACTACCAGCATCTGAATGCAAGCCATCAATATTTTGAGTTATAACTCCTAAAGATTTACCTTGTTGCTCTAATTTGGCAATCCATTGATGAACGACGTTGGGCTTTTTATCAGCAAATAATAGGCGACTATGACAGAATGCCATAAAGCCTAAAGGATCTGTTTCTAAATAGTCATGACTTAACATATATTCAGGAGAAAAGCCTTGTTCTGAAATGTCATCATACAAACCTCCAACTGATCTAAAATCAGGAATACCACTTGCTACAGAAACACCAGCTCCCGTAAAAAAGATAATATTATTTGAATCAGCTATAATTTTTGCTAAATATTCTATTTTATTATTCATAGTTATCACTCCACAAATTTTTGACACTAATATTTTTATTTCCTTTAATATCAACATAACACATAATGAATATGTTAATAAATATAACAATATAACTAATTTAAAGTTGCGATAATAGTCATAAATGTGTAATAACCATACAAAATATCTCCAATTATCACTTAAAATGTTAGTTTTTATGATAGTCTTGATATAGAATAAACATAAATTATGTTTGAATAAACAAATTAATATGATGATATAGCATCATTGGGGAGGATAGTTCATTGAGAAAGCATGAACGTTTAGAAGAAATCGCTAAACTAGTGAATAAAAAAGGTACTGTGCGGACAAATGAGATTGTAGAAGGTTTAAATGTATCAGATATGACTGTCAGACGTGATTTAGCTGAATTAGAAGAACAAGGTATTTTAAAAAAGGTACACGGTGGGGCACGTAGTAATTCTGTATTCCAGTTTAAAGAAATGTCACATAAAGAAAAACATGCTAAAAATATTGAAGAAAAAAGATATATTGCTAAAAAAGCAGCACAATTAATTGAAGATGGAGATACATTATTTCTTGGTCCTGGGACAACAGTAGAATTACTGGCAGAAGAAATTCAACATCGAACATTGACTATAATTACCAATTGTTACCCTGTATTTAAAATTTTGTTTGAAAAGCAAAGTTTGAATTTTAGAGTATATTTACTGGGTGGAGAAATGAGAGATATAACAGAATCTTTTGTTGGTGAAATGACTAATTCATCACTAGAAAATTTAAGATTTACTAAAATGTTTTTCAGTTGCAATGGTGTTCAGAATGGAGAGGTCATGACATCCTCAATAGATGAAGCATATACGCAACAACTTGCATTAAATCACTCACTTGAAACATTTTTATTGATGGATTCTACAAAAGTAGGTAAAGGAGATTTTACTACGTTTTGTCATTTATCAGATTTAACAGCGGTAATTATGGATAATAATAATGATGATAAAATTGAAGAAATAAAAAAATATGTTGATTTAATAGCCTAACAAAATTTAACAATATTAATAAAGTGTATGAGCAATACTCACATCTGCGGAGTATTGCTTATTTTTTTTGATAATTTGCAATTCATTTACTAATAACAACAATAATCTAATTAACCTAACGTATTGTCGCAATATCCAATTCACTTCATTTCATATATTGCTCTGTAAACAAACAATATTCCAACATTAATACTTTAAACGAATAAAAAATTTAACATCTTTCTAACATTTTTGTTTAAACAAACTAAAATATCAACATAATAACAACTAATAATGTTGGTTTATTATTGTTTTATGTTTATAATTTAAACGTAATCTATTGAAAGCCTTTTCTTTAAACGTACTATCAACCGCTATAAATAAGAGGTATTTCAAAATCAAAGTATAAAGGAGACTTAATATGGCTATTATTATCGGTTCAGATGAAGCAGGCAAACGCTTAAAAGAAGTCATCAAAACATATTTAACAGACAATCATTACGAAGTAGTTGATGTAACAGAAGGACAACAAGTAGATTTTGTTGATTCAACACTTGCAATTGCAAAAGAAGTACAACAACAAGAAGGTAATTTAGGAATTGCCATTGATGCTTATGGTGCAGGTAGTTTTATGGTTGCTACCAAAATAAAAGGTATGATAGCTGCTGAAGTATCAGACGAACGTTCAGCTTACATGACTCGCGGTCATAATAATTCAAGAATCATTACATTAGGTTCAGAAATTGTTGGTGATACGTTAGCTAAAAATATCGTAAAAGGCTTCGTTGAAGGTAAATATGATGGTGGTAGACACCAAATCCGTGTAGATATGCTTAATAAAATGTGCTAAGGAGGAAGAAATAATGAAAATAGCTTTAGGTTGCGATCATATTGTTACAGATACAAAAATGCGAGTTTCAGAACATTTAAAATCAAAAGGACATGAAGTCATTGATGTAGGAACTTACGATTTCACAAGAACACATTATCCAATATTTGGTAAAAAAGTTGGGGAACAAGTTGTCAATGGCAATGCTGAATTAGGTATTTGCATTTGTGGTACTGGCGTAGGTATTAATAACGCAGTGAACAAAGTGCCTGGTATTCGTTCAGCACTTGTACGTGATATGACATCAGCATTATATGCTAAAGAAGAACTCAATGCTAATGTTATCGGTTTTGGAGGACGTGTTACTGGTGAACTATTGATGTGCGATATTATTGATGCGTTTATCAATGCTGACTATAAACCGACTGAAGAAAATAAAAAATTAATTGCTAAAATTGAACATTTAGAAACTAGTAATAAAGATCAAGCTGACCCACATTTCTTTGATGAATTTTTAGAAAAATGGGACAGAGGCGAATATCACGATTAAGGGACGACGTTTATGATTTTAACTTTAACTTTAAATCCATCAGTCGATATATCTTATCCACTAGAAACTCTGACATTAGACGATGTTAATCGAGTTGAACAAGTTAGTAAAACTGCTGGTGGTAAAGGTTTAAATGTTACTAGAGTATTATCTCAACTTAAAGAACCAGTACTAGCTAGTGGTTTTATTGGTGGAGAATTAGGACAACTTATCGCTAGGAAATTAGATGACGCAGAAGTGTATCACGCTTTTTATAATATCAAAGGTGAAACAAGAAATTGTATAGCAATACTTCATGAAGGACAACAAACTGAGATTTTAGAGCAAGGTCCAGCAATTGATAGTGACGAAGCAAGAGGATTCATTCACCATGTTGATGAATTATTAACAAAGGTACAGGCGGTAGCCATTTCAGGTAGTTTACCTAAAGGACTAAGCAAGGATTACTATGCTCAAATCATTCAATTATGTCAACAACGTCAAATTCCTGTAGTGCTAGATTGTTCAGGCACAGCATTACTTGCAGTGTTACAACAACAATATAAACCAACAGTAATCAAACCTAATATTTCAGAATTATCGCAATTATTAGGACAGCAAGTGCGTGAAGATGTTGAAAGTTTGAAAACGGCATTAGCAAATCCATTATTCGATGGCATTGAATGGATCATTGTCTCGTTAGGAGCCAATGGTGCTTTTGCTAAACATAATAAGCAATATTATCGCGTTTCCATTCCAAAGATTAACGTCTTAAATCCAGTTGGATCTGGTGATTCTACAGTAGCAGGTATTACTGCAGCAGTTGTTAATCATGACAATGATCAAACATTACTTAAAAAAGCAAATACATTGGGCATGTTGAATGCGCAAGAAGCACAAACAGGATATGTAAATTTATCTAATTATCAAAATCTATTTGATCAAATAGAAGTTTTAGAGGTGTAAATAATGGCAAAATCTAGTCAAAAAATTCAATCAATTGAACAATTAAGTAATCACGAAGGTGTCATTTCAGCATTAGCTTTTGACCAACGTGGTGCATTAAAACGTATGATGGCTAAGCATCAAACTGAAGAACCAACTGTCGAACAAATTGAACAATTAAAAGTCTTAGTCGCAGAAGAATTAACACAATATGCTTCTTCAATTTTATTGGATCCAGAATATGGTTTACCAGCTTCAGAAGCACGTAATAAAGATTGCGGTCTACTATTAGCATATGAAAAAACTGGTTATGACGTAAATGCTAAAGGACGTTTACCAGACTGTTTAGTAGACTGGTCAGCGAAACGTTTAAAAGAGCAAGGTGCAAATGCTGTTAAATTCCTACTTTATTACGATGTAGATGATAGTGAAGAAATCAATATTCAAAAGAAAGCATATATTGAGAGAATTGGTTCAGAATGTGTAGCAGAAGATATTCCATTTTTCTTAGAAGTGTTAACTTATGATGACAATATTCCGGATAATGGCAGTGTTGAATTTGCTAAAGTTAAACCTAGAAAAGTAAACGAAGCGATGAAATTATTCTCAGAACCACGTTTTAATGTTGATGTCTTAAAAGTCGAAGTACCAGTAAATATGAAATATGTTGAAGGATTTGCTGAAGGTGAAGTGGTTTATAGCAAAGAAGAAGCGGCACAACATTTCAAAGCGCAAGATGCAGCTACTAACTTACCTTATATCTATTTAAGTGCAGGTGTATCAGCAGAATTATTCCAAGAAACATTAAAATTTGCACACGAAGCAGGCGCTAAATTTAACGGTGTACTATGTGGACGTGCAACATGGTCAGGTGCTGTACAAGTATACATTGAACAAGGTGAACAAGCAGCACGTGAATGGTTACGTACAACTGGATTCAAAAATATTGACGACTTAAACAAAGTATTAAAAGATACTGCCACTTCTTGGAAATTAAGAAACTAAGTATAAAGGGGTTAATACGATGAATAGAGAAGAAGTCCAATTATTAGGGTTTGAAATTGTAGCATACGCAGGGGATGCACGTTCTAAATTTTTAGAAGCATTAACTGCAGCACAAGCAGGAGATTTTGCACAAGCAGAAGCGCTAATTGAAGAAGGTAATCAATGTATTGCAGATGCACATAGAGCGCAAACAAGTCTATTAGCCAAAGAAGCACAAGGTGATGATATTGCTTATAGTGTCACAATGATGCATGGTCAAGACCACTTAATGACGACTATTTTATTAAAAGATTTAATGAAACATTTATTAGAATTTTATAAAAGAGGGTGATGGCATTGATGCATAAATTAATTGCACAAATAGAAAAAGGTAAACCTTTTTTTGAAAAATTATCGCGTAATATTTATTTGAGAGCGATTCGTGATGGCTTTATTTCAGCAATGCCAGTTATCTTATTTTCAAGTATATTCTTATTAATAGCTTATGTTCCTAATATTTTCGGTTTTAAATGGGATAAAGGTATGGAAGCTATTTTAATGAAACCATATAACTATACTATGGGGCTTGTAGCATTATTAGTAGCAGGTACAACAGCTAAGTCGTTAACAGATTCGTACAACAGAAAGCTAGAAAGCACTAATCAAATAAACTTTATATCAACAATGTTAGCTGCGATTTGTGGATTCCTATTTTTAGCATCAGATCCAGCAAAAGATGGCGGATTCTTAAGTGCTTTTATGGGAACAAAAGGGTTATTAACAGCTTTCCTATCAGCATTTGTTACAGTTATTGTTTATAACTTCTGTGTTAAACGTAATTTAACAATTAAAATGCCTAAAGAAGTACCACCAAATATTTCTCAAGTATTTAAAGACTTAATTCCATTTGCCATTGTTATTTTAATTTTATATGGCTTAGATTTATTAATTAGAGGATTATTCCAATCAAATGTTGCAGAAGGTATTGTTAAGTTATTTGAACCATTGTTCACAGCAGCAGATGGTTGGATTGGTATCACAATTATTTTCGGAGCCTTTGCATTGTTCTGGTTCGTAGGTATTCATGGGCCATCTATTGTTGAACCAGCAATTGCTGCAATTACCTATGCCAACGTTGAAGCAAACTTTAAGTTACTTCAAGCAGGTGAGCATGCAGATAAAATTTTAACATCTGGTACACAAATGTTCATCGTCACAATGGGTGGTACTGGTGCGACATTAGTCGTCCCATTCATGTTTATGTGGATGACGAAATCTAAACGTAATAAAGCGATTGGTCGTGCAGCGGTTGTTCCAACATTCTTTGGTGTCAATGAACCAATTCTTTTTGGTGCACCGATTGTCTTAAATCCAGTGTTCTTTATTCCGTTTGTCTTAGCACCGATTGTTAACGTTTGGATTTTCAAAATATTTGTTGAAGTACTAGGAATGAATAGTTTCAGTGTTAACTTACCTTGGACAACTCCAGGTCCTCTAGGTATCGTTATGGGTACTGGATTTGGCTTATGGTCATTCGTCTTAGCCATTACATTAATCGTTGTTGACGTCATTATTTATTATCCATTCCTAAAAGTATATGATAGTGAAATTTTAGATGAAGAAGAAGGTCGTGTAGAAGGAAATAAAGATTTACAAGACAAAGTAGCAGCTAATTTTGATACTAAAAAAGCTGATGCAATCTTAGCATCAAATTCTGCTACACA
Source organism: Staphylococcus simiae (assembly GCF_017357005.1). Taxonomy (NCBI): domain Bacteria; kingdom Bacillati; phylum Bacillota; class Bacilli; order Caryophanales; family Staphylococcaceae; genus Staphylococcus; species Staphylococcus simiae. The sequence goes on along the minus strand of NZ_CP071589.1, from coordinate 2,113,945 downwards.
AACAAATAGTGATGGTAATACAACATCTGAAGCGACAAAAACGTCTAATATTACAGAACAAACGAATGTCTTAGTATTATGTGCAGGTGGAGGTACAAGTGGTCTTCTAGCTAATGCACTAAATAAAGCTGCAACTGATTATGGTGTACCAGTTAAAGCAGCAGCTGGTGGCTACGGTGCGCATATGGATATTATGAAAGATTACCATTTAGTTATTTTAGCACCACAAGTTGCATCAAACTATGAAGATATTAAGATTGATACAGATAAATTAGGTATTAAATTAGCTAAAACACAAGGTGCAGAATATATTAAATTAACTCGTGATGGTCAAGCAGCGCTTGATTTTGTGCAACAACAATTCGAAAATTAAAGATAGGAGTTTTTCATATGACTAAAAAATTACCTGAAGATTTTATTTTTGGTGGAGCAACAGCAGCATATCAAGCTGAAGGAGCTACTCATACTGACGGTAAAGGACGCGTTGCATGGGACACATATTTGGAAGAAAATTATTGGTATACAGCAGAACCAGCAAGTGATTTCTATCATAAATATCCAGTTGATTTAGAACTAAGTGAAAAATTCGGTGTTAATGGTATTCGTATTTCAATAGCTTGGTCACGTATTTTTCCAAATGGTTATGGTGAAGTAAATCCAAAAGGTGTTGAATATTATCACAACTTATTTGCAGAATGTCATAAACGCCATGTCGAACCTTTTGTTACTTTACATCACTTTGATACACCAGAAGTATTACACTCAGACGGTGATTTCTTAAATCGTCAAACGATTGATTATTTTGTTGATTACGCTGAATTTTGTTTTAAAGAATTTCCAGAAGTGAAATATTGGACGACATTTAATGAAATTGGTCCAATTGGCGATGGACAATATTTAGTAGGTAAATTCCCACCAGGTATCAAGTATGATTTCGAAAAAGTATTCCAGTCTCATCATAATATGATGGTTGCACATGCTAGAGCAGTCAAGTTATTTAAAAATGGAAATTATGACGGAGAAATTGGCGTTGTTCATGCTTTACCAACTAAATATCCATATGATCCTTCAAATCCAGAAGACGTAAAAGCAGCAGAATTAGAAGATATTATTCATAATAAGTTTATTCTAGATGCTACGTATTTAGGTAAATATTCTCGTGAAACGATGGAAGGTGTACAACATATACTTTCTGTTAACGGTGGTAAGTTAAATATCACTGATGAAGATTATGCCATTTTAGATGCTGCCAAAGATTTAAATGACTTCTTAGGTATTAATTACTATATGAGTGATTGGATGAGAGGTTTCGATGGTGAAAGTGAAATTACGCATAATTCAAAAGGTGATAAAGGTGGTTCTAAATATCAACTAAAAGGTGTAGGTCAACGTGAATTTGATGTTGATGTCCCACGTACAGATTGGGATTGGATGATTTATCCTCAAGGTTTATATGATCAAATTATGCGCGTTGTTAAGGACTATCCAAATTATCATAAAATTTACATTACTGAAAATGGCTTAGGCTATAAAGACGAGTTTATCGAATCTGAGAAAACCGTTTATGATGATGCTAGAATTGATTATATTAAACAACATTTAAATGCTATTGCAGATGCTATCCATGATGGTGCCAATGTTAAAGGATATTTCTTATGGTCACTAATGGATGTATTCTCATGGTCAAACGGTTATGAAAAACGTTACGGATTATTCTATGTCGATTTCGATACACAAGAACGTTATCCGAAGAAAAGTGCCTATTGGTATAAAGAACTTGCACAAAGTAAAGAAGTTAAATAGTTAATGAATCGCAAAGCGTCTGTCAGTACTTTACTGGCAGGCTTTTTGCTGTTTTATACAGTTTTAAGATAAAAGAAGTTGAGAAAGTATACACGATTAAACCACATACGATTAGAATTTTCGACAAATTTTGGATAAATTTCAAAACAATTAAAAGGAAATTTGATGTATCTTCATTTATACTAAATAAACAAAGTAGATGAATGGGAGTTAATGAAGTGAAAAAAATATGGGTTATAGGTACAACTTTATTAGCAATTGCAATTATAGTAGGTATTATCGTCACTGTTGTAAACAGTCAAAAAAATGAAACGTTTAAACGAAAACAGCATGAAGAATTTATTAATCAAGACATACCAACGCTATTTTTACATGGATATGGTGGTAGTGCTAATTCCGAAAAATTCATGGTAAAACAAGCAGAGCAAAGAGGTGTGACTAAAGATATCATTACGGCAAAGGTATCAAAAGAGGGTGAGGTGTCATTTAAAGGTAAATTGCCAAAAGACGCAGTAAATCCAATTGTAAAAGTTGAATTAGAAAATAATAAACATGGCTATTTAGATCAAAATGCCAAATGGTTCAAAAATGTACTGACAAAATTACAGCAACAATATCATATTAAAAAATTTAATTTTGTAGGTCATTCAATGGGTAATTTAACATTTGCACAATATATGAAAACGTATGGTGATGATAAATCATTGCCACAATTAAATAAGCAAGTGAATATTGCGGGTACGTTTAACGGTGTACTAAATATGAATGAAAAAGTAAATGAAATTTCAGTTGACGACAATGGCAAACCAAGTCGTATGAATGAACCGTATGAAGATTTAATGGCGCTTAAAGCTATTTATAAAGGTAAAAATATCAAAGTATTAAATATTTACGGTGACATACAAGATGGGACACATTCTGACGGACGTGTATCGAATAGTTCATCTAAATCATTAAAATATTTACTGGGAAATAGTCCAGCAACATATCATGAGTCAAAATATACTGGTAACAAAGCACAACATAGCCAATTACATGAAAATAAGGATGTAGCAAACGAATTAATTGATTTTTTATGGAAAAAATAACACACTGTAACACATAACTTAGTTGTATTAAATAAGCAATGGTTATTATAGAATCCTTTGAGTTCTATACTAGTATTAGTATCAAGTGAAATTGCTATATTAATCAATAATTCTAAAGCACATAACATAGTATGTGAAAAATCATTTTAAAATAGACAAAGAGAAAGGTGATTACCGTCATGCAAAATAAACAAATTTTATTTAACCAAATACCTCAAGGTATGCCACAAGATGATACATTTAAAATAGAAGAAACAACTACTCCAGAATTAGGAGATAATGAAATTCAAGTACAAACTTTATATATTTCAGTAGATCCTTATATGAGAGGTCGCATGACAAAAGCTGATTCATATGTGCAACCATTTGAATTAAACGCACCTATTGTTAGTCATATCGTAGGTAAAGTAACACAATCAAATGATAGTAGCTTTAATAAAGGTGATATTGTTGTAGGTATGTTACCATGGCGAATTGTTAATAACGTAACAGCACAACAAATTAACAAAGTACCATCAACAGATGTACCATTAGACTTATATTTAAGTGTCTTAGGTATGCCAGGACAAACTGCATACCATGGTTTATTAGATATTGGTCAACCTAAAGCAGGCGAAACAGTAGTAGTTTCAGCGGCATCAGGGGCAGTAGGATCAGTAGTTGGACAAATCGCTAAGATTAAAGGCTGTCGTGTCGTTGGTATCGCTGGTGGAGATGAAAAAGTGAATTACTTAACTGAAACATTAGGTTTTGATGCTGGTGTCGATTATAAAAAAGCTGACTTTGCAGAAAAATTAGCTGAAGCATTACCAGATGGTGTTGATGTTTATTTTGAAAATGTTGGGGGCGTCGTAGGTGATGAAGTCTTTAAACATTTAAATCGCTTTGCCCGTATACCAGTATGTGGTGCTATTTCTTCATATAATCATCCAGAAGAAGACATTGGACCACGTATTCAAGGGACTTTAATTAAAAAACAAGCTATGATGCGAGGATTCTTAGTTGCTGAATTCGCAAGTGATTTTAAAGCTGCGAGTGAACAATTAGCACAGTGGGTACAACAAGGGAAAATCAAATCACAAGTCACTGTAGAAGAAGGCTTTGATCATGCGCCACAAGCATTTAGAAATTTATTTACTGGTGATAATTTTGGTAAACAAGTTATAAAAGTAACGGAATAATTATAAATTTCATTCAACCACTACACATAATTATATTGAAAATGTTAGACCATTAGTTAAATCTTTCTAATTGTCTAAAATGATGATATGACATGAGGTAGTGGTTTTACTTATAATAAGAACTAAGAGGAATTAATGAGAGGTGATGGATGATGTCAATGACAATGATTGGGTTTGAACAACCATTTAAGTTGAATGAAGGAAATTTGTTTAAAACGTATAAACAAGATAAACCTATGCCACAACATAATGAATTGCTTATAAAGGTACACAGTATCAGTGTTAACCCAGTAGATACCAAGCAACGCTTAGTACCAGTTTCACAAAAGCCTAGAGTGTTAGGTTTTGATGCAGTAGGTATCATTGAAGCTATTGGTCCAGAAGTAACAATGTTTAAAGTTGGAGATAAAGTTTTCTATTCTGGAGTTTCTAATCTTAATGGATCGAATGCAACGTATCAAATTATGCCAGAAGTATTAGTAGCTAAAGCACCAACAACATTATCTGATGAACAAAGTGCAAGTTTACCTTTAACAGGTCTAACAGCATATGAAACGTTATTTGATACATTTGGTATTTCTACAAATCCAATGGACAATAATGGGAAGACGCTTTTAATCATTAATGGTGCAGGTGGCGTTGGTAGCATTGCGACACAAATTGCTAAAAGGTATGGTTTAACTGTCGTTACAACAGCTTCAAGAACTGAATCAATGGAGTGGTCTAAACAAATGGGTGCGGATTTTGTGTTAAATCATAAAGAAGACTTAAAAGTACAATTTAAGGAGCGCCATATCGATTCACCTGACTACATTTTCTGTACGTTTAATAGTGATATGTATTACGACACGATGATAGACTTAGTGAAACCACGAGGTCATATTACAACGATTGTAGCATTTGAAAATAATCAAGATTTAAACGCATTGAAAGGTAAAAGCATTACGTTTAGTCATGAATTTATGTTTACAAGACCTTTATATCAAACAACTGATATGATAAAACTTCATGACTATTTACAAGATATAGCCACTAATATAGACGAAGGTAATTATCAGCCTACAACCACACAAGTCATTGATGGATTAACTACAGATAATATTTATCGTGCTCATCAAATCTTAGAAAATCAAAGTATGATTGGTAAGTTAGTTATTAATGTCAACAAATAGTAATCATTGATTAAGACACTCTAAATTAAGGTATGATAATGGAATAATAGTAATAAAAAGCAGTTGATAGCACAACATCAACTGCTTTTTTGCTGTGCTATAAAAATTTTTAGCCAAAGGCTATAGCATCCCAAATTATATAAAGTTTTTTATGTTCAAGATAATCTTTAAACAATATTAAAGTGATGTTTCTAAAAAATGAATATATGCTTGTTAAACAACCAAGCGTAAGAGTTCCAACGTCTTCCTATTCTGCAAATATTTTAACCTTTCTAGTACTACAATAATTAAAAATGTAATGGATTAGTATAATTAAAAAATTAAAAATGATTAAGATTATGTTGTTTAGGGTATGTGCCTAGCATTAAAGGGGAAAGGATTTTATATGATGAAATCAAATTCAGTAAGTAAAGTATTTTGGGTAGCGTTAGCTATTTGTACCTTATTTGTTGTTTATGGGGCTGTATTACCGAAACAACTTGAAACAGTGACGCAACAGATTACGTCATTTATTGCTTTACATTTTTCATGGTATTATCTATTACTTGTTTTAGCCATACTTATTGTATGTGTCTATATCTTATTTTCTAGATATGCCTCAATAACTTTAGGAGAAGAAGGAGAAGATCCGGAATTTTCATTACCATCATGGTTTGCGATGCTATTTAGTGCTGGAATGGGCATAGGGCTTGTATTTTGGACTACAGCCGAGCCAATTAGTCATGCTTTTAAAATGACACCGATACATAAAGCTGGTACACAATCAGCAATTAACGATGCGATGCAGTTTTCATTCTTCCATTGGGGCATACACGCTTGGGCTGTCTACGGCATTGTGGCATTAGTGTTTGCTTATTTTAGTTTCCATAAAGGCTATCCAGGACTCGTTAGTGCTACCTTAGTGCCTATTTTTGGTGAAAAAGCAATGCGTGGACCTATCGGCGGAGCCATTGACGTCTTAGCTGTCATTGCAACAGTCACTGGTGTTGCAGCTACACTTGGATTTGGTGCGTTACAAATCAATGAAGGATTACATTTCTTATTTAATGTGCCTAGTAATTTTACAATGCAAGTCATCTTAATTGTAGTAGCAACGATTCTTTTTACTTGGTCAGCATGGTCGGGTATTGATAAAGGTATCAAAATATTAAGTAACATTAATATGGCTTTAGCTTTTGTTGTGTTATTGGGTCTATTTATCGTTGGTCCAACATTGTATATATTAAATACCTTTACGAATGGTTTAGGGAATTATATTGCTAATTTCTTTAGTATGAGTTTAAGAATTCCTTCTGGCGGTGAAAAGTTCCAATGGCTACAAAATTGGACCATTTTCTACTGGGCATGGTGGATATCATGGGCACCATTTGTTGGTATTTTTATTGCTCGTGTTTCAAAAGGTAGAACCATAAAAGAATTTATCCTTGGCGTGTTATTTGTACCAGCCGTCGTATGTTTTATCTTTTTCGCAGTATTTGGTGCATCAGCAATATACTTACAAGATCATCATATTGCTAATATTGCTAAAGAAGCGACTGAAACGGCAACGTTCGCAGTATTAGAACATTATCCATTAGGCTTTATACTTAGTCTTTTAACTTTAGTAGTTATTATGATTTTCTTTGTCACTTCTGCGGATTCTGCGACTTATGTTTTAGGAATGTTAAGTTCTAAGGGTGATATCAATCCAGCTTCATTCGTTAAAGTAAGTTGGGGTGTCATAATGGCGCTATTTGCTATAATTATGATTTATACAGGTGGTACGCAAGCAATACAAAATTTATTAATTATAGCAGCACTGCCATTCTCCTTAGTTATTATCGTCATGATTTGGTCGTTACTCAAGTCATTAAGTGAAGAAAAGCCACGCTCAAGTCAAAAAGTATTAATTAAACATCGTGATGCCGATATTTTACAATACAAAACATCACAAGAAATTAACAAAGAATAATAACATTTAAAGTTTCATTCAATGTATTTAGGGAATATAAATTAAGAAATATAGTACGACATTCGATTAATTAAGAAATTTTTAAAATGTTAAATTTAAAAGGTTTAGAAAAAAATCAGATGGGTACATATTTTATATGAAATTCAAAAATATATATAACTAAGGAGGTGTCGTAAGGGGTGAAACGACTTAAAAACTTTATCCTTGGCTTATTAATCGTAGTTATCGTTGGTTTCCTATTATTTATGTATATTCAAGATAGTCGTATTACAGAGTATCAAGACTATTTCTTGCAATTCAACTGGTTCCAACCATTACTTATTACGTTAGCAGCATTGCTAATTTTAATAGGTCTAATACTGGTATTTAGTATCTTCAAACCTACACATCGAAAACCTGGACTTTATAAAGAATATGACGATGGTCATATTTATGTATCACGTAAAGCAGTTGAAAAGTCTGCTTATGACACAATTACTAAATATGATCAAGTTAGACAACCGAATGTTGTCGCAAAACTTTATAACAAGAAAGACAAATCTTATATCGACATTAAAGCTGATTTCTTCGTGCCAAATGATGTACAAGTTCAATCATTAACAGAAACGATTCGTGAAGATGTAAAAAATAATGTTGAACATTTTACAGAATTACCGGTACGCAAGTTAGAAGTTAATGTAAGAGATCAGAAAACTTCTGGTCCTCGAGTGTTGTAAGGGAGGGATATCATGGCTGATAATAATAACCAAAATGGACAAGACTCTACACAACAAGTTATCGACTTTTTGAAAGTATATAAATGGAGAATCATCGGATTCTTAGCATTTTTACTCCTAGCTATATTATTCCTAACATTAGGATTTTGGAAAACGATATTAATCGTTGTCTTATGTTTAATAGGTGTAGCAATTGGGTATATGAAAGACCGTAGACAAGATTTTATGAATTTTTTAAATAGATGGAGTTAATTCATCAATTTAAAATAAAGTAGTAACACAAAAAATTAAAAAGATAAATGAAAAGGAGAATTTATTATGGCTGTAGATAACAATAAAGCAAAACAAGCATATGATAACCAAACTGGAGTTAATGAAAAAGAAAGAGAAGAACGTCAAAAACAACAAGAACAAAATCAAGAACCTCAATTCCAAAACAAATTAACTTTCTCTGATGAAGTAGTAGAAAAAATCGCTGGAATCGCTGCGCGTGAAGTTAAAGGTATCTTAGATATGAAAGGCGGATTAACTGATTCATTCACTAATGCATTTACAAGTGGTAACAATGTAACACAAGGTGTATCAGTTGAAGTTGGTGAAAAACAAGCTGCTGTAGACTTAAAAGTCATCTTAGAATATGGCGAATCAGCTCCAAAAATCTTCCGTAAAGTAACAGATTTAGTTAAAGAACAAGTGAAATATATCACTGGTTTAGATGTTGTTGAAGTTAACATGCAAGTTGACGATGTAATGACTCAAAAAGAATGGAAACAAAAACACGAAAAAAATAATGACAACAATAACCAAGATAGACAAGGTTTACAATAAGTCATTAAATAAAAAAATCGCTTAGCGAAAAGCTAAGCGGTTTTTTGCGTTGAAAAACCATATAAAGTTGTGCTACATTCAGTGACAATTTTGGGTTCTCTATTTTCTATTTATCAGTCTTAAAGAATAGAGAACCACAGTGACAACGTTTTACTATAATCAAACTATAGCTTCAATGGATTGTTGACTTTAATGTAAGTATAATGATGTGCTTCATCTTCTAAGCGCATTGTCGTCACACATTTATAGTCAATCATAGATGCAAACATCGTATCTTTAAATTCATTAATGCGTTTACGATAACTTACTTGCTGATTATTATCGCTAACAGTAACAAAACTGTGTTCAATTTGCTCAAATAACTCAATCAAAATGTGCTGTACATTTTGCCATAGGTCATGCTCTAATGTGTGTGCTTTAGAATATTGAGCAATAGTAAGGATAATTTCACCAAGATGATTTTGTACAGTTGAATAGAACGCTTTATTAAACACTGATGTTTTAGAATCAGTCAAGATACGTGATTTTTCATGGAAATGGTCTGTATGATAACCCATCTTATTAAGTTGTGTTTCATCGATACGCAATCCTTCAAAGTCTCTGATGTACATTTTATCGATAAGACCATTATCTTTAAAAGTAGCAATAGTATTTTGTAAATGCGCTTCTAAAGCAATGCCGTATTTCGTAACTAAAGGTACAACTAATCCTAGTAAAGCTTTACTATACATAGTAATCCATAAATGTGCTGCTTGTTCAAACGAGCAGTCTGGCATTGTTTGTTGATATTGTTTAATTAAAGTAATAACTGGTGTCTCATCATTATAAGGGTAGTTAGCAACTAAACTTGATGGAATAATAGGTGTAACATCACTTGGAATAAGATCATAAATGTTTTGTCTAAATAATGTACCTAATTGTTCGCTACGTTCTGTTTGATAGTCACCAGTATCATTCTTATTATAAAAATGAATGCCAGCAATTTCAGCAATGACTTCTGCATGATCACGATTGAATAATGTATCATTAGCCAATATATCGTTTAATATTTCTGTCATTATAGGTCCATTATGTGTTGTTTGTTCAGATAATGTACGTATTTCCCCGGTAATATGCACGTTGGTAGACAATTTTATATGTGGCAGTTGACTAGGGTATTTAGGAACTAATGTTCTAAACGATAGGCCAGCATAATAAGGCAACGTATGATTACTCACTCTAATCAGTTGTTGATCAAGTTCTAATTGATAGTCACGATGTAACACATCAGCTAGTTGCCAAGGATGAATAATCATGACATGATAATCATCAATATTGATATCTATAAACTCAGTTTGTAGTTGCTGAACTAATTGTGGAAATTGTTCGCGAATCGTTAAGTTATAGTCAGTGTTTAAAGACATTGTACGACTCACTGTATGATGTATTAAAATGACATTTAAATCTATCACTTGTGCAAATTCTGAAGAATATTTAAACGTTTCAGCAGCATTGAGTCCTTTACGTAATTTAGCACCAGGATGTAAAGGATGTCCTTCGATGACTGCTTGTTCAGAACGTAAATAACTGTCTTCATTTTGAGTGATTAAATCATATAATGGCGCATGATGCTGTTGCATTGTATAGTATTGATAACTAAGTGCAAACGACATATTATTCGCACTATTAATCAAATCTTGACGAAATTGTTCACTCGCAGCATTTTGGTACTCAGGTTGCTCATTTAATATAATATCTAATAATTCATTAGGGTGTTGTACGCGATACACGTCATGATGACTCGTGTGACGTAAATAAAACGGTCCAATGACGTCGATACGATTGAAGGCATGTTGTCCTAAAATGGGAGCATACAATATTTGTTGAGATTGCGGAAATGAAATTTCTAGTACTTGTTCACTAGGGATATCTAAAGATGCGATAGCGGTCTTATCAATAATGCGACTGTGTTCAGCAGCATGTACTAAATTTTCTCTATGTAGTGAAGTGACGAGACGCTGAGTGATTTTATCCCTTCCTTGCAAAATATATGCTTTAAAAATGCTAGCCCAATCATTATCATATTGTTGTAAAAAATGATAAGTTTCAACTTCATTTTGATTTAATTTTAATTGTCTTTCTTTATACATTAAATTTGATTTCATAATTCACCTCATAAAATATTTTACAAAAATAAAATTGATTTGTATAATCCATATTAATGATAATGATAATTATTATCAATAAATTTAAAATAGGTGGAAATTTTATGACAAAGTATTTCTTTCTCAGTTCTTTTCTACTATTTTTGGGAAATTGGATTGGACAAATAGGGCTAAATTGGTTTGTACTTACTACATATCATAACGCAGTTTATCTAGGAATAGTCAATTTTTGCCGGCTTGTACCAATTTTGTTATTAAGTGTTTGGGCAGGTAAGATAGCTGATCAATACGATAAAGGGAAGCTGTTGAGACTGACGATAACATCTTCTTTTATAGTTACGTCGATATTATGTGTTTTAACTTATAGTTTTTCGGTTATACCTATTATCGTTATCATTGTTTATGCAACATTAAGAGGAGTCTTAAGTGCTGTAGAAACACCTTTAAGACAAGCTATTTTACCAGATTTATCTGATAAATTATCAACAACAGAAGCAGTATCCTATCATTCATTTATTATCAATATATGTCGGTCGATTGGACCGGCAATTGCGGGTGTGATATTAGCTGTCTATCATGCACCGACAACATTTTTAGCACAGTCGTGTTGTTACTTAGTAGCGGCACTGTTATGCTTACCATTACACTTTAAAGTGTTACCAGTAACTAAGGATAAACCACAATGCTCATCATTTAAAGTGATTATGCAATATTTCAAATCACATTTAATTGGTAGACAAATTTTTATTACGTCATTATTAATCATGGCAACCGGGTTTTCATATACAACATTATTACCGGTATTAACTAACAAAGTGTTTCCAGGCCAATCAGAAATATTTGGTATTGCTATGACCATGTGTGCAATTGGAGGAATTTTAGCGACACTTATTTTACCGAAAATTCTACATTACATAGAAATGGTTAATATGTATTATTTAAGTTCTTTATTATTTGGCGTCGTTTTATTAGGTGTAGTCGTAAATAACTTAATAATTATGTTTATTTGTATTACTTTAATAGGCTTGTTTAGTCAGTGGGCGAGAACGACAAATAGAATTTATTTTCAAAATAATGTAGATGAACATGATAGAGGGAAAATACTAAGTATTATCATGATGGATAGGGGTATGATACCTTTAGGAAGTTTATTAATGAGCTTTTGTGCCGATATCTTTGGTATAGTTGAAACATTCACAATTATGGGAATAAGTACGATAACTATTGTCGTTATATTTTTCATTATAAATAGAAAGTTAAAGTTGGAGGCAGAAAATCATGGTTAATCATGAGTGGGAACATGCAGATAAAAATATTCAATATAGAGTACTAAATGCAATTGTTAAGGAGCAAATATACAACGATCAAACTTTGATTCATCATTACGATGACCAACTGCAAATACAATATCATTGTCACATTTTAACAGTTAGTGTAGCGAGAAAGAGCGCACTACAGCGATATGTATTCACAGGAGAGGTTATTTATAGTTGTGGTAATAAAGTTATCAATATTACATCATTAGAATCACTACTTGACATATTAAATAGATATTTTGACATTACTATTTCTGAACAACTGTGGGAAGAGTTGATACATAGTCGTGATGGTTTAATTGAGTCTTATAAACAACTGACACATAGGCAGTCACTTATTAAACAAAGTCTGAAATTCTCACGTTTACCACAAGATATCAATTTTATTACATGGTTACAACATACGTCTCATTATGATGGTGTAGATGATTTAATGTATTCGGAAAGTATAGTGACAGAAGGCCATCCAACTCATCCATTAACTAAGACGAAACTACCTTTAACTATGAATGAATTGTCATTGTATGCGCCTGAATTTGAAAAGACGATACCACTACATATTATGATGATTGAACAACATCACATCGTCACTACTGCTATGAATCATGATGATGATTTTATCATGCATCTAGTGTTACCAGAATTTGATAATCAAATTCGTATATTCATGAAAAGTTTAGGATTAAATTACAAAAATTATAAAGCCATATTGGTACATCCATGGCAATATGACTATACAATTAATGAGGCATTTAATCATTGGATTGAACAAAAAATATTAATTCCGACACCATTTATTGTGAAATCGAAAGCAACATTATCGTTTAGAACGATGTCATTAATCAATAAGCCATTTCATGTAAAATTGCCAGTAAATGTTCAAGCTACTAGTGCGGTTAGAACAGTATCAACCGTCACAACTGTGGATGGACCTAAATTAAGTTATGTCTTGCAAGATATGTTAAACCAATATCCTAAGTTACAAGTTGCTATGGAACCGTTTGGAGAGTATGCAGATATTGATGATGATAAAGCAAGACAACTGGCATGCATCATTAGACAAAAACCTGAAATAAAAGGATTTGGTGTGACAGTAGTCAGTGCAAGTTTAGTCAATATTAATCCTGTAGATCATAAAACTGTAGTAGACAGCTATTTAGAATGGTTAAATCATAAAATAGATGCCAATGGAATTAAAACATTCATCGCGCACTATACAGAAATATTGGTGACACCATTAATCGCTTTTATTCAACGTTATGGTATTGCACTCGAAGCACATATGCAAAATACTGTAGTTCATTTAGGACCTAATTATGATATGTCATTTTTAATACGTGATTTAGGTGGTTCACGTATAGATTTGGACACCTTACAATCTCGAATAGCTAATATGGATATAACAAATCAAAGTTTATTAGCACAGTCTATAGAAGAAGTTATAGCCAAATTTCAACATGCAGTAATACAAAATCAACTTGCTGAATTAATTCATCACTTTACCCAATATGAAGGTGTCAATGAAGCGGAATTATTTGATATCGTAAGAACTAAAGTCAATCATGCGATTGATCCACAATTAGACCATGCACAAGCATTAAAAGATGTCTTATTTGGACCGACGATAACAGTAAAAGCATTATTAAATATGCGTATGGAGAATAGAGTAAAGATATATTTAAATATAGAATTAGATAATCCAATAGCAAAAGAGGTGTAGTACTGAATGGCACAATTAAATATAAATACTTCTAAAATTAAATATAACGCCAGAGTACTAAAAGCAATTTTTGAAAATAAAAATATGCAATTTACACCAGTAATTAAATGTATTGCTGGTGATAAAAATATTATCACTAGTTTGAAAAGCTTAGGAATCACACACTTTGCAGAATCTAGAGTCAACAATATTGTTCATATCAATGACCCGGACTTATCGTTTACATTGCTTCGAGCACCATCACAACAAGATATTGAAACGATGGTGAACTATGTTGACACTAGTATTCAAACCGAAATGACAACAATCCAAAGCATTAATGATCTAGCTGGAGATTTAGGCAAAAAACATAAAGTCATATTAATGGTAGATTGGAAAGATCATAGAGAAGGTGTACTTACTTATGATGTTATTCAATTTATAACAGAAATTATTCAATTACCTCATATTCATTTTATTGGTTTGGCATTTAATTTTATGTGTTTTAAATCACAGGCGCCTACTGAAGATGACATATTTTTAATGAATCAATATGTAACTTCAGTAGAAAGACAATTAGGTTTTCGTTTGAAAATAATTTCTGGTGGCAACTCTAGTATGATCCCTCAATTACTATATAATGATTTAGGTAAAATCAATGATTTAAGAATAGGAGAAACACTATTTAGAGGTGTCGATACTACATCAGATAAAGCTATTGCGATGCTATATCAAGATGCAATAACATTAGAAGCGGAAATTTTAGAAATTAAGCCAAGAATCAATACCACCAACAACGAGGCTATATTACAAGCAATTGTTGATGTTGGTTACTTAGATACGAAAATAGAACATATACATCCAGTACAAGATAATTTAGAAATATTAGGGGCTTCTAGTGATCATTTAATGATTAATTTAAATGGCCAAGCGCAATATCGTGTTGGAGATGTTTTACAATTTCGTTTAAATTACGAAGCATTGTCACACGCAATGCATATGCAACATAATCAAAAGGTTTATGAAATAGATGATAACATTGAGACTATCGTTGACTATTTTGATGCACAAATACCTAGTAAAGTTGAGCAGTTTTAAAGTACTGAAATTTAGATGGTGAGAATGAAACAATAAACAATGTTGATGTGTTATAACATAGTAAATGATAATGCAGATAAGCAACTAAATAACGTAGTTAAAATATAAGCTATATGACAAAATAGATAAACTTTATTAACTGAGGTTTAAATTTTGTTATATAGTTTTTTTGTAGTTAAAAGTAGATACAAACTAAATTCGACAGAATGATTAATGTTAAACATATTTATTACTATTACAAAACCATACATATAAAGAAAATAAATTTAATATATTTAATCAAAAAAATATAGAACGCTACTTGACAATGATAATTATTATCAATAGAATAAAAATTACAAGTTATACATAATAAGGAGTGGGACGATGAGAAGCCTAAAAACATTAAGTATATTGGGATTAATAGTCGCTTTATTTTTAGTAGCAGCATGTGGTAAATCAGACAACTCAAATAAGCAAGCTGATACAAAGGGTAAAGATACTATAGAAATAAAAGATCAAAATGGAACAACTAAAGTTCCAAAAAATGCTAAACGTATCGTAGTATTAGAGTATTCATTTGCAGATGCATTAGCAGCGTTAGATGTTAAACCAGTTGGTATCGCAGATGATGGTAAGAAAAAACGTATCATTAAACCAGTAAGAGAAAAAATTGGTGACTATACTTCTGTTGGTACACGTAAACAACCAAACTTAGAAGAAATTAGTAAGTTGAAACCAGATTTGATTATTGCTGATAGCGGTAGACATAAAGGTATCAATAAAGATTTAAATAAAATAGCACCAACAATTTCACTTAAGAGCTTTGATGGCGACTATAATCAAAACATTGATTCTTTCAAAACAATTGCTAAAGCATTAGGTAAAGAAAAACAAGGTGACAAACGTCTAGCAGAACACGATAAACTAATTAAGAAATATAAAGATGAAATTAAATTTGATAGAAGTAAAACAGTATTACCAGCAGTTGTAGCTAAATCTGGTGTATTAGCACATCCTGATAATTCATATGTAGGTCAATTCTTAAAAGAAGAATTAGGATTTAAAAATGCTTTAACAGATGATGTAACTAAAGGTTTAAGTAAATACTTGAAAGGACCTTATTTACAATTAGACCCTGAACGATTAGCTGATGTAGATCCAGGACGTATCATTATCATGACAGATGGTGCAAGCAAAAATGTTCCAGAATTTAAGAAATTAGAAAAAGATGCAACTTGGAAAAAATTAAATGCTGTTAAACATAACGATGTTGATGTTGTAGATCGTGATGTTTGGGCAAGATCTCGTGGTTTAATTTCTTCAGAACAAATGGCAAAAGAACTTGCACAATTATCTAACAATAAATAATAGTAAGGTGGAACTTAATGGCTACTAATGACATTAATAGCCAATCCGTTATAGGACAAAAAAGGAGAAAGCGCACAATACTCACATACGTTGTGAGTATGTGCCTTCTTTTTATTTGTATATATTTTAATATAGCGATTGGTTCATCTAAAATAACTTTTGACGATATATTACATTATGCAGCAGGACATATAGATAATAAGCCAACATTTTTACTTCATAACGTGCGTATGCCAAGAATGATAGCAGGTATCGTTATTGGAGGCGCATTAGCAGTTTCAGGTCTGTTAATGCAAGCTATGACAAGAAATCCTCTTGCATCACCAAAAATATTTGGTGTGAGTTCCGGTGCTTCGTTTGTCATCGTATTAGTGACAGTACTGATACCCTCATTAGAATATTATTCGCTATTATTTGGTGTTATTGGGGCTTTTGTAGGGGGCTTAACAGTATATACCTTATCAGGTGCTACACAAGGTATGACACCAATAAAGTTAGCACTCGCAGGTATGGCAATTCATTTATTCTTTAGTAGTATGACGGAAGGGATTATCATTTTAAATGAAAATTCAAACGAACAAGTCATGTTTTGGCTAGTTGGATCACTAGCTAGCATGAAATGGAATGAAATATTAATGATACTACCCTGGATCATCATTGCGATGATTGTAGCAATTGCTATTGGAAGACAATTAACAATCATGGAATTAGGAGATGACATTGCTAAAGGATTAGGTCAAAATATTAATTCAGTACGAATTATTATAGGTATCTTAGTTATTATTTTAACAGGTATGTCTGTATCAATAGCAGGACCTATTGGCTTTGTTGGACTGATTGTTCCACATATTGTTAAACGCTATGTAAATAATAATTATCTAGTAATGATTCCACTTACTTTTATAATTGGTGCAGATTTATTATTATTATCTGACGTATTGAGTCGTTTAATTACTTATCCATATGAGTCGCCGGTTGGAATTGTAACTTCATTTGTCGGTGCGCTTTATTTCTTATACATTACGATTAGAGGGGTGAAACGAATATGATGACCATGAAAGTCGCACGTCGTTATAGTATCGTTGTTGTCCTTTTAATAGTAAGTATTTTTATTAGTTTATGTGTGGGTTCTGTCTTTATTAATCCTCTTGATGCTTTACAAGGTATATTTTCACAAGATGATTTTATTTTAAATGAATATCGTATACCAAGAACATTATTAGGTCTTATAATTGGGAGCAGTCTCGCTATTTCCGGAGCAATTATTCAAGGCGTTATTAGAAATCCACTAGCGTCACCTGATGTGATTGGTATTTCAAAAGGTGCAAGTTTAGCAGCAGTTATTATAATCATGGTTTTTCCAGCAGCACCATTGTATGTATTACCAATTGGCTCATTTATTGGCGCACTAGCTGTGAGTGTGTTTTTATCATTTTTAATTTCAAAATTTAATGTTAAAGGTTCGAAATTAGCGCTGATAGGTTTAGCTATTGGGGCCATTTGTACAGCTATTGTTCAATTTCTATTAATTAGAAATCCTCTTGATGCTAATAAGGCATTAGTATGGTTAACAGGTAGCTTATATGGACATGATATATCTAACGTTATCACGATATTGCCATGGTTCTTAGTTACTGTTCCTGCAATTATGTTGTTTAGCTATCAACTTGACGTATTAAATTTAGGAGATGCAGTTGCAACAGCTTTAGGCGCTAAAGTTAAAATCCTTAAAATGGTGCTATTAATTTTAGCAGTTATCTTAGCAGGTGCTTCAATTTCAGTTGTAGGTGGTATTAGTTTCTTAGGGCTTATTGCGCCTCATATCGCAAGACAACTCATTGGTAATAAAACAATACATGTTATTGTGATGTCTGGTCTAATTGGAGCCATATTATTAACATTTAGTGACGGTTTGGCACGTGGCATACATCCGCCATTAGATATACCAGTTGGCGTTGTTATTGCTGTTATTGGCGCACCATACTTCTTAATCTTGTTACGTAGAATGAAATGATAGGACACAAACATCATTCTTTATTTTAAATATAACGGTAAGAAATTTTTAACTAAACATGGATGTCAGATTAAGACGATGCATCAGGACAATAGTATAAGATAAATATTTAATCATAAGCTCAAGTTGAATTCGTTCAACTTGGGTTTTTTTAATGCCGAATTACAGATTTGCGAGTAAGTAACATTACTGAAATCATATTAACCTCTCCACACTAATTGTTAATATTTTATGAAATTAAATAAAAAATATATAATATTGTATTGACGTATAAAAATTTAAATATAAAATAATAGTGTAAGTTTATACGTAATAAGGAGTGGAATAATGAAAAGCTTGAAGTTTTTAAGTGTTTTAGGATTAGTGATGGTGTTATTGCTCACTGCTGCTTGTGGTAATAATAGTGACTCAAGTAAAAAAGCGGATAACAAAGATAGTAAAGATGGCATTGAAATTAAACACGTAAGTGGTACAACAATGGTACCTAAAGATCCAAAACGTATTGTGGCATTGGAATATTCTTTTGTTGATGCATTAGTAGCATTAGGTGTTAAACCAATAGGTATCGCAGATGACAATATTAAAGATCGCATGATTAAACCATTACGTGAAAAAGTAGGTAACTATACTTCTGTAGGTATGCGTAAACAACCAAGTTTAGAAAAAATTGCAGAATTAAAGCCTGATTTAATTATTGCTGATAGTAACAGAACTAAAGGACAATATAAAGAATTAAGTAAAATTGCACCGACAATCGTCTTAAGAAGTTTTGATGGTGATTATAATCAAAACTTAGAATCTTTTAAAATTATTGCCAAAGCATTAGGTAAAGAAAAATTAGGCGAAGAACGCTTAGCTGAACATAAAAAGATAATGGAAAAATATAAAAAAGAAATCAAATTTGATAAAAATATTGATTTCTTAGCGGCTGTAGTATCGCCTTCAGGACTATTGGCACACCCTAATGATTCTTATTTAGGACAATTATTATCTGATTTAGGTATGAAAAATGCTTTGAATGACAAAGTGACAAAAGGGTTAAGTAAATACTTAAAAGGACCTTATGTACAATTAGACACTGAACGTTTAGCAGAAATAAATCCAGGACGTATGTTTATTATGACTGATAACACTGCCAGCACAGAACCAGCATTCAAGAAAATTAAAGGAAATCCAGTATGGAAAAAATTAGACGCTGTTAAAGAAAATCGTGTATATGTTGTTAGCCGCGATTTATGGTCAAGAGCAAGAGGTTTAATTTCATCTGAAGAAGTTGCTAAACAATTAGTTGAAATTTCTAAAAAAGCACGTGAAAAACACGACGATAAGTAAGGTGGGACATAATGGCTAACAAAACATGTATTGGCCATACCACTGATAAAGAACAAACAAGAAAACACACGTCACTTATATTTATTGTGAGCGTGTGTCTTCTTGTTGTTTTTATGTATTTAAATACAGTGGTGGGTTCAGCGATTAAATTTAAAGATATTACACATTTTTTATCAGGTCATGTTGATTCAGACACGATTTTATTATTAAGAGATGTACGATTACCTAGAATGGTGGCTGCCATAGTTATTGGAGGCGCATTTGCAGTATCTGGTTTATTAATGCAAGCGATGACTAGAAATCCATTAGCATCACCAAAAATATTCGGTGTCACTTCAGGAGCGTCATTTGTTATTGTATTAATCACTGTCTTGCTTCCTTCATTAAGTTATTTCTCAACATTATTGGCGATGATTGGCGCATTTTTAGGCGGATTAACAGTTTACATTTTATCAGGCTCTACGAAAGGTATAACACCAGTTAAAATTGCCT
The DNA here is from genome assembly GCF_017357005.1 of Staphylococcus simiae. Lineage (NCBI taxonomy): Bacteria > Bacillati > Bacillota > Bacilli > Caryophanales > Staphylococcaceae > Staphylococcus > Staphylococcus simiae. Next base: position 2,093,761 of record NZ_CP071589.1, on the reverse strand, counting down.
TAGCTGGTATGTCAGTACATTTATTTTATATGAGTATGACTGAAGGGATTATTATTTTAAACGAAAATTCAAACCAAGAAGTGATGTTTTGGCTAGTAGGCTCTTTAGCAAGTATGCAATGGAATCAAGTTTTGCAAGTACTACCAGTCATCATGATTGCTACGATATTGGCTTTAATCATAGGTCGCCAATTATCTATTTTAGAATTAGGTGATGATATTGCTCGTAGCCTGGGACAACATACAAATCGAATTAGATTATTGATAGGACTAATAGTCATTATGTTAACAGGATCGTCCGTAGCAATAGCTGGTCCAATTGGTTTCATTGGATTAATTATTCCTCACATTGTTAAAGGATATGTTAGTCATAACTACGCTATTATGGTCCCTCTCACTTTTATTTTAGGAGCTAATTTATTACTCATTTCTGATGTTTTAAGTCGCTTGATCACATATCCATATGAATCACCAGTAGGGATTGTAACATCATTTGTTGGAGCGATGTATTTCTTAATCCTAACAATTAGAGGGGTGAAACAGCTATGACGATACCTCAGTTAACTAAACGCTATGGAATCGTAATAATCTTATTAATAGGTAGTATATTTTTTAGTCTCTGTATTGGTGCAGTTATCATAAAACCATCAGAAATTGTAAATGGATTCATAGCACAGAATAATTTTATTTTAAATCAAATTAGAGTCCCAAGAACTTTGCTTGGATTAATTATTGGGAGTAGTTTAGCAATCGCGGGTGCAATTATTCAGTCAGTCATACGTAATGATTTAGCCTCTCCGGATGTTATTGGTATTACTAAAGGTGCAAGTTTAGCAGCGGTAATTATCATTATGCTATTTCCAGGAGCACCTTTATATTTACTACCTTTAGGATCATTTGTTGGTGCGCTATGTATTAGTATTTTTTTAGCGATGCTTATTGCCAAATTTAATATTAAAGGGTCGAAACTAGCATTAATTGGTTTAGCAGTAGGCGCAATATGTACAGCCATTGTTCAATTTTTATTAATCAGAAATCCTTTACAAGCTAATGTAGCATTAATATGGTTGACTGGTAGTTTATATGGTCGTGACATGACAAGTGTCTATACGGTTTTACCGTGGTTTGGGGTTACGATACCATTAATTATGTTGTTAAGTCATCAATTAGATGTATTGAATTTAGGTAATGATATTGCAACAGCTGTTGGAGCAAAGGTGAAAATGACCAAAATGATACTTTTAGTATTATCTGTTATGTTAGCAGGAGCTTCTATTGCAGTAGTTGGTGGTATCACATTTCTAGGTTTAATTGCGCCACATATTGCTCGTCAAATTATTGGTCATAAAAGTTTACACGTTATTATAATGTCAGGTTTAATAGGGGCACTATTATTGACTTTTAGTGATGGTTTGGCAAGAGGTATACATCCACCATTAGATATACCAGTTGGTGTTGTTATTGCGATCATTGGTGCACCATACTTCTTAATTTTATTAAAAAGAATGAAATAAGGTTTGGATATCAAAATGCTGATGTAGCTGCTACAGTTTAATAATTAATGTAACTCGTTTGTTGTTCAATCATGAAACTATCACGCGGTATATACATTTGACTAATGATACATTTAAAATTTTAATCTTTAACAAGAAGAGTTCTAAACTGAATATGTTGTTATTGGCAGAATCTGTCTAGATTAAAATATTGCTGAATTAATATTTAATTATACTAATCAGTCTTACCAAAGTAGTACTAGGACATAAATCTTTCGAAAGTTAATTCTGTCGTACGTATTGTTCTTTTTCCAGTTATTGTATTGAAAATACCTATATTTTAGCGTATATTTATATACTGTAATTATTCATAATTATGCATAGATAATCATTTTAGGTTTAACTCTAATCATATATGAATTTTAATAGAAGAACATTAAGCGATATCGAAATAAATAGAAATGGATTGATAATATGGAAAGCTATTCTAAGAAAGAGATAGTGAAGGGCAGACTAAAATTTATCATTATGTCTTTAATAGGTATTATTTTATTCCTAGTACCTATCACTGTTACTGAAGATGGACAGAAACAAACTACATTACCTGTGGCGTTTTTAGCAAGTTTATTAAAAGATGCCCTTGGAGATGTAATGCCAATTTTAATTGTTATTATTATTACATTATCTGGAATTCTAACAATTTTTTGCTCCACAATATATAGAAATAAATTAAAACCACAAAGTTTATTAAATAACGCTTTTAACGTTAGAATTGGTTGGTTAATTTTACGTATCTTAGCAGTTATTTTTGTATGGATGACTTATCTACAGATTGGACCTAAATTAATATATTCTGAAGATACGGGTGGATTATTATTTACGAGTTTGCTTCCGACATTACTAGCAGTATTCTTTTTTGCGGCGCTATTCTTACCGCTATTAATGGAATATGGGTTGTTAGAAATGTTAGGACCTATTTTCAGGCCTATTATGAGACCACTATTTACATTACCTGGACGTTCAACAGTTGATAATTTAGCTTCCTTTATTGGAGATGGAACAGTTGGCGTGTTGATTACGAGTAGACAATATGAGGAAGGTTTTTATTCAAAACGTGAAGCTACAGTAATTTCAACAACATTTAGTGTTGTATCAATCACTTTTGCAATTGTTGTGGCAGAAACTGTACGTATGCAAAATCAATTTTTTGCATTTTATCTCTCGGTCATTGTGTCCTGTTTAGTTGCAGCGGTGATTATGCCTAGAATTTGGCCATTAAATAAAATACCTGATGAATACGCCAAAGATGTTCCAGAACATGCTAGAACTGAAAGTTTACCTGAAGGAAAAACAGCAATTAGTCACGGATTTGATATGGCAACTGAAGTGGGTATTAAAGCGCCAGGTTTTGTTGACTTCTTTAAAGCTGGATTTAAGACAGTTATAGATATGTGGTTTGTTATTTTACCGGTAGTAATGAGTATTGGAACAATTGCTACAATTATTGCAAACTATACACCATTTTTTGTTATATTAGGTAAACCATTTGTACCGATACTTGAACTAATGCAAGTTCCAGAAGCGGTGGAAGCATCACAAACGATTCTTATCGGTTTTGCAGATATGTTCTTACCATCTATTTTAATTGAAAGTGTGCATAATGAGTTAACAAGGTTTATAATTGGCGCACTAAGTATTTCTCAACTTATTTATTTATCAGAAGTAGGCGGTGTAATACTAGGTTCTAAAATACCTGTTAGCATTGGTAAGTTATTTATGATTTTCTTAATTAGAACAATCATTACTTTACCTATTATTTCATTAATTGCTCATTTATTATTATAAAATTTAAGATTAACGCTTTAAATAGAGTTGTTGATTCAGCATATACAATGAAAAACATAAAAAAATCAGTCATGGAGCCCTCAACCATGACTGATTTTTTTTAATACAATTTATTTTGTTAATTCATTGTAAACTTTTTGATCATTTTGAGTATAAATAATGTATTCGTGGTTATCAGTATCGATAATAACGCGATTTGTTTTACCAAATGTCGAACCAATTCGAGAAACATCTTTGCTATCTAATTCAGGTACTGCATGAATATCTTGATCTTGTGAAATTTTTTTGATGTCACTTGTAGGAATTTTGATATCAGCAACTCTCCATTGAATACGCACTTCATTATTATCTTTTTTTACTGTCATTGCCATTATTCAAACACATCCTTTAAATATTTTGTAAATTCATCATAAACTAAAATGTAATCGTTTTCAAGTATTTATGTGATACTTTTTTAAAATGTGTCATACTAATGAACTGAACCGAAAATATGTTCGTATTTTTATGTGGATTGTGCTAAAATAATAACATTAATAAAGGAGAATGATGATGACAGGTAAAACACATGCATCTTGTGGTGTATTAGTAGGGGCACTTACGACACAATATTTTCATACTGATTTATTTTCTTCAGTTACTATAATCATTATTGCAACGATAGCAAGCTTGCTGCCGGACATTTGTCATACTCAAAGTAAGATTGGACGTCGCTTTAAAGTGATTAGTTTTTTTATCCGCTTATTTATCGGACATCGGACATTTACCCACTCGATTCTGTTCATTATATTAATCGCATGTTTACTTCATCTTATACATACACCTATTTATTACATGGTTGCGGTTATTGCAGGATTAGCCTCACACATCATACTGGATATGCTTACTCCTAAGGGTGTGAAGTTATTTTATCCTTTACCATTCGATATTAAATCGCCAATAACCTTCAAGACAGGTGGATTAGTAGATTTGTCATTGGCTACTGCTTTAACTATAGGTGCAGTTTATGTTTTATTTCAGACATATATAGATGATATAATGAACTACTGGAATATTAAATTATTTTAAAAAGAAATAAAAATGGATTTCGGGCTATGTAGGAGGCAAATTATGCTAAACAAAAATCAATTAGCTAAATATAATCAAGACCATTTATACGAATATGAAAAATTAATGAGTACAAATGAAAAAGAAGCATTGGAAGAAAAATTAGCTACATTAGATTTAGAATTTATTAATGAACTTTATCAAGATTTGTATGTTAATAAGAAAACAATTGATGACGTGTCGTCAGTAACAGAAGTTAAATATGATATTAAAGATCAATTTAGCGCTGAAGAAATTACACGACTAGAACAAATGGGCTTAGATGCTATTAAAAATGGGCAATTTGCAGTGTTATTAATGGCTGGTGGACAAGGAACACGTTTAGGTTATAAAGGTCCTAAAGGTTCATTTGAAATAGAAGGAACAAGTCTGTTTGAATTACAAGCAAGACAACTGATTACATTACAACAACAAACTGGTCATACTATAGAATGGTTTATTATGACTAGTGATATCAACCATGAAGAAACGTTAGCATATTTCAAAGACCATAATTATTTTGGTTATGACAAAGAAGCTATCCATTTCTTTATGCAGGATAATATTGTTGCTTTGAGTGAACAAGGACAACTTGTATTAAATGAACAAGGCCGTATCATGGAAACGCCAAATGGTAATGGTGGTGTGTTTAAATCATTACAGAAATCTGGAAACTTAGATTTAATCATCGATAAAAACATTAAATATATTTTCTTAAATAATATTGATAATGTGCTAGTTAAAGTATTAGATCCATTATTCGCAGGATTTACTGTTGAATATGATAGAGATATCACGTCTAAAACGATTCAACCTAAGCCAGGAGAAAGTGTTGGTCGCTTGGTAAATGTCGATAGTAAAGATACTGTACTAGAGTATTCTGAATTGGATACTGAGGTCGCTAATCAATTTAATAACGCTAATATTGGTATTCATGCATTTAAAGTTGGTTTCATAAAAAATGCTGTAGAACGTCAATTACCATATCATTTAGCAATTAAACAATTAAATCAACTAGATGAAAATTTTGGTGTAGTTAAACAACCAACTTTAAAATTTGAATTATTCTATTTCGATATTTTCAAATATGCGACTAGTTTTGTAACGTTACAAGTTCCAAGAACTGAAGAGTTTTCTCCATTGAAAAATAAAGAAGGTAAAGACAGTGTAGAAACTGCTACTGAAGATTTGAAACGAATGAAACTAATATAGTATAGGCGGTGGTTATGATGTCCAAAGTGTCACAAAATAACAATAAAACTTTCACAGAATCATTTAAGGATATCATTCCGTTATCTTTTGGAGAAGAAATTGGTAATGCTGCATCACATGGTTTAGCTGCATTCGCAACGTTATTGATTCTGCCATATGCAGCTGTACATAGTTATTTGGAATTTGGTACATTAGGTTCGGTTAGTATGTCTATTTATATTATCGCTATATTTTTGATGTTCATATCGTCTACTGTCTACCATTCCATGCAAAATGACACACCTCATAAATATATTTTGAGAATTATAGATCATAGTATGATTTATGTTGCCATCTCTGGAACTTATACGCCAATATTATTAATTGTTGTAGGTGGTTGGATAGGTTGGACAGTGTTTATATTATTATGGGCAACAACTATTTGGGGCATTTTATATAAATCCATAGCTGTAAATGTCAATCACAAACTAAGTTTAATTGTTTATTTAGTAATGGGATGGGTTGGAGTGATTTTACTTCCTATTATATTTATTAGAACGTCTTGGATATTTATTTTATTTATATTTTTAGGTGGCTTATCTTACACAATTGGTGCTTGGTTTTATGCTCAAAAAAATAGAAGATATTTTCATATGATATGGCATGTTTTTATAGTTATAGCTTCATTACTACACCTAATTGGAATTTTATATTTTATGTAATACTACTAAGAGTGGGGAATAAACCCCGCTTTTTTTAATTGAATATCATTCTAATGGATTATTGTAAATCAAAAGTTAAAGGCATAAAATGAAAAAGTTATAAAAGTATAGAGATAGGTGAGAAACATATGTTTTATAAAGTTTATGTCGTAATCCCACCTCGACAAGACTGACTAGGATGATAAAACGTTGTTTTATCAACATTTTAAAACCAGACAGTTAATGCTAAATGCTTAATTTTAAGTGTAAAATGCTTTTTTTGGTCCTAGGATTATCTTTTTAAATTTTTCTATAACGGTCGCTATGCATCCGGGTAAGACTAACTAGGATTATAAAATGTTGAGTTGCTAACACTGTGTATAGTCTAAGCAGTTGCTGAGAAATGCACAATATTAAATATAGGGTGCCTTTTATTCTGAAATCTTAATAATCTTAATTTGTGAACAATAAGGAGGAATTAAATGAAATTAAAATCTATCATCACAGTATTTGCATTAATTTTAATTATGTTTATGGCTGCTATTGAAACATCAATTATTTCACTAGCCATGCCTACTATTAAACAAGATTTGCATGCTGGGAAATTGATATCATTAATATTTACAGCTTATTTTATAGCATTAGTCATAGCTAATCCTATAGTAGGTGAGTTATTAAACCGCTTTAAAATAATATATATCGCAATTATTGGGATACTATTATTCAGTATAGGTAGTTTAATGTCAGGTTTAAGTATTAATTTCCATATGTTAGTTATTGCAAGAGTAATACAAGGTTTTGGTGCTGGTGTGATGATGTCATTATCACAAATCGTTCCGAAATTAGCGTTTGAAATACCATTACGTTATAAAATTATGGGAATAGTTGGAAGTGTATGGGGGATTTCGAGTATAGTTGGACCATTATTAGGTGGAGGAATTTTAGAATTTGCTACATGGCATTGGTTATTCTTTATAAATATACCTATTGCAGTGATTGCAATTATATTAGTGATTTTCACTTTCCATTTTCCAAATGAAAAAACTGCAGATAAAGTTAAGTTTGACAGTAAAGGTTTAACATTATTTTATATTTTTATAGCATTAATTATGTTTAGTTTGTTAAACCAACAACATTTATATTTAAATGTAATATCATTTGTATTAGCTGTCATGGTAGCAGTTACATTATTTAAGGTAGAGAAAAAAATAACACAACCATTTTTACCAGTAGTAGAATTTAACAGAACCATTTCACTTGTTTTTGTTACAGATATGTTAACTGCATTGGCTTTAATGGGATTCAATTTATATATTCCTGTTTATTTACAAGAACATTTAAAGCTATCTCCTTTACAAAGTGGATTAGTTATCTTTCCGTTATCGTTATCTTGGATAATTTTAAACTTTAATTTGTATCGCTTAGAAAAGGTGTTTTCAAGAAAAACACTATACTTAAGTGCGTTTTCATTGATACTTATCACAAGCATTATCATAGCAATAGGTTTGAAATCACCAATCATTATTGCATTTGCGGTAATATTAGCAGGTTGTAGTTTTGGATTTATCTATACTAAAGATAGTGTTATTGTTCAAGAAGAAACTAGCCCGATTCAAATGAAAAAGATGATGTCTTTTTATGCTTTAACTAAAAACTTAGGCTCATCGATAGGATCAACAATAATGGGTTATTTATATGCATTGAAAGTAGGTTGGTTTGGAGCGAATCTTCATAATGTATTAGGTGCCGCGTCAGTTATATTTATAATTTTAATGATTGTTTGGCTTACTATTTATAAAAATCAAACAGTCGAATCAAATAGATAGAAATTAAATAAAATTTGATGTAATGTTGTTAAAGTAGAAAGTATTTAATGGCTAACAAAGTAGATAGCATAAATATGTATAAGTAATAAAAGGAGGACAATAGTTATGAATTCTTTAAAACATAGGTTTTATAATTTGTTAACTACACTGATTGTCCTCTTTATTTTTATTATATCAGGTGCTATATTTTTAATGTTTTTAGGATTCGGTTTGTATGGTTTGAGTAGAATATTGATCTATTATGATTTAGGAAGATTTTCTTATAATAAAAGTGGCTATGATAACTTAATATATTATGGCAGTTATATTCTTTTTGGTTATTTTATTATTGTTGCTGTAGAGCATTTGATGGATTATTTCAGGACAATGTTACCTTCTAATCCTTATTTTAATGGTGCAACGTTTCATTTAATATCATATGCAGTAATTACCACTTTATTTTACTTCATCATACATTTAAACTACGTATACATTAACATAGATTTTTGGGTAATTATGGTCATTATCGGTTTCCTATATGTATGTAAATTACAATTTTATCCTGATAGTAAAAATTTAAATAATAAAGAATAGAGAAAGAAGTTTGAATCATTCTAGATTCTGACTTCTTTTTATTAACAATTTTAGGGTAAGTAATAGTGGTGAAGAAATTATTTATATTTCTAAAAGGAGGTTGCAAATGAATAATATTGAAATATCTATAAGAAGACGTAACTTTATAGTAGCTGTTATGTTGATAAGTGCCTTTGTTGCTATATTAAACCAAACATTATTAAATACTGCATTGCCGAGTATTATTAGAGAATTGAATATTAGTGAAAATACTTCCCAATGGTTAATTACAGGTTTTATGTTAGTTAATGGTGTAATGATTCCGTTAACTGCATATTTTATGGATAGAATAAGAACTAGACCTTTATATTTAGCAGCGATGGGGACATTTTTAATTGGTTCCATAGTTGCAGCTTTAGCGCCAAATTTTGCAATATTAATGTTAGCGAGAGTGATTCAAGCTATTGGGGCAGGAGTATTAATGCCTTTAATGCAATTTACATTATTTACATTATTTAGTAAGGAACAACGTGGTTTTGCAATGGGCTTAGCTGGACTAGTGATACAATTTGCTCCAGCATTAGGACCTACTGTAACTGGATTAATTATTGATCATGCAAGTTGGAGAGTACCATTTATTATAATTGTTGGTATTGCATTAATTGCATTTATTTTTGGTTGGATATTTATCTCTAGTTACAATGAAATTAAATATACTAAGTTAGATAAAAGATCAGTGGTTTATTCAACATTTGGTTTTGGTATAATGCTATATGCATTTAGTACTGCTGGTGATTTAGGCTTTACAAGTCCATTTGTCATTGTGTCATTAATCATTAGTTTGATTATTATATTAATATTTGTAAAAAGACAGTTTAATATAAGTAATGCATTATTGAATTTGCGTGTTTTTAAAGATAAAACATTTAGTTTTTGTACTATAAGTTCAATGATTATTATGATGTCAATGGTTGGACCGGCATTGCTGATTCCATTATATGTCCAAAATGGCTTAGGATTATCAGCTATGTTATCTGGGTTAGTAATTATGCCTGGTGCTATTATTAATGGTATTATGTCAATCTATACTGGTAAATTTTATGATACTTATGGACCTAGACCACTAATTTATACTGGTTTCACGTTGTTAATCACTACAACTATCATGTTGAGCTTTTTGCATACAGATACGTCGTACACATATTTAATTATTGTTTATGCTATAAGAATGTTTTCAGTCTCATTATTAATGATGCCTATAAATACGACTGGCATAAATTCACTGAAAAATGATGATATATCTCACGGAACAGCAATTATGAACTTTGCTCGAGTTATGGCTGGATCTTTAGGTACAGCGTTAATGGTTACACTTATGAGTTTTGGAGCAAAAATGTTCGCACCAACAACAAATGAGCATTTAAGTGCAAGTGCGATCAAACAACAATCTGTAGCTATAGGTGTAGATATTTCATTTGCTTTCGTGTCAGTACTTGTTATCATTGCTTTTGGTTTCGCATTATTTATAAAAGAACCGAGAGAACTAGCAAAAAATAGACGAAAAGTATAATAGAAAGAAGTTAGTCAATGATTTATAGGCTAACTTCTTTTTTTATTGATTGAAAAGCTTTATAATTTATAGGAAAGACTACGTAAAGCTATGACATTTGTTGTTATGTAGATATATTAAATTATTTAAGGGGGATTTACTTTGTTAACGGTAGATCAAGTTAAGGAATTAGTAGGAGAGATAAAAGATCCTATTATAGATGTTCCTTTAAAAGAAACTAATGGAATAGTTGAAGTTTCAATTAAAGAAGAAAAAGAACATGTTAGTGTTAAATTAGCAATGGCCCAATTAGGTGGAGCACCACAACTCGATTTACAAATGGCAGTTGTAGAGAAATTGAAAGAAAACGGTGCTAAAACTGTAGGCATACGTTTTGAGGAATTATCAGAAGAAACAGTGAATAAGTTTAAGCCGAAAGAAGAAAATAAACCTAAAACAATCGAAGGTATATTGTCTCAAAATAATCCAGTTGAATTTATTGCTGTGGCATCAGGTAAAGGTGGCGTAGGTAAATCTACAGTTGCAGTTAATTTAGCAGTTTCTTTAGCTAGAGAAGGGAAGAAAGTTGGATTAGTTGATGCTGATATTTATGGATTTAGTGTTCCTGATATGATGGGAATAGATGAGAAACCAGGTATAAAAGGCAAAGAAGTAATACCTGTTGAACGTCACGGAGTTAAAGTGATTTCAATGGCCTTCTTTGTTGAAGAAAATGCCCCAGTAATATGGAGAGGCCCTATGCTAGGTAAAATGTTAACGAACTTCTTTACTGAAGTTAAATGGGGAGATATTGATTATCTTATTTTAGATTTACCACCAGGCACAGGAGATGTAGCATTGGATGTACATACTATGTTGCCTTCTAGTAAAGAAATAATAGTTACAACACCTCATCCAACTGCTGCTTTTGTTGCTGCAAGAGCAGGAGCGATGGCTAAACATACTGAACACTCAATATTAGGTGTTATAGAAAATATGAGTTATTTTGAAAGTAAAGAAACAGGTAATAAAGAGTATGTATTTGGTAAAGGTGGGGGAACTAAATTAGCAGATGAATTACAAACTCAACTTTTAGGAGAACTACCTTTAGAGCAACCATCATGGAACCCTAAAGACTTCTCACCATCTATTTATCAACCAGATGATAATTTAGGTAAGATATATCAATCAATAGCGCAAAAAGTTATTGCTGCTACTAATAAATAGTAATAATATAAACTAAACGTACAAAAATTACTTTATTTTTGTACGTTTTTCTATTGTAATGAATTATAAAGCTGGTAGAATATATTCTTGTGACAGGAAAGTAACTAGAAACAAATTAAATCTTTTCACAAAAGTTATTGACTTTAATAATTAAAGTTGATAATATATAAAAGTCGTCAAAACGACAAGTTGTTTCACAAGAAAGAAAATCAAAAGTGTAAAACTTACTATTGAATTCTTTCAACAAACAATATAAACTAATAAAAGTAATCTCGAAAAAAGTTATTGACTTTCGGAAATGAAAGTTATACAATATGAGAGATTGAAAAAATAATGAACATTGAAAACTGAATAACAATATGTCAACGTTAATTCCAAAAACGTAACATTAAGTTACAAACATTATTTAGTATTATGAGCTAATCAAACATCATAAATTTTTATGGAGAGTTTGATCCTGGCTCAGGATGAACGCTGGCGGCGTGCCTAATACATGCAAGTCGAGCGAACAGATGAGAAGCTGGCTTCTCTGATGTTAGCGGCGGACGGGTGAGTAACACGTGGATAACCTACCTATAAGACTGGGATAACTTCGGGAAACCGGAGCTAATACCGGATAATATATTGAACCGCATGGTTCAATAGTGAAAGATGGTCTTGCTATCACTTATAGATGGATCCGCGCTGCATTAGCTAGTTGGTAAGGTAACGGCTTACCAAGGCAACGATGCATAGCCGACCTGAGAGGGTGATCGGCCACACTGGAACTGAGACACGGTCCAGACTCCTACGGGAGGCAGCAGTAGGGAATCTTCCGCAATGGGCGAAAGCCTGACGGAGCAACGCCGCGTGAGTGATGAAGGTCTTCGGATCGTAAAACTCTGTTATTAGGGAAGAACATATGTGTAAGTAACTGTGCACATCTTGACGGTACCTAATCAGAAAGCCACGGCTAACTACGTGCCAGCAGCCGCGGTAATACGTAGGTGGCAAGCGTTATCCGGAATTATTGGGCGTAAAGCGCGCGTAGGCGGTTTTTTAAGTCTGATGTGAAAGCCCACGGCTCAACCGTGGAGGGTCATTGGAAACTGGAAAACTTGAGTGCAGAAGAGGAAAGTGGAATTCCATGTGTAGCGGTGAAATGCGCAGAGATATGGAGGAACACCAGTGGCGAAGGCGACTTTCTGGTCTGTAACTGACGCTGATGTGCGAAAGCGTGGGGATCAAACAGGATTAGATACCCTGGTAGTCCACGCCGTAAACGATGAGTGCTAAGTGTTAGGGGGTTTCCGCCCCTTAGTGCTGCAGCTAACGCATTAAGCACTCCGCCTGGGGAGTACGACCGCAAGGTTGAAACTCAAAGGAATTGACGGGGACCCGCACAAGCGGTGGAGCATGTGGTTTAATTCGAAGCAACGCGAAGAACCTTACCAAATCTTGACATCCTTTGACAACTCTAGAGATAGAGCCTTCCCCTTCGGGGGACAAAGTGACAGGTGGTGCATGGTTGTCGTCAGCTCGTGTCGTGAGATGTTGGGTTAAGTCCCGCAACGAGCGCAACCCTTAAGCTTAGTTGCCATCATTAAGTTGGGCACTCTAAGTTGACTGCCGGTGACAAACCGGAGGAAGGTGGGGATGACGTCAAATCATCATGCCCCTTATGATTTGGGCTACACACGTGCTACAATGGACAATACAAAGGGCAGCGAAACCGCGAGGTCAAGCAAATCCCATAAAGTTGTTCTCAGTTCGGATTGTAGTCTGCAACTCGACTACATGAAGCTGGAATCGCTAGTAATCGTAGATCAGCATGCTACGGTGAATACGTTCCCGGGTCTTGTACACACCGCCCGTCACACCACGAGAGTTTGTAACACCCGAAGCCGGTGGAGTAACCTTTTAGGAGCTAGCCGTCGAAGGTGGGACAAATGATTGGGGTGAAGTCGTAACAAGGTAGCCGTATCGGAAGGTGCGGCTGGATCACCTCCTTTCTAAGGATATATTCGGAACATCTTTTTAGAAGATGCGGAATAACGTAGACATATTGTATTCAGTTTTGAATGTTTATTAACATTCATTTGTACATTGAAAACTAGATAAGTAAGTAAAAATAGATTTTACCAAGCAAAACCGAGTGAATAAAGAGTTTTAAATAAGCTTGAATTCATAAGAAATAATCGCTAGTGTTCGAAAGAACACTCACAAGATTAATAACGCGTTTCAATTTTATTTTGTTTAAGAAGATGTTTAACGTTGGATTAGCAAAATGGTGGAAACATAGATTAAGTTATTAAGGGCGCACGGTGGATGCCTTGGCACTAGAAGCCGATGAAGGACGTTACTAACGACGATATGCTTTGGGTAGCTGTAAGTAAGCGTTGATCCAGAGATTTCCGAATGGGGAAACCCAGCATGAGTTATGTCATGTTATCGATATGTGAATACATAGCATATCAGAAGGCACACCCGGAGAACTGAAACATCTTAGTACCCGGAGGAAGAGAAAGAAAAATCGATTCCCTGAGTAGCGGCGAGCGAAACGGGAAGAGCCCAAACCAACAAGCTTGCTTGTTGGGGTTGTAGGACACTCTGTACGGAGTTACAAAGGACGATATTAGACGAATCATCTGGAAAGATGAATCAAAGAAGGTAACAATCCTGTAGTTGAAAATATTGTCTCTCTTGAGTGGATCCTGAGTACGACGGAGCACGTGAAATTCCGTCGGAATCTGGGAGGACCATCTCCCAAGGCTAAATACTCTCTAGTGACCGATAGTGAACCAGTACCGTGAGGGAAAGGTGAAAAGCACCCCGGAAGGGGAGTGAAATAGAACCTGAAACCGTGTGCTTACAAGTAGTCAGAGCCCGTTAATGGGTGATGGCGTGCCTTTTGTAGAATGAACCGGCGAGTTACGATTTGATGCAAGGTTAAGCAGTAAATGTGGAGCCGTAGCGAAAGCGAGTCTGAATAGGGCGTTTAGTATTTGGTCGTAGACCCGAAACCAGGTGATCTACCCTTGGTCAGGTTGAAGTTCAGGTAACACTGAATGGAGGACCGAACCGACTTACGTTGAAAAGTGAGCGGATGAACTGAGGGTAGCGGAGAAATTCCAATCGAACCTGGAGATAGCTGGTTCTCTCCGAAATAGCTTTAGGGCTAGCCTCAAGTGATGATTATTGGAGGTAGAGCACTGTTTGGACGAGGGGCCCTTCTCGGGTTACCGAATTCAGACAAACTCCGAATGCCAATTAATTTAACTTGGGAGTCAGAACATGGGTGATAAGGTCCGTGTTCGAAAGGGAAACAGCCCAGACCACCAGCTAAGGTCCCAAAATATATGTTAAGTGGAAAAGGATGTGGCGTTGCCCAGACAACTAGGATGTTGGCTTAGAAGCAGCCATCATTTAAAGAGTGCGTAATAGCTCACTAGTCGAGTGACACTGCGCCGAAAATGTACCGGGGCTAAACATATTACCGAAGCTGTGGATTGTCCTTTGGACAATGGTAGGAGAGCGTTCTAAGGGCGGTGAAGCATGATCGCAAGGACATGTGGAGCGCTTAGAAGTGAGAATGCCGGTGTGAGTAGCGAAAGACGGGTGAGAATCCCGTCCACCGATTGACTAAGGTTTCCAGAGGAAGGCTCGTCCGCTCTGGGTTAGTCGGGTCCTAAGCTGAGGCCGACAGGCGTAGGCGATGGATAACAGGTTGATATTCCTGTACCACCTATAATCGTTTTAATCGATGGGGGGACGCAGTAGGATAGGCGAAGCGTGCGATTGGATTGCACGTCTAAGCAGTAAGGCTGAGTACTAGGCAAATCCGGTACTCGTGAAGGCTGAGCTGTGATGGGGAGAAGACATTGTGTCTTCGAGTCGTTGATTTCACACTGCCGAGAAAAGCCTCTAGATAGAAAATAGGTGCCCGTACCGCAAACCGACACAGGTAGTCAAGATGAGAATTCTAAGGTGAGCGAGCGAACTCTCGTTAAGGAACTCGGCAAAATGACCCCGTAACTTCGGGAGAAGGGGTGCTCTTTAGGGTTAACGCCCAGAAGAGCCGCAGTGAATAGGCCCAAGCGACTGTTTATCAAAAACACAGGTCTCTGCTAAACCGTAAGGTGATGTATAGGGGCTGACGCCTGCCCGGTGCTGGAAGGTTAAGAGGAGTGGTTAGCTTCTGCGAAGCTACGAATCGAAGCCCCAGTAAACGGCGGCCGTAACTATAACGGTCCTAAGGTAGCGAAATTCCTTGTCGGGTAAGTTCCGACCCGCACGAAAGGCGTAACGATTTGGGCACTGTCTCAACGAGAGACTCGGTGAAATCATAGTACCTGTGAAGATGCAGGTTACCCGCGACAGGACGGAAAGACCCCGTGGAGCTTTACTGTAGCCTGATATTGAAATTCGGCACAGCTTGTACAGGATAGGTAGGAGCCTTTGAAACGTGAGCGCTAGCTTACGTGGAGGCGCTGGTGGGATACTACCCTAGCTGTGTTGGCTTTCTAACCCGCACCACTTATCGTGGTGGGAGACAGTGTCAGGCGGGCAGTTTGACTGGGGCGGTCGCCTCCTAAAAGGTAACGGAGGCGCTCAAAGGTTCCCTCAGAATGGTTGGAAATCATTCATAGAGTGTAAAGGCATAAGGGAGCTTGACTGCGAGACCTACAAGTCGAGCAGGGTCGAAAGACGGACTTAGTGATCCGGTGGTTCCGCATGGAAGGGCCATCGCTCAACGGATAAAAGCTACCCCGGGGATAACAGGCTTATCTCCCCCAAGAGTTCACATCGACGGGGAGGTTTGGCACCTCGATGTCGGCTCATCGCATCCTGGGGCTGTAGTCGGTCCCAAGGGTTGGGCTGTTCGCCCATTAAAGCGGTACGCGAGCTGGGTTCAGAACGTCGTGAGACAGTTCGGTCCCTATCCGTCGTGGGCGTAGGAAATTTGAGAGGAGCTGTCCTTAGTACGAGAGGACCGGGATGGACATACCTCTGGTGTACCAGTTGTCGTGCCAACGGCATAGCTGGGTAGCTATGTATGGACGGGATAAGTGCTGAAAGCATCTAAGCATGAAGCCCCCCTCAAGATGAGATTTCCCAACTTCGGTTATAAGATCCCTCAAAGATGATGAGGTTAATAGGTTCGAGGTGGAAGCATGGTGACATGTGGAGCTGACGAATACTAATCGATCGAAGACTTAATCAATTAAATGTTTTGCGAAGCACAATCATTTTTACTTACTATCTAGTTTTGAGTGTATAACTTACATTCTTATTTGTCTGGTGACTATGGCAAGGAGGTCACACCTGTTCCCATGCCGAACACAGAAGTTAAGCTCCTTAGCGCCGATGGTAGTCGGACTTACGTTCCGCTAGAGTAGGACGTTGCCAGGCAAATATTTATTATTATTCCACAGTAGCTCAGTGGTAGAGCTATCGGCTGTTAACCGATCGGTCGTAGGTTCGAGTCCTACCTGTGGAGCCATGGCTCCTTGGTCAAGCGGTTAAGACACCGCCCTTTCACGGCGGTAACACGGGTTCGAGTCCCGTAGGAGTCATTATTTTGGAGAATTAGCTCAGCTGGGAGAGCATCTGCCTTACAAGCAGAGGGTCGGCGGTTCGAACCCGTCATTCTCCACCATTTTGATTAATTTAATATGTCGGAGGGGTAGCGAAGTGGCTAAACGCGGCGGACTGTAAATCCGCTCCTTCGGGTTCGGCAGTTCGAATCTGCCCCCCTCCACCATCTATAATTGGGCTATAGCCAAGCGGTAAGGCAACGGACTTTGACTCCGTCACTCGTTGGTTCGAATCCAGCTAGCCCAGCCATTAGAGCCATTAGCTCAGTTGGTAGAGCATCTGACTTTTAATCAGAGGGTCAGAGGTTCGAATCCTCTATGGCTCACTGCTAACACTTTCCTTTTGGAAAGTGTTTTTTTTAATCTGAAAATTATAATGGTTCTTGAGTTTGAAGTGTAACGTATTAAAGCTCTCATCAAGTATCTTTATGGCTCTATAATAAATTCGGTTGGTAAGATAAGTAAAAAAATTGTGATACTCAATTACAGTTAGATAAAAGTAAACCATCTAGAAATAAGTGCTTGAATTATGTAAGCGTATACATTAATCTAATATTATATACATATTATTTGAGGTGTTTATTATGATAAAAGCTATAGATATCATTGGTGTACCATCAACTTTTGGCCAAAGAAAGCTTGGAGTTGATTTAGGTCCAGCAGCAATAAGATACGCTGGATTATTATCGCGCTTAAAACAATTAGATTTGGATATTGAAGATAAAGGGGATATTGAGGTTCCTCTAGTTGATGTTGAAAAGTTTCAAAGTCACCAAACAGGTATGCGAAATTTTCAAGAAATTATAGAAGTTACTAATAACTTAAATAATAAAGTATCAGAGTCCATAGAAAATAATAGATTTCCGTTAATTTTAGGTGGAGATCATTCTATAGCGATTGGCTCTATCTCAGGTGTCAGTAAACATTATAATAACCTTGGTGTCATTTGGTATGATGCTCATGGTGATTTAAATGTACCTGAAGAATCACCATCTGGAAATGTTCATGGTATGCCTTTAAGAATACTTACAGGTGAAGGACCTGATGAACTAGTAAATATAAACGGCTATGGTGTTAAAGTTAAAACAGATAATATCGTTCTTATCGGAATGAGAGATTTAGATTATGGAGAAAGACAATTTATTAAAGATAAAAATATAAAAACATTTACAATGGCAGATATTGATAAATTAGGTATACAAGCAGTCATTGACAATGCTTTAGAATATTTAAAATCCCGTAATATTGATGGATTACATTTGTCATTAGATGTTGATGCCCTTGATCCAATGGAAACGCCTGGAACAGGAACTAGAGTCATGGGTGGACTTACATATAGAGAAAGTCATTTTGCTTTAGAGTTACTACATCAATCTAAATTAGTAACATCTATGGATATAGTTGAAGTTAATCCTTTGATTGACCAGAATAATTATACTGCGGAACAAGCTGTATCATTATTAGGTACATTTTTTGGAGAAACATTATTATAATAAATTAAAAACGTTTAAAGTTATGATATATGACTTTAAGCGTTTTTTTAAATTGTTAAATTAATAAAATTTTAATTTTTAAAATGTGTTCGTATGACAGTGATATAAATCATTGGTATAATAGATATTATGGAAAAATATTACCCGGAGGAGATGTTATGGATTTTTCCAATTTTTTTCAAAATCTTAGTACTTTAAAAATTGTAACAACTGTACTTGATTTACTTATCGTTTGGTATGTACTTTATCTTCTCATTACTGTTTTTAAGGGAACTAAAGCAATACAATTACTTAAAGGTATTTTAGTAATTGTTATAGGCCAACAAGTTAGTATTATTTTAAATCTAAATGCGACATCAAAACTGTTTGATATAGTCATACAATGGGGAGTATTAGCTTTGATAGTTATATTCCAACCAGAAATTAGAAGGGCATTAGAACAGTTAGGTAGAGGAAGTTTCTTAAAGAGA
This sequence comes from Staphylococcus simiae, assembly GCF_017357005.1. NCBI lineage: Bacteria > Bacillati > Bacillota > Bacilli > Caryophanales > Staphylococcaceae > Staphylococcus > Staphylococcus simiae. The sequence goes on along the minus strand of NZ_CP071589.1, from coordinate 2,074,756 downwards.
TATACAACAAATACTTATAATAAGGATGAAGAAAAATTAATTCAGTCTGTCTCTAAAGCTATACAGTACATGGCTAAGAGACGCATAGGTGCTTTAATTGTCTTTGAAAAGGAAACTGGTTTACAAGATTATATTGAAACAGGTATAGCAATGGATTCAAATATTTCTCAAGAATTATTGATTAATGTATTTATTCCTAATACCCCACTACATGATGGTGCAATGATTATTCAAGGTACAAAAATTGCAGCAGCAGCAAGTTATTTACCATTATCTGATAGTGCTAAAATTTCTAAAAGTTTAGGTACTAGACATAGAGCAGCAGTTGGTATTTCAGAAGTATCAGATGCGTTTACAGTTATAGTCTCTGAAGAAACTGGAGATATTTCTGTTACATTTGATGGTAAATTACGACGAGAAGTTTCTAATGAAGTATTTGAAGAGTTGCTTGCTGAACATTGGTTTGGTACACACTTTCAAAAGAAAGGTGTGAAGTAATATGTTAGAAAGTAAATGGGGCTTGCGTTTTATAGCCTTGCTATTAGCACTATTTTTCTTTTTATCTGCTAATAATGTCTTTGGTAATATTTTTAATACCGGTAATATATCTCAAAAAACGAATAAGACAATTCAAGATGTGCCAGTTGAAATTTTATATAATACCAAAGAACTTCATTTAACTAAGGCACCTGAAACAGTTGATGTAACAATATCAGGTCCACAATCAAAAATCATCAAGGTAGAAAACCCTGAAGACTTAAGAGTAACTGTAGATTTATCAAATGCTAAAGCAGGTAAATATCAAGAAAAATATCAGGTTAAAGGTTTAGGAGATGAAATACGCTACTCTGTAAAACCTAAAGTAGCCAATATTACTTTAGAGGATAAGGTTACTAAAAATATGACTGTTCAACCTGATGTTAGTACAGATGATATTGATCCACTTTATACAATTAAGAAACAGGAAGTTTCACCACAAACTGTTAAAGTTACTGGTGGTAAACAACAATTGCAAGATATTGCATATTTAAAAGCAACATTTAAAAACCATAAAGATATTAATAGTGATACAAAAGATAATGCAGAAATAATAGCATTAGATAAAAATTTAAATAAAATAAATGTATCGATTCAACCCAATGAGGTTAATTTGAAAGTTTTAGTTGAACCTTTTAGCAAAAAAGTTAAGCTACATGTTAAACAAAAAGGTAGTTTAGCTGATGGTAAAGAATTAAGTTCTATAGATTTAGATGATAAAGAAATTGAAATTTATGGTAGTCGTGATGATTTACAAAATATAAGTGAAATAGATGCAGAAGTAGACTTAGATGGTATATCAGAATCTACTGAAAAAACAGTACGTATAAAATTACCGGATAATGTGTCGAAAGCAGATCCAAGTGAAACAAAAGCTTATATTAACGTTAAATAAGTCGAATATTCTAAAGGAGAGTAAAGACAATGGGAAAATATTTTGGAACAGATGGAGTAAGAGGAGTAGCTAACCAAGAATTAACACCAGAATTAGCATTCAAATTAGGTAGATATGGTGGCTATGTATTAGCACACAATAAAGGCGAAAAACACCCTCGTGTTCTTGTAGGTAGAGATACACGTGTTTCAGGTGAAATGCTTGAATCAGCATTAATAGCTGGCTTAATTTCAATTGGTGCTGAAGTTATGCGTTTAGGTATCATATCTACACCAGGCGTAGCATATTTAACAAAAGAAATGGGTGCAGAATTAGGAGTTATGATTTCTGCATCACATAATCCAGTTGCTGATAATGGAATTAAATTTTTTGGTTCAGATGGATTTAAATTATCAGATGAACAAGAACATGAAATAGAAGAATTATTAGATCAAGAAAATCCAGAACTACCTAGACCAGTAGGCAATGAAATTGTACATTATTCAGATTATTTTGAAGGTGCACAAAAATATTTAAGTTATTTAAAATCAACAGTTGATGTTAATTTTGAAGGTTTAAAAATAGTCCTAGATGGTGCCAACGGTTCTACATCATCATTAGCGCCATTTTTATTTGGAGATCTAGAAGCAGATACTGAAACAATTGGCTGTAACCCTGATGGTTATAATATTAATGAACAATGTGGCTCAACACATCCTGAAAAATTAGCTGAAAAAGTATTAGAAACAGGTAGTGATTTTGGTTTAGCATTTGATGGCGATGGAGATAGAATCATAGCTGTTGATGAAAAAGGTCAAATTGTTGATGGAGACCAAATTATGTTTATTATTGGTCAAGAAATGCATAAAAACCAAGAACTAAATAATGACATGATTGTGTCAACTGTCATGAGTAATTTAGGATTTTATAAAGCTTTAGAACGTGAAGGTATCAAATCTAATAAAACTAAAGTTGGCGATAGATATGTCGTTGAAGAAATGCGCCGTGGCAATTACAATCTTGGTGGTGAACAATCTGGTCATATCGTTATGATGGATTACAATACTACTGGTGATGGTCTATTAACTGGTATTCATTTAGCATCAGTGATTAAATTAACAGGTAAAACTTTAAGTGAATTAGCTGCACAAATGAAAAAATATCCGCAATCTTTAATCAATGTTAGAGTAACGGACAAATATCGTGTTGAAGAAAATGTAGATGTTAAAGAAGTAATGACTAAGGTAGAAGTTGAAATGAATGGAGAAGGTAGAATTTTAGTTAGACCTTCTGGAACAGAGCCATTGGTAAGAGTAATGGTAGAAGCAGCTACAGATGAAGATGCAGAAAGATATGCGCAACAAATTGCAGATGTAGTTAAAGAGAAAATGGGACTAGAAAATTAATACAGATAAATCATGTTTGAATGTTAAGTAATACGAGTATAGCAAATGAAACATATTATTTTTGAGTCAAAGTTTTCTATAACATAAGTGGAATAAAAATCAATTTAGCTATTGATTTTTGTTCCGCTTTTTTGTATTTAAAGATGAAAAAAATAGTTAACGAAGCAGTAATAAAAAATTCATATAAGTCATCATTATTTAATATAAGATACACTAGTATTCAATATATATTGATGATAAAATTAATAAGAAATAAATAGTATTGTTCTGTTATTATATTTTTTCTGACACGCAATCTATTTATCATTACCTAATTGATTAAGCACATCATTGACAACGAGAATTTCACAACTAGGAGGATGACTTAATGAATCTATTCAGAGAACAAAAATTTAGTATCAGAAAATTTAATGTTGGTATATTTTCAACATTAATTGCAACAGTAACCTTTATAACTGCTAATACATCTCATGCATCTGCAGCTGAACAACCATCAAACACTAATCAATTAGATAATACGGTAACTGTCCAACCAGTAAATGGGACACAAGCAGGAAATGTAACATCACCAAGTACTGTGCAATCGTCAACTGCTACTACTAATCAATCATTAAATAACAATGGTAATAATACTTCTGTATCTAATGGTGGGAACCAAGTAGCACAAACTAATAAAAATGATAATGCTGTTAATACAACAACAGGACAAAATGACACTCAAAACTTAAGATTAGCAGCTCAAGGTGATCACGATAAAGTCCTAAAACGTCGTAAACGTGATGTAGGAGCAAATCCAGCAGCACCAAATAATGTAGCAGCTGCTGCAAATCCAGGAGCTGCACCTAATGCCGTACAACCAACAGCTCCAGCACCACCAGTACCACCTAAAGTTCAACAACAAGATCCGAATGAAAATAATACTGGCCAAGGTAGCATCAACACAGTATTAACATTTGATGATCCTTCTATTGTTACGGATAAAGACAGAAATAATCCTACAGTTACAATTAAAGATAATGTAGAAGGTTATACTTTAGTTGATCATGGTAAAGTCGGATTTGTGAATTCAAATCTTAGAAGAAGTGATATGTTTGATAAACATAGTCCGCAAAACTATCAAGCATCTGGTAATGTATTAGTTCTAGGAAGGGTAAAAGCTGACAATAATAATGATCATGGAGATTTTAACGGTATCTCCAAAGAGATTAATGTTAAACCAGGTTCTGAATTAGTTGTAGATTTTACAACTATGCAAACAAATAGTAAACAAGGTAGTACTAATTTTGTTATTAAAGATGCTAAAAATGATAAAGAATTAGCGAAAGTTAATGTTGGAACTAGAGGCGTATCACATTTATTTAAAGTTCCAGTAGATGTTGATCATTTAGCGTTACAATTTTTACCAGATAATGCTGCAGTAGCTGATGCATCTAGAATTACAACAAATAAAGATGGCTATAAATATTATTCATTTATTGATAATGTAGGATTGCATTCAGGATCACATTTATATGTGAAACAAAGAGAATTAAATCCAACTGCAACAAATCAAAAAGACTATGTCATCAATGCTGAAATTGGAAATAATGGTAATTACGGTGCTTCATTAAAAGATGGTCAATTTGTATATTCTGTTACTTTACCTCAAGGCGTATCATATGTAGCTAATTCATTATCAACATCATTCCCTCTTGGTAATAATGATAGTACTAAACTATTACCAATGACTGAACAATACGATAAGACAACTAATACTGTTACTTTTACGAGTAAAGGTGTAAGAACAGAGAACAATACACATACTAAAGAAGTATTATTCCCTGATAAGTCACTTAAATTAACTTATAAAGTTAATATTGATAATGTTCCAACACCACAACAAATTCATTTTAATGATAAATTAACGTATCAAACAGCTGCAGATGTCCTAATGAATGCTGCGAATAGCCCTGTAGTAACTTTAGTAACTGATCCTTATACAACTGATGTAGTCATGAATAAAGAAGCACTACAAGCTCAAGTAGACCAAGCAATAGATGCGACACAATATACAGCTGGTTCTATCGCTGAATATAACAAGCTTAAAGAACAAGCTACTCAAGTGTTAAATGAGGAACAAAATAATGTACCTTTAGATCAACGTAAATCACAAGCAGCAATTGATCAATTAGTACAAGAATTAAAAGATAAATTAGTTGAAAAACAACCTGCAATTACTGAATTAGATAATAAAGCACAACAAATGATTACGACAAATAGTCAAAATAATCAATTGACTCAAGAAGAAATTGCAGATATTACATCTAAAATTAATAATGACAAACAAGCAGCTATCAACCAAATTGACCAACAAACGACTGCTGCAGGTGTAACAACTGCCAAAGATACAGGGTTAAATGCTTTAGCTGCAGATGTTGCAGTGCCAACAGTCAAACCAGCTGCTAAAAATGCTATTATCAAAGCAGTTGCTAAACGTAAACAAGAAATTAAAAAATTAACTGCACCTGTTCAAGAAGAAAAAGACGTTGCTTATGCAACAATTGGTAATTTAGAAGTCAATGCGTTAACTACGCTTAATAGTACGAATACTAACGAAGCAGTTGAGAATTTAAAAGATAATACAATAAATAATATTAATAATGTGGTACCAGATTCATATGTTAGAACGAATGCAATCGATGCAATCAATGAAGCTGCTACAAATCAACAAGAAGTTGTTAATAATAGTCAAGAATCTACTGATAGTGAAAAAGCTATAGCTATTGCTGAAATTGAGAAAGCAAAAGAAGCAGCACTTAAAGCTATTGAAACGCCAACAACGAGACAAGATGTTGACAATACTAAAGAAGCAGAACTTGCGAAAATCAAAGCAATTACGGCTGCAACGACTATCAAAACGAATGCCAAAAATGCTATAGATCAAGCAGCAACACAACAAATACAAAGTAATAATAATGCTACTGCTCAAAATGCTACAACAGATGAAATTACAGCGGCGAATGAAGAAGTAGAACAAGCTAAACAAGCAGCGCTTGAAGCTATTACTGAAGCACAAACGGATCAAGAAGTTGAAACAGCTAAAAATAATGGTATCCAAGCAATCAATAGTAGTACACCAGCTATAAATGCGAAACAAAATGCTAAAACTGCTGTTAATGAAGCTTATACTACACATAAACAAGAAATATCAGATAATCAAAATGCCACAACTGAAGAGAAAAACACTGCAATTGCTGACTTAGATAATAAAAAGCAACAAGCTGATACTAACATTGACCAGGCGCAATCAAATGCTGAAGTTGAAACAGCTAAAACAAATGGTATAAATGAAATTAATCAAGTACAACCTGCAACTCAATATAAAGAAGCAGCTAAGACTGCCATTCAACAAGCAGCAACACAAAAAAATAATGATATTGATCAAGATAATGCAGCAACAACAGATGAAAAAGACGCAGCAAAAGCAAAAGTTCAACAAGCTGTAACAGAGGCAAATGAAGCAATCGAACAAGCTGCAGCACAAGCAGATGTAGACGCAGCAAAAACTGCACAACTTCAAAATGTCAATGGTATTCAAGCAGAGCATCAAGTTAAAACAAATGCTAAAGCTGATATTGATCAAAAAGTACAAGAACAACAAACAGCTATTCAAAATAATAATGCAGCAACAACAGAAGAAAAAGCAGCAGCAGTCCAACAACTACAAACTGAGAAAACAACTGCAGATAATGCCATTGATGCAGCACAATCAAATCAAGATGTAAATAATGTTAAAGCTGCAGAAATTGCTAAAATCACTGCTATTCAACCAGCAACAACGACTAAATCTACAGCTAAACAAGCTATTCAAACTAAAGCAGATGAACGTAAAGCTCAAATTGCAGCTACAGCTGACATCACTGCAGAAGAAAGAGATGCAGCAGACCAACAAGTTGATGCCGCAGTACAACAAGCTGATACGGCAATTGATAATGCAGCATCACAAACAGATGTAGAAACTGCTAAAACAAATGGTGAAACTGCGATTGCTCAAGTACAACCTACTGTTACTAAGAAAAATGACGCAAGAACTGCATTAGATAATCAAGCAAACACTAAAAAACAACAAATTCAAGGTTTAGCTGATGCCACAACAGAAGAAAAAACTGCAGGAGAAGCATTAGTTGATGGCGAAGTAACTAAAGGTAAAGCAGCAATAGACCAAGCAACAACAAATGCGCAAGTAGATGCAGCTCAACAAAGTGCTACAGACGCAATTAATAACTTGCAACCACAAGTACGTAAGAAACGTGATGCATTAGCAGAAATTACGCAACAACAAAATAGTCAAACAGCAGAAATCAATAATAATGCTGATGCCACAACAGAAGAAAAAGAAGCAGCACTTCAACAGTTACAACAAGCTGTAACAAAAGCTAATAATGATATTGATGCAGCAACAACAGATGCTGGTGTTGACACTGCTAAGACAACTGGATTAGCAGACATTTCAGCTGTTCAACCAGCAACAACAACTAAAACAACAGCAAAAAATGATTTAGCACAAGCAGCAACAACAAGACAACAAACTATTGAAGCTGATAATTCAGCAACAACAGAAGAAAAAGAAGCAGCTACAGAATTAATTAATCAGGCTAAAGAACAAGGTGATTTAGCAATTCAAAATGCAGCTACTGCTCAAGAAGTTAGTGCTGCCAAAGATGAAGCAATTAACAATATTAATGGTATTAATGCAGATACGACAATTAAAGATTATGCTAAGACAGAAATTAATAATCGAGTTAATAGAAAGCGTGTAGAAATTCAAAATGACTCTAATGCCACAACAGAAGAAAAAGCTACAGCAACACAACAACTAGATGGACAACAAGCAACTATTATCCAATCAATTACTAATGCACATTCAGTTGAAGAAGTGAATGCAGCCAAAGATCAAGGATTGCAAGATTTAGATAATATTAATGCGGCACATGATATTAAAACTGCAGCAAAAGATGAGATTAGACATACATTAGAACATAAAGCAGATCAAATATCAAAAACAGCTGATATTACAACAGAAGAAGCAAATGAAGCTGCTAAACGTGCAAGTCAAATATATGTTGATGGTATAAACAAAATTAATGCAGCAAACTCAACGCAAGAAGTGAATGCAGCGAAAGATGCTATTAATCAAGAAATCAATGCAGTACAACCAACTGTAACGAAAAAGGCAACTGCTAAGAATTCATTAGATACAGTTGCTAATAATAAAAATTCTGAATTAGATCAAACTGCAAATGCATCAGCAGAAGACATTGCAAAGGCTAAACAACAAGTTACCGACTTGTTAAACGGAGCTAAAGAAAAAATTAATCAAGCACAAGCAAATGCTGATGTGGATGCTATTGTTGCAGATGCCACTAACCAAATACAAGCTGTTAAAACACTTAGCACCATTAAAGCAGATGCTATTGCAGATATTGAAAATGCTTATAATCAAAAAGTTGCAGATATTGAAGCGGCAATTAATAGCACTGCAAGTGAAGTAAATCAAGCGAAACAACAACTAGATAATTTAAAACAACAAGATATTCAAAAAATTAATCAAGCGACAACTGCAGAAGATGTTGCAACTCAAAAAGATGAAGGTATTACTAATATTAATGCTTTCGAACCACAATTCACTAAAAAGCAAACTGCAACTGATGATCTTTACAATGCTGCCGATCAAAAGAATGATCAAATTTTAGATAACGATAATGCTACTCAAGAAGAAAAACAAAAAGCAGCTAATGATGTAGAAGCTATTGTTCAAGATACATTAGAAAAAATTAATAATGCAGCAGACGATAGCGATGTAGATGAAGCATTATCACAAGGTAAAGCAGCCATTGCAGCTATTCAATTAGCAACTATCAATAAAGTTGATGCGACAAAAGCAATCAATACAAAAGCTGACGAAATTAAAGCAGAAATAAATGATAATGATGCTTTGACTGATGAAGAAAAAGCTTCATCATTAGCATTAGTGAAACAGTATAGTGATGATGCACTAGCTAAAATTAATGCAGCAACAACAGATGATGCAGTTGATAAAGCTGAACAAGATGGACTTGTAGCATTAGATAATATTCAAGTAGAAGATACACATAAACAACAAGCTATTGATGAACTTGAATCATTACTTGATCAATTAGAAGCAACAGCTAACAATAATGACAATGCCACAACCGATGAAAAAGAAGCTTATACAAATGCGTTAGAAGGAATTTTATCTACAGCAACAGATAATATTAATGCACAAACTACTAATGCTGGTGTGGACAAAGTTAAAGACGAGGCTAAAGCAGAAATCACGAAACAAAACTTTGACTACCACGCTAAACAAGATGCTACAAATGAAGTGAATCAAGCAATTGAGAGACAAAAAGAAGATATTAAGAATACGCCAAACGTTTCTGAACAATCAAAACAAACAGCATTGCAGGATTTAGCTAGAAGCGGAGAAAGATTTACAAAAGATCTAGCTAAAGCTAAAACAGATGCCGAAGTTACAGAACTTCAAAATGCGACAATTCATTCAATTGAAGCAATCATTCCATTTGATGAAACTAATAATGGGGCACAACCAAATAATAATGCTAACCCAACGCCAAATGATAATGGAGCTGTCGCACCAAATAATAACGGAAACGCGCAACCAAATAATAGTGGAGCTGTGGCATCAAATAATAACGGAAACGCGCAACCAAATAATATTGGAGCTGTGGCATCAAATAATAACGGAAATGCACAACCAAATAATAGTGGTGTTGAACAACCGGCTAATACACCAACAGATAAACCGGATTCAAATGCAAGTACAACACCAACAGACAAACCAGATCCAAATGCAAGTGCAACACCAACAGATAAACCAGATCCAAATGCAACACCGGATAATAATGGAACAGATCAACCAAATAATAGTAGTGTTGAACAACCAGCTAATACACCTACAAATAAACCGACTGACACTACAGAAGTAAAACCAACAGATAAAGACAAAGATAAAGACAAAGACAAAGATAAAGACAAAGACAAAGATAAAGACAAAGATAAAGACAAAGTCAAAGTCAAAGACAAAGATAAAGATAAAGATAAAGATAAAGATGACAAAGGCAACAAAGGAAACGGAGAACCTGGCAAAACTGGCAAAAACACAGGTGGCAAACAAGATACTACAGGCAGCAAAACTACTGACAAAACAGAAACTAAACACAAAACTTCTAAAGTGAAACCAGGGAAAAAAGAATTGCCTAAAACTGGTGTGACATATACTGACGATTTACCTTATGCAGAGTTAGCACTTGGTGCTGGAATGGCGTTCTTAATAAGAAGATTTACAAAAAGAGACGAACAATCAGAAGAGTAAATCTACAATTGAATGATTAAATAGTTTAATAGTACAAAAATAGAACTTATAGTTAAAGATATCTAGACTAGGCTTGTTCATTCAACATTAAGCTTCGAAGATGTGTCACTCACGCTACAATATCAATCAAACCATAATCAAACTTAGATTAACTTGAGACAAAAAAAGTCTTCCAAAGTATCATAATCACGATCCTCAGGAAGACAATGTCTCAAGTTTTTTTATTATAAATTGTTGTATGCTTCAATAATTTCATCAGCAAGAGCATCATCAACTTTAGCATATTCTTTTAAGAAAGCTTTTTGACCATGTTCACTAATATAATTATTTTTCTCAACTGTTTCTTGATCAGCTTTATCATCATATTTTAATAATAATGCTGCAGTATTTAATAAACCTGTACGTTCTAAATCGTTGTTGTACAGATAAGTTAACGGTTTAATAATTCTATCTTTAGGACCAATTTTACGCAATGTTCCACGACCTACACGTGTCACTTCATCTGATAAGTAAGGATTGTTAAATCGACCGATAATTTTTTCAACATAAGCAGCTTGTTCTTGTTCAGTGAAATCAAATTGGTCTGTAATATATTTACTAGTTTCAGCTAATACACGACGTAAACCTGCTTCAATTGAACTATCTTCCACTGCATCTAAAATCGTCGCTTTACCTTCAAATTGACCTGCATAAGCTAAGTAGGCATGTCCAGTATTAACAGTTAATAATTTACGTTCAATATAAGGCGTTAAATCTTCAACATATTTAATATGTTCTAATTCTTCCCCATACCATGCATCTTTTTCAATAACCCATTCATAGAAAGGTTCAACCATCACGTCTAAAATATTGTCATTTTTTTGTAATGGCACAATTCTATCTACAGCAGAGTTGGCGAAATGGATGTTATCACCTAATGGACCAGTGATATCAAGAATGGCTTTTTTAAGTGTATCAGTTGCCATAATTGCATTTTCACAAGCAACAATATTTACGTGATTCTTTTTCTCTTTTAAGTATGGTGCAAATGATTTTGCAATAATTGGTAAAATATTAACACCAACAGCTGTAGTGATAATATCTGCTTCAAGGATTGCTTGTTTTAATTCTTCTGACGGTTGTGCAGAATTAATAGCATCTACATTATTAACACGTGTAGTTGTTTTTGCTTCATCTGCTAAGATAACATCATATTCATGTTGTTCTTGTAACGCTTCAATAATTTCAGCATTGACATCAGCGAAAGTAACTTTAATATTATTATCTGCTAGAATATAGCCAATAAATCCTCGACCAATATTACCAGCACCAAAATGTACTGCTTTCATTATGCATCTGCCTCCTCAAATACTTGTTTGATTTCGTCTGCAGATTTTGCATTAACAATACGGTCAACATTTTCTTCTTCACTAAAAGTAATAGCAATTTTAGAAAGTAGGTCTAAATGCTCACCATCTTTACCAGCGATACCAACAACAACTTTAACTTCTTCGCCATCCCAATCAACGCCTTCTGGGATTTGTAATAAAGTTAAACCAGATTGTAATACACTTGATTTTGCTTCGTCAGTACCGTGAGGGATTGCTAAGCCGTTACCCATAAATGTTGTAACTACTTGTTCACGATCTTTCATAGCTTGAATATAACTTTCAGTAACTGCACCACTATCAACTAATGCTTGTCCTGCTTTTTCGATAGCTTCGTTTTGGTTTGCTACGTTAACGTTTAAAAAGATATTGTCATTACTAAATAATTCACTCATGTTTAATACTCTCCTAAATAAATTGTTTTTTAATATGATTTAAAAATTTGTTTCTTAGTATTGTTTCAAATTCCTGTGGTTTTTGCATAAATTTATCAATGTTTTCTAATTCCATACTTAAAACTTCTGAAAAGTCATTGATTAAAGTAGCCATAAAGCCATTATCAGGAATGAACATACAAATAAGATATTTAATTTCAAATTTGTCATTTTGAATATTATGCAACGCCAGCGGCTCATCTAATATAGTAATAAAAATAATAGGTTTTTTGATTAAATCATTTTTTAAGTGTGGCAGTAGCACTGGATAGGGGTGCAATAGCCAACCTGGATTATCTGCAAAACGTTGCTGTAATAGTTCAGCGAATGACTGTTGATCTTCTATAATGTGATGATTATATAAATAATCAGAAATATAATGATGCCAATCTTTAACGGTGTTATATTCTATTTTCACTGAATCAACTAATTCTAAACCTGCACGCATATCATCAATAATTTGACCTGGATGTTGTACTGTAGCTTCTTCTTGTCCGATAGGATGACTATGTTGAGATACTTGAGTATTTAAAAAGCTGGCAACATAGGGAATATCACTATCAGGTAATAATGGATTAACAGTTAAGTAAGGCAAAGTGATATCTAAATTAACAGTTGATATAATACCATCAAATGATGTTAAATTTAAATTATTCAAATCACTGACTGAAGCTTGAGTAATACGTTCAATTTCGCTGAAAACTTGTTCTAATCTTGTAGCTAACAAACGGCTAGTACCCATACCACTACTACAAACGACTAAAATATTTAAGAAACGATTACCTTGGTTTTTAATTGAACCGCCAAAATGTAATACAATAAAGGCAATTTCACTTTCTGGAAAAATTAAATCCGGCCAAATATGATTTAAGGCTTTATGCACATTTTCAAAAAGCCTTGGATATTTGAACTTAATCATATCGGTTAAGGGATTGTATGTTTCAATATTTGATTCTAAACGATTGATTGCTGGATTAATATGCAATGATAAACCTTCGATTAAAGTATCAATATCGTCAAATGTTGTTCCAGAAATAGATGAAACCATATTAACAAAGGCTTCAATTTTGTGATGGTCGTTCGAGTTGTCTAACAGTTGTTCACTGACATGTTTTCTTTTAGCACCACGTAAATGGATAGTTATAAAAGTAATTTCAGCTTGGTTAAAATGAACATCATAAATCGCTTCAAGTCGTTCGGCAATATCACTTGCGACTTTATGCTCAAAAGTATCTTTAACTGTATTATAAATCGTATCATTTAAAGCAACATATTCATCATTTTTCATACGACTAATACTTAGTACAATATGCACTGTTAAAGTTAAATAGCTCGATTCAGTCAATGAGTAGGGTAAAGCACTTAAATAATCCATTAAAATACGCTCTACATTAAAAATACGCTCTAAATCTACAAATTGTTGTTGTGATTGATTGAGTGATTGATAAACGAAATGATTTTCAATCACTGAATAAACACTAGTACTATTTAGATTATTAACCATTAATTGACTTAAAAACTCTCTTTTTTTAGACTCTGTACCTTCTAAAAAGATACCTTCACCACGTTTACGAGAAAGTGATAATTGGTAACTATTTAAATCAAGTTCTAAGTCATCTAATAGTTTAGCTAAAGTTTGATTTGAAACACCAATCTCTTGAGCAAGACTATACTGTTTTACCGGACCTTTTGATTGAATTAAAGCATACAAGATAATTACTTTTTGTTCTTCAATAGATAAATCAACAGTTTGTTGATTCGTTACACTTTGCTTCAATTGCTGTATATTGTCTTCAGTTCCTGCAATGCGTAATCCTTTTTTATTAGCTCTTTCCAATTCTAATGAAAAGGAAGTAAGAAAATGCTCGACACTTTTAAGCTCTCTATGAATAGTACGAGAGGACACCGCAAGTTGTTGAGCAATGTCGTGTATAGTGACATATTGACCGTGATATTTAATCAATAATTCAATCATTTCTTTTTCACGTGTACTCAATAACATGGCGGTATCCTCCATTTATACTTTATTTAATTATTTTTGGTCTTCGTCTTTTTTCAAGTTTTCCAATAACTCTTCGTATCTAGGCGAATTTAAGAAATTATCAACTGAGATATGAATCGCATTAGGTGTTTGTTTGATAGCACGATCAGTTAATTTCTTTTGAGTAATAACTAATTGAGCATCTTTTGGTAATTGGTTAATAGCGGTATTGGTAACATTAATATCTTGAATACCAGCTTTTTTGAATTTATTACGTAACATACTTGCACCCATGGCACTTGAACCCATACCAGCATCACAAGCAAAAATAACATGGTCAATGTTGCTGTAATCATGTGCATCAACATCTTCAGTATTATAATTATCTAATAATGCATCAGAATCTTCTTCGGTAGAAGTGCTTTGAGAATCAGTTGCTTTATCTTCTTCATTTGCTTGCGCTTCATTATCTGAAGAAACTAATTTTGAAGATACGCTAGATTTTTTACCTTTAGTACTTTCCATTTGAGCTGTTGCTGTTTCTAAGTCTTGTTTAGGTTCTTTAGTGAATTTCATAATTAATGCAGAAACTGCAAATGATACTAATGTTGCTAAAACAACACCTAATAACATGTGTAAGAATTCACCTTTAGGCGCGTTAATACAATAAACGATAAATGAACCTGGTGATGCAGGACTTTTAAATCCAAAACCAGTTGCTTGATAAGTTGCTACACCAGTCATACCACCTAAAATAACTGAAAGGAATAGCATAGGACGCATCAATACATATGGGAAGTAAATTTCATGAATACCACCTAAGAAGTGGATAATACCAGCGCCATATGATGTTGCTTTTGCTGTACCTTTACCAAAAATCATGTAAGCAAGTAAGACACCTAAACCTGGTCCAGGGTTAGATTCAATTGTATAAAGAATAGATTGACCAGCTGATGCAGCTTGATCAGCACCAAGTGGTGTGAATACACCGTGGTTGATTGCGTTATTTAAGAATACAATTTTTGCTGGCTCTACTAAAATGCTAACTAATGGAAGTAAGTGTGCATGTACTAATGCTTCAACTGCAACAGATAAGATGTGCATGATGAATTGCATAATAGGTGCTAATACTTTAAACCCAAAAATTGTCATGATGAAACCTAAGATACCTGCTGAGAAGTTATTGAATAACATTTCAAAGCCTTGTGGTGTTCTTGGTTGAATAAATTGGTCAGTTTTTTTCATTAACCAACCTACAAGTGGTCCCATAATCATAGCACCAAGTAACATTGGTGTATCAGGAAGCGCAACGATGACCCCCATAGTAGCCGTTGCTGCAATGATACCACCACGTAAATCGTGAATTAAACGTCCACCACTAAATGCGATTAATAATGGAATTAAATAAGTAATCATTGGTCCTGCTAAAGTTGATAATTCCTTATTAGGGAACCAACCATTATCTATAAATATTGCTGCGATGAATCCCCAAGCGATGAACGCACCGATGTTCGGCATGATCATACTACTTAAGAAAGATCCAAAGGCTTGAACTTTACGGCCTAAGCCTTTATTTTCTTCACTTTGTGACATATTTACACCTCTTTTTTTGTATATCTAACTAAATAATAGTTTAATATCTAATTACATATTACTCAATATAAACAAAAATCAACTTTGGCATAATATTTGTGACAATTATTCAATATACATATATATTATAGAAGAAACTAGCAATAAATCTATTTATATGCTGTATTAATAAAAAAATAAGTTTTTTATTGTGAAAATATTTGCAAAATAATAATTCAAAGTTGTACAATAATGATTAATAGAAAGGAGGAAAGTTAGTAATACAGTTAAAGCGCCTGTGCAAAGTGACATATACAATTGAAGATTAATAATCAATCAGGGTAAAGATTATTATAGATTGATATGTATATTTTGTAGACGAGGAGGATAGTGATCGAATAGATCGGCGGATGCTATCCCGGATGTGGCTCATTCGTTAGCTTATTAATTAAAACATTAGGGTGACTTAATGGACAAAGTTAATAAGATCGCCATTAAAATTTAAAATAAAAAATGAAAGACGTTTAGTAAAAAGTGTATCTTCTTTGCAAAATGCATTGATTAATACGCTTAGTTTGACGTGGCAAAGATATAGAATTTAAGCCCGAACTTTATTTTATGATAGCAGATTGTCAATCTAAATTAGCGGCAATAAATCATAACTTACTAACGTTATTTCAATACGGAGGAAAGTAATATTATGTGTGGAATTGTTGGATATATTGGCTATGATAATGCCAAAGAACTATTATTAAAAGGTTTAGAAAAATTAGAATATAGAGGTTATGATTCAGCTGGTATCGCTGTTGTCAACGATGATGGAACAACTGTATTTAAAGAAAAAGGTCGTATCGCAGAATTGCGTAAAGTTGCAGATGGCAACGATATTGACGGACCAGTTGGAATCGGTCACACTCGTTGGGCAACTCATGGTGTACCAAATCATGAAAACTCACATCCACATCAATCTTCTAATGGACGTTTTACATTAGTTCATAATGGTGTAATTGAAAACTATGAAGAATTAAGAAGCGAATACTTACAAGGTGTGTCATTTGTTTCTGAAACAGATACAGAAGTGATTGTTCAATTGATTGAATACTTCTCTAATGAAGGGTTATCAACTGAAGAAGCATTTACAAAAGTTGTATCATTATTACATGGTTCATATGCACTTGGTTTATTAGATGCAGAAGACAAAGAAACAATTTATGTTGCTAAAAACAAATCACCATTATTATTAGGTGTTGGTGAAGGATTTAATGTTATCGCTTCAGATGCATTAGCTATGTTACAAGTAACAAATGAATATAAAGAAATTCATGACCATGAAATTGTTATTGTTAAAAAAGATGAAGTTATTATCAAAGATGCAGAAGGTAATTTATTAGATCGTGATTCTTACATTGCTGAAATTGATGCTGCAGATGCTGAAAAAGGTGTTTATGATCACTATATGTTAAAAGAAATTCATGAACAACCAGCTGTCATGCGTCGTATTATTCAAGAATATCAAGATGCAGAAGGTAACTTGAAAATTGACAAAGATATTATCAAAGATGTTGCTGAAGCAGACCGTATTTATATTATTGCT
The DNA here is from genome assembly GCF_017357005.1 of Staphylococcus simiae. Lineage (NCBI taxonomy): Bacteria > Bacillati > Bacillota > Bacilli > Caryophanales > Staphylococcaceae > Staphylococcus > Staphylococcus simiae. The sequence continues at coordinate 2,057,595 of NZ_CP071589.1, read as the reverse complement.
GCAGGTACAAGCTACCACGCAGGATTAGTTGGTAAAGAATTTTTAGAAAAATGGGCGGGTGTACCAACTGAAGTACATGTTGCTTCTGAGTTTGTTTATAATATGCCTTTATTATCTGAAAAGCCTTTATTCATCTATATTTCTCAATCAGGAGAAACTGCAGATAGCCGTGCTGTATTAGTAGAAACAAATAAATTAGGTCATAAATCATTAACAATTACTAACGTTGCTGGATCTACACTTTCACGTGAAGCAGACCATACGTTATTATTACATGCCGGACCAGAAATCGCAGTAGCTTCAACTAAAGCTTATACTGCTCAAATAGCTGTATTATCAATCTTGTCACAAATTGTTGCTAAAGAGCATGGACAAGAAGCTGACATTGATTTATTAAGAGAATTGGCAAAAGTGACTACTGCAATTGAAGCAATTGTAGATGACGCACCAATTATGGAACAAATTGCTACTGATTTCTTAGCAACAACACCAAATGCTTTCTTCATTGGTCGTACAATCGACTATAACGTAAGTTTAGAAGGTGCATTAAAACTTAAAGAAATTTCATATATCCAAGCAGAAGGTTTTGCTGGTGGTGAATTGAAACATGGTACAATCGCACTTATTGAAGAAGGAACACCTGTCATTGCATTATCAACTCAAGAAAATGTTAACTTATCAATTCGTGGTAATGTTAAAGAAGTTGTTGCACGTGGTGCTCATCCATGTATTATTTCAATGGAAGGTCTTGAAAAAGAGGGAGACACATATGTAATCCCACATGTACATGAATTATTAACACCATTAGTATCAGTAGTGTCACAACAATTAATTGCATATTATGCAGCATTACACAGAGACTTAGATGTTGATAAACCACGTAACCTAGCAAAATCAGTTACAGTTGAATAATCAAATAAGTATGTGTTGAGTGGTCTTTATGACCACTCTTTTTTTTAGAAGTTCTATGATTTAATGACAATTAAATCATTAGAACTTCTTATGCAGTTGCCTAAAGCAACTGTAAACCTAAAAATATGATTTATAATCATCTAGAACTTCTTATGCAGTTGCCCAAAGCAACTGTAAACCAAAGAACTGATTTATAATCATCTAGAACTTCTTATGCAGTTGTCTAAAGCAACTGTAAACCAAAGAACATGATTTTAAATCATCTAGAACTTCTTATGCAGTTGCCTAAAGCAACTGTAAACCTAAAAATATGATTTATAATCATCTAGAACTTCTTATGCAGTTGCCCAAAGCAACTGTAAACCAAAGAACTGATTTATAATCATCTAGAACTTCTTATGCAGTTGTCTAAAGCAACTGTAAACCAAAGAACATGATTTTAAATCATCTAGAACTTCTTATGCAGTTGCCCAAAGCAACTGTAAACCTAAGAACATGATTTTAAATCATCTAGAACTTCTTATGCAGTTGCCCAAAGCAACTGTAAACCAAAGAACATGATTTTAAATTATCTAGAACTTCTTATGCAGTTGCCTAAAGCAACTGTAAACCAAAGAATATGATTTTAAATCATCTAGAACTTCTTATGCAGTTGTCTAAAGCAACTGTAAACCAAAGAACATGATTTTAAATCATCTAGAACTTCTTATGCAGTTGCACAGATGAGAGTGACTGTATAACGATAAGCACAGTGGTTAGCATGTAATAAACTAGGAAGTGAAAGTAAGACGATATTATACTGTTGATGTCTAGAAATACACTAAATAGCATGAATGCATAGTTAACATCATGTGTTACTGTTACGTCATAACTAGCCGCTTCAAAATGTTTTTAATACTATTAGATATAACAGAATTAAACTATAATGATGAAAAGGAATCATTTTCACAATTTCAAAATTATTAACACTTCTAAATTGTATTAGTGATAAACATTTATATAGTAACGAAATAAGGGGTGGAAGTATGTTAATTCAATTAAGTCATGTAGGACGAATGAAACAAGGTAAAGAAATATTACATGATATCAATTGGCAAATTGAAGAAGGGGATAAATGGATATTATATGGCTTAAATGGTGCAGGTAAAACAACATTGTTAAATATCTTGAATGCTTATGACTCAATCACTCAAGGTCAATTAACATTATTTAATATGACGCCAGGAAAAGTTGGATATTCCGCTGATTCAGTCCGTCAACAAATTGGTTATGTCTCCAATAGCTTAATGGAAAAATTTCAAGAAGGTGAAATTGTTATTGATGTTGTTATTAGCGGTGCTTTTAAATCAATTGGCGTCTATAAAGAAGTAACTAATGATTTGATCAACGAAGCTAGACAATGGCTTCAACACGTAGGAATGTCAGACTTTGAAAATCAATATCTCGGTTATTTATCAACTGGAGAAAAACAACGTGTGATGATTGCTAGAGCATTGATGGGACAACCTAAGATACTTATTTTAGACGAACCAGCATCAGGTTTAGATTTTATCTCACGTGAAGAATTACTAAAGATAATCAATACATTATGCCAAGCACAGCCACAATTAGCGATGATTTATGTGACACATTTTATTGAAGAAATTAATCAGCAATTTGATCATATGATGTTATTAAAAGATGGACAATGTTTTATGCAAGGCAAAACAACAGACGTATTAACATCTACAACGATGTCACAATTTTTCAATCAAAATGTCACGGTAAAATCATGGAATCATAGATACGCACTCTTTTTAGATGATTAAAAGTTTTGCAAAAGTTGACCGTTAATGACAAAATTTAGATAAGATTACTTTGATAATGGAGGAGAACATGGATAACGTAAAAGCAATATTTTTAGATATGGATGGTACCATTTTACATGAAGATAACCGAGCAACCGAATATACACGAGATGTTATTAATCAATTGAGACAACAAGGAATGAAAGTATTTTTAGCTACAGGACGTTCGTATACAGAAATTTATCAATTAGTACCTGAAGGTTTTGACGTTGATGGTATTGTTAGCTCAAATGGTACTACTGGAGAAGTAAATGGTAACAACATTTTTAAACATGAATTAACAGTGCAACAAATTAACCAAATTATTGACTTGGCAGAACAACAGCAGATTTATTATGAGGTATTTCCATTTGAAGGTCATAGAATGGCTTTAAAACAAGATGAAACATGGATGCGAGCAATGATCAGTAGTGATGAACCAATTAATAATGTAAGTCATAGTGAATGGGCAGCTAGAAAGGAATCTTTAAGTTCAAAACTTAAATGGGTGGATCAATTCCCTGAAGGAGAATATTCTAAAATATATTTATTTAATCCTAATTTAGATAAAATCACGAATTTCCGGGATGAATTACAGCAAAATCATGTACTGTTAAATATAAGCGTATCAAATTCATCACGATTTAATGCTGAAACAATGGCCTTTAATACAGATAAGGGTACAGGTATTAAAGAAATGATAGATTATTTTGGAATTCATCAAAATGAAACTTTAGTTATAGGTGACAGTGATAATGATAGAGCCATGTTTAAATTTGGACATTATACTGTTGCTATGAAAAATGCACGCCCAGAAATTCAAACATTAACTAAAGATGTGACGACATATACGAATGAAGAAGACGGTGCTGCCAAATATCTAGCACATCACTTTTTAGATAACTAAGCCACCAAATCAACCTCATAGAACACAATAAAAATAGGTTCCTATTTTTATGTATCAGTCCAATTTGGGAGAGAACCAAAAAATCCAGCTCACACTTAATTTTAAGCGTGAGCTGGATTTTTAATTAACATCTGATTGATCAATTAAAATGATACGAACCAGACTATCGTTGACTTAATTACTGTTTATGATTGTCGATAATGTCATCTTTTGTTGATGATACATCATCTTTAACCTTTTCTGTATTATTATCAACTGACTGTTTAACTTTATTATCTTGATTGTTATCTACTGTATCATTAATTTTATTTTCTACCTTAGAGTTCGTTACTTTTTTACTAGATGGTTGAGTTGTACCTGGATGTTTAGTTTCTTTAGCACTAGTATTTGTCGTTTTATCATTATGACCACGATTAACAAAGTACTGTATGATACCCATCATGATAACATAATATAAGATGATACTTATGATAAGAGTAATAATCTTAACAGTAGTTAATAGAATTTGCGCGAATGATTGTGATGCGTTTTGAGTAGCTACTAGTAGTAGTAAATATAATGGTCTATTAATGATAAGAATAATTAAGTTGACTAATAGTACACCAATAAAGAATTTGAACCATGTTTTTTGACCATTTTTAATACCTTTAAAGCCATCTTTAAAACTTGCCATTACTTTTTGACTAGGATTTTCAATAAAAGCAACTGTGTAATTAATCATTGCGATTAATGTAGCCCAGACAAAGATTGAAGTAATAAATGATGTAATCAATAAAACAAGGATTTGAACTGTCACTAAAATAGCTAATTGATGATCATTTGTTGTTAAACTTTGTTGTAATTGCGTAAATAAAGGACTAACAATCTTACCGTATAACATACCTAATAATGATGTTACGATCATTAATACGATAAAAATAACTGTCGTTAATAATGCTAAGACAACACTTTTTAAATAACGACCTTTTTTAAAGCTAAAGAATAAGTCTGTAAAATGAACTTTGTCTTTTTTGATAGCTCTTGTCATGACATTAATGGCACCAACAATAAGTTGATAACCAATAAATAAAGTTAATAGTACTGCAATTAACAGGATAATAGCAATTTGAATATACATTACTGGTGGGACTTGTTGTCCGAATTGAGCGTATAAACTTAATGGCATAATTGCGTTAGTCAATAGTTGTCTGACAAATGCAGATGCAATATATACAACCGCAAATGCAATAATTGTAAATATCAGTGTGATTAAATTTTGTGGTTTTGCATTTTTAAATGCGGATTTATAATATGTGAACAATGATATGCACTCCTTTTCTTCATATAAATACAATATCAAAAATCCTTTTATTTTCATATCAATATCTTATAAAAAGACGATTGAAATGTTACAATATGCTAAAATTACTATAAAAGTGGGGGATATGTCATGCGCAAATTTGCAATTATAACTGATATTCATGGAAATGCAGATGCACTAGAACGCGTGTTAGATGATATAGATCGACGTGGAGATATCGATAAAATTTATAATTTAGGAGATAATATCGGTATCGGTCACGAAACGAATAAAGTATTAGATATGATATTTGAAAGACAAGATATGGTAATGATAGCAGGAAATCATGATGAGGCAATTATGTCGGTTGTAAATGGTACGCCATATCCTAAAGATTTATATGATAAATTTTATGAGCATCATCACTGGATTGAATCTCATCTGGATGAAGAATATTATGATGTATTAAATGACTTACCTAGATATATAGAAGAAGATATTTGTGGTAAAAAGGTACTATTTATTCATTATGAAATTACTAATGATATGTTGGAAGAGCCAATTGATCAAGTACCATTTAGTCCTATAGCAAAAGACGAAGAACAAGCAATGTCTGAACTCTTTGCGGATAAAGAAGCGGATCTCATTGTTTTTGGCCATAATCATAGATTGCATCTGTTTGATGATAAATCAACAATCTATTTTAATCCTGGTTCAGTAGGGCTAAATAATGGTGCCAATACAGTTTATGGTATCGTCACAATTAGCGAACACGGTATTAATATTGAACGTGTTAAATTACAATACGATGATGAAGAGTTTATTAAAGGTTTTAAAGAGAAAAAGGTTCCAGCGACAGAATTAATTTTTGATAAATTTATGTAACTACCTTGTTACCGATGAAATACTGTCTTTGATTATCATTGCCAACAAGTAAGTATTGGTTGAAAATACATGATAAAGATTACAATGTAGTAATTGCATATCAAAAAATAGCCCTAGCAATCGTCTGAATTAATTTCATTGCTAGGACTATTTTTATTTGATTAATGGTGATGTGATGCGTGTTTATGATTATCGTCTTCGTGATGTTCGTGTAAATGCTGATGTCCACCTGAACATAATGTAGATTCATCATGTTTATGATTAGGTGTTTCTAATTGTATGGTCATATGATGAATATTGAGATGTAATAAATCATGTTCGATCGATTCTAATAATTGTTCACACGCTTCCATTGTCAATGAACGATCAACAACAGCATGACAACTTAATGCATTCATATCATTTGAAATCGTCCATACATGATAATCATGGACACTATGAACACGATGATCTTTTGTAACTGCATTAATGACTTCGGTTAAATTGACATCATTTGGTGTTCCTTCCATCAAAATATTAATAGAAGATTTAGTAATACCCCATGCGCTTTTTAAAATAATAACTGAAACCAAAATACTAGCAATAGGGTCAGCAATGGTCCAACCAAAAGCCCAGATTAAAATAGCTGCCACAATAGCACCTATAGAACCTAACAGGTCACCAATAACATGTAAAAAGGCGCCTCGCATATTTAAATTATGGGAAGTATCTCCACCTTTAAACATTAAGTAAGCCACCACAATATTAACGATTAAACCAATAATGCTAATAATCATCATTTCTTGAGATTGAACGTGTGATGGTGCAAAGAAACGTTTAATTGCTTCAATGACGATTAATGCACTAATGATGAAAAGTGCCACACCATTAAATAATGCAGCTAATATTTCAAAACGTTTGTAGCCATAGGTCTTAGTTGTAGTAGCATTTTTTTCAGCATAAATAAATGCAATCAGTGCTACACCCAGTGAAAAGGTATCACTAAACATATGAATACCATCTGATAATAGTGCTAAACTATTGGATAAAAAGCCCCCAACAATTTCTACAATCATATATATACCAATAATTAAAAATGATAAGAATAATACTTTTTTATTATTTGTTGTAACATGACTATGGTGGTCATGATGATGATGTGAATGTGACATCTTATTTAACACCTTCTTTTGGATGATTTGCATGGTCAATTGCTTGTTTTAACATCGTTGCAACATGTTGGTCGTCTAATGAATATATCATAGATTGTCCTTGCCTTTTAGAAGTAACTAATTGGACGCTTTTTAACAGTTTCAACTGATGTGACACATTTGATTGAGATAAATTCAAAGTATGAGAAATATGGCCGACACTTGCTTCACCTTGTGATAATAATTCCATAATACGTAAGCGATTCAAATCACCTAATGCTTTGAATATATCTGTGACACGCTCTAATGTTTCATTGTATGTAGAGTTATCATGTTGTTTCAAAATATGACAATCCTTTCATATGAATATGTGTTCATATATTAATTTAATATGAAATGACTGTCATGTCAATGGGTATGCTGTTTATTTGTTATCACAGGTGGTATGTGTTGTAATGACATACAAAAGGAGGATGTAAAGATGAATACATTAGTTATTGGCGCAAATGGTGGCGTAGGTTCTTATTTAGTGCAACAGCTTGTTGAAGACAACGCATCGTTTACTGCAGGTATTAGAAAAGCTGAACAACTAAAAGATTTACAAGCTCAAAATATTAATGCAGTATTAGTTGATGTTGAAAATGATTCAATTGAAACGTTAACTGAGACTTTCAAAGGTTTTGATAAAGTTATTTTCTCAGTTGGTTCAGGAGCAAGTACTGGTGATGATAAAACCATTATTATCGATTTAGATGGAGCTGTTAAATCTATGATTGCCAGTAAAGAAGCTAATGTTCAACAATATATCATGGTATCTACTTATGATTCTAGACGCCAAGCTTTTGATGCAAGTGGAGCTTTAAAACCATACACAATTGCTAAGCACTATGCAGATGACTATTTAAGACGTTCTGGTTTAACATATACTATCGTTCATCCAGGTGCATTAACGAATGATGCAGGAACAGGTAAAGTTGAAACAGATTTATATTTTGAAGGTGTAGGTTCTATACCAAGAGAAGATGTGGCAACTGTTTTAAAAGAAGTTGTGCTATCAGACGGTTTTAAAAATCAAGAATTCCAAGTGATTAGTGGAGATTCAACTGTCAAAGAAGCTTTAGCAAAATATAAATAGTAACATTAGTTATTATCATTAAAAAAATCTAGCATGCGCTCAACAAGTTAGTACATTATCTAATTTGTTGAGCGTATTTTAAATATTATAAGCCAATGACGGATACTTGTGGTTCTCTAATTTTTAGGACGGATAAATAAAAAGTGAACAATGGTGTATCAGTCTAATTTGGGAGGAACTATATTTGTATGAGTAATAATAAAATTTAAATAAAACAATTGTTTTATTTTTTACAATAAAAGGAGTTTACAATAAAAGGAGCCTGACAATTATCAATATTTGCACTAAATATGATACAACTATCAAAGTTGGTTAATGGTTGTTATAATAAATTGCACTAGAAATCGTATCGGTTAACCAAAGCTTAAAGTTCATTATTATAACAATGTAAATGTTTACATTAATGATTAAAAATAAACGATCTTTATCTTGTATCGTTAAAAATATGATACAATCACATATAGTTAATAGATTACGATTGATATACATATAGAGTTACGCAGTGACATGATTTAAAAGATGTTATTGAGGGAGTATGAACTGAAGAATTAAAATATAGAAAATGATATGTGCAGTGTAGGTATGACAATGCCGTTATTTTTACAACCAATTTTAAAAGAAAAGCCTTGGGGTGGCCAACGTTTGGGAGAATTTGGTTATACTTTAAGCCATGATCATATAGGTGAATGTTGGTGTGTGTCTGCACATCCCAATGGGAAAAGTATCATCACAAATGAACCTTACCAAGGTCAATCACTTGATCAAGTATGGGCAGAACATCGAGAATTATTTGGAGATTTTCCTAGTAAAGATTTTCCATTATTAACTAAAATTGTTGATGCACAAGAATCATTATCCGTACATGTACATCCTGATGATTCTTATGCTTATGAACATGAACATGGGCAATATGGGAAATCAGAATGTTGGTATATTATTGATGCAACAGAAGGGGCACAAATTGTAATTGGTACTGAATTACAATCTAGAGAACAATTTGAAGCACATATTGAAGCACAAACAGTGGAAGAAGGCTTAAGATATATTGATGTAAAGCCTGGAGACTTTTACTTTATACCAGCAGGTAGTGTGCATACATTAACGGCCGGGATTCTAGCCTATGAGACAATGCAGTCATCAGATATCACATATCGAGTTTATGATTACAATCGTCAAGCCCAATACCAAGTTGATAGACCATTAGAAATAGAGAAGGCTTTAGATGTTATCGAATATAATGCACCTCTACCTAATATTGTGCCTGAAACGGAAATTATAGAAAATCACAAATGCACACATATCGTGTCTAACGATTTCTTTACTTTAGTAAAGTGGGAAGTTTCTGGAACCTTGAACTATATGAAACCTAGAGAATTTTGCTTAGTCACTGTTTTAGAAGGTGAAGGTCAAGTTATTGTTGATGGTGCTATCTTTAAATTAATGATGGGAACAAGTTTTATTTTAACCTCAGAAGATTTAGATAGTGTTTTTGAAGGTGACTTTACGTTAATGATAAGTTATATTTAGACAACATATACTATCTGGGAGAGATTTTTAAGTGAAACAGTTTTTATATATAGCGTTAATTTGTGGTGTTATATCAGGATTGGGTGTCTTTTTACATATGCCACAATACCCATCCATGTGGGTGCCGCGTTTCGTATCAATCATAGGTGTAATAAGTACGATTCTAACATTTAAAGATAAAAATATTAGTTCGTCGCTAAAATTTGGTGGTATATTGATTAATCTTTTACCTATGTGTGGAACATTTATGACACCAGCATAAACAGCATAAGGACATATTTGGATATTATAGCAACATTGACATCTCGTTATACAAATTGTGTATCATCAGAGATGTCTTTTTTTAGTTTTATCGCAAAATAAATATGTTAAAATATTGATAACTGTTTTTATTGCAACGTTTATTATAATTGATTGAAACAGGAAATAAGACAATATACTTATTGATGAAAAATTTATTAAAGAACATAAAAATGGACTAATTAAACAGGTAAAATTGTATTGATAATATAACAATTAGTGAGATAAGGAGTATGAAGATGACAGAGGAAACAAATTACTTTTGGTTGAATTGTGGATATAACCGTTGGAATCATAATGAACCTTTGGTAGGTCAAACAACATTGTTTGAATCAGGTGCACATTTTAATCCATCTCAAGGTTTTAGAGCGTTTAAGAAAGCTAAAGTTGGTGATCAAGTCATCTTTTATCAAGTGCAAACTGATACAGGACTACTTGGTTGTGGTGAAATTATTAGTGTGGAGACAGGTGCACAAAATAAGATACGTGTACAATTTCGCTTTGACGAACAATTAAAATCACTAACTACAGATTATTTAAAACGTAGTGAAGCGTTAGAATTCCGTATGAATAATATGAAAGAAACGCTATTTAATCAAATTACTGAAGATGAATTTCATCTGATTAGTGGATTAGGTCGTGGAGACATTAAAATTCCACGCTACTTCTTTTTATCTGAAACAGAAGAATTTGAACCAGGTAATCATTACACAATATTTACACATACTTATAATGGTATAAAACGCAATGGTTATCATTTTTATACGCAACTTGAAGAAGGCGACAATATTATTTTTTACAACAAAAAGAAAGACCAATCTGTCGTTGGTATTGGGGAAGTATCAAAGCATATTCATGAAAAACCACCCATTCCAGGTAGAACCAACAGTACTGCAATAGAGGTTTATTATGACAAAAATATTACGCCTATCACATTAAGTGCTTTAAATAAGCATCCTAAATTAAAAAATTTATATTTTTTACAAGAAAATGCCAAACAAGCCATTGCTAGTATGTCGCAAGCACAATACGACGCTATCTTGGATATGAGTCATAATGGTTTGAAATCACCGTTTGAAATGGTGAAAAAAACAAATGTACTTGATGATGAACAAGAAGAAACAGTGAAACCATTTATCTTATTAGTTGTTGATGATAAAGAAGAAGGCTTAAAAGCAGCGCAAGATTTGTTACAAAAAGCGAATGCTAATCCGGTTATAACTACTGGACATCCTGATTTTTCAGAGGATATGCTTTATGGTAAGTATTTACCAAATGAAGCGGGAGCGTTATATTATCGTGAAGGCTTTATAACACAACTTATGCCTAAAAAAGATAAAAGTTATTTAGTCATTGATAATTTTAATCGTATTGATCCTGATATATTCCAAACCTATATTAATGTATTAGAGGGATACGAAGTAACATTACCTAGATATAATAAAGACGGTAATATGATTAAGTGGTCAAGACAAAAAGATTCGTTTTATCACTTTAATCCTAACTGGCATATTGTAGGTGTGACGTATGATAGTCTTGATGAAATTAAAAAGAAATACTCAACTCAATTTTTAAAATATACACGTATCGTCAAAGTTAATCAACACGACTAATTCATCATACAGAGACAAGGGCAATAAAGATTTGGTTAACAAGTCTTTATTGCCCTTTTAGTACATCAAATTAGGGTTCTCTATTTTTTAGGACTGATAGATAAAAAATAAATAATTTAAAATGAAAATTTAATTATGTATCAGTCCGATTTGTTAGAGAACCCAAATTAGTAGAAAAGATAGATATAAATTTATATTCAACATTATGACAAATGAATGACTTTTAAGAGATAAATGTGAATAATTGTTTAGTTTTAATAAAAGAAGGCAAAGTATATATTAGGTTCACAAAGGAGTGGATAGTGATGACGATTGTTTATTATGATGGCAACTGTATTTATTGCTACAATTATGTTATTTGGCTTATAAGACATGGCTTACCAAAGGATATTGAATTTGCCACGATTAAAGGTAAGATTGGACAGCAGTTTTTTGAGCAACACCCACAAGCTATAAATAAAAACAGTGTCATAGTTCAACAAGGTGACACGTTATTATATGAATCACAAGCGATTATTCACTTACTGTTAACATTACCAAATTATAATAAATTGTTAGGAATACTGTTGTGGTTAGTACCTAAACCGCTGAGAAATTTAGGGTATCGTTTATTTGCTAACAATAGAGATAAAATGTGGAAGACGATTTGGCAACCGCCGACAACTTATGATAAATCATTTTTCCTAGATGATAATGTGAAATATAAGTTAACTAATTGATAAAATTACTTGCTAATTGATAATGTGGTGTATAATATTAAATATAGTGTTTAGTGAACAGTATTATTTTTGTGCTAAATTCACCATTTTGACAGAATTTTAATGGTTGAAAAATATAATTATGAAAAACCACTTTACAGATTAGAATTATTATAATATAATAATTATTGTAAACAAAGAGAAAAATTAATTTTAAGGAGCGAATGATATAATGAGTAACCAACAAGATGTAGTAAAAGATTTAAACCAACAAGTAGCAAACTGGACAGTAGCTTATACGAAATTACACAATTTCCATTGGTATGTTAAAGGACCTAACTTCTTCTCACTACATGTTAAATTTGAAGAGTTGTATAATGAAGCAAGTCAATACGTAGATGATTTAGCTGAAAGAATTCTTGCTGTAGGTGGTAATCCAGTAGGTACACTAACAGAAAGTTTAGAACAATCAATCGTTAAAGAAGCAGGTAAAGGTTATACTGCTGAACAAATGGTTGAAGAATTATCTAAAGACTTCTCTAATATTTCTAAACAATTAGAAACAGCAATTGAAACAGCTGGTAATGCTGGTGATGATGTGTCTGAAGATATGTTCATCGGTATGCAAACATCAGTTGATAAACATAACTGGATGTTACAATCATACTTAGGTAACTAAGTTAGCAATTGAAACTTTATAATAATAAATAGAGGATACATGACGTATTACATTGTTAGATTAAAGTCTAATTTCTGTAATACGTATGTATCCTTTTTTAGTTGAAAAATGCCGATGATATGGGTTCTCTATTTTTCAGTACTGATAAATAAAAAATGAATAATTTAGTATATAAATTGTTTTGAAGCCGAGACTCCTGAGGGAGCAGTGCTAGTCGAAGACTACAGGCTGAGACAGCACCCTAGGAAAGTGAGGCTTAAAAAATAATTATGTATCAGGCCAATTTGGGAGAGAACCATGATATGCAGTAATAGCTACATTTATCATCGGCATTAAATTTAATTTATTCAGCGATTTCTAATGCAATTTCCATCATTTGTGTGAAAGAATTTTGACGTTCTTCAGGTGTTGTTGCTTCGTCACGTAAAATATGATCGCTTACAGTAAAGATACCTAAAGCTTTTTTACCTGCATGAATTGCATTTAAATATAAACCAGCAGATTCCATTTCAATTCCTAAGATCCCCATTTTTTTCCAGTTATCATTGAATGTTGAATCTGCATTATAAAATGTATCAGATGATAAGACGTTACCAACATGAGAAGTTGCGCCAATTTGATCAGCAACATTTTTAGCTTTTGTCATTAAGTCAAAATCAGCAATTGGTGCGAAATGTCCTGGAATATTATATTGATCGACATAGTTAGAATTAGTTGAAGCTGCTTGAGCAATAATGACATCATATAAGTTAACATTTTCTTGTAATGCGCCACAAGAACCGATACGGATAATGGTATCAACATCAAAGAAATTATAAAGTTCGTATGAGTATATACCAATACTAGGGATTCCCATACCAGATCCCATGACTGAGACTTCTTTACCTTTATATGTTCCAGTATAGCCTAGCATGTTTCTAACATCGTTAAATTGTTCAACATTTTCTAAAAAATGATCAGCAATGTATTTAGCACGTAAAGGATCTCCAGGCATTAACACTGTTTTAGCAATTTTTGTTCCATTAGGTTGGATATGTGGTGTTCCATTTGTCATATGTAATCTTCTCCTTAATACTCATTAATAATTTTAAGATAACATTAGTTTCACTTTTTTGCGAATTTTTGTACTATAGAATTAAAGAATTATAAAAATATATTAATGATTAGTTAGTTAATTAACTGTATTTAAGTGAAGTGTGTTAAATATGGACAAATAACGCTGAGTGACATTGTGGCTTAAGGGTAACTTCAGCTTATGACACATATATGTAATCATTGTTATGGGGAATGATTAATTAATAGAGTAAAACAAATATATTTTTGTAATCAAATATAAAGGAGGGCTTTTCTATGGAATATGCTAAATATATTGACCATACATTATTAAAGCCAGAAGCAACGACTGAACAAATTAATCGTATTATTGACGAGGCGACAACGTATCATTTTAAATCCGTATGTGTTAATCCAACGCATGTAGCTAATGCAGCTAAACAACTTGCGGATACAGATGTACTAGTATGTACAGTTATAGGATTTCCACTAGGAGCATCAACGACAGCGACTAAAGTGTTTGAAACGAAAGATGCTATTAATAATGGAGCAAATGAAATCGATATGGTTATGAATATCGGAGCTTTAAAAGATCAACGCTATGATGATGTCAAAAATGATATTCGCGCAGTAGTAGAAGCTGCTGACAATCATACGGTTAAAGTAATTATTGAAACAGTATTACTAACGAAAGATGAAATTGTCAAAGCTAGTGAACTAACTAAAGAAGCAGGTGCTCATTTTGTGAAAACATCAACAGGATTTGCTGGTGGAGGTGCCACACCTGAAGACGTAAAATTAATGAAAGACACAGTTGGTGATGCGTTAGAAGTTAAGGCGTCTGGTGGTGTACGTAATTTAGATGATTTTAATAAAATGGTAGCAAGCGGTGCAACACGAATTGGTGCCAGTGCAGGCGTTCAAATTATACAAGGGTTAAATAGTGATACAGATTACTAAAATTAGACTTTAGACGAAATAGCTAAACATAACTGTAATAGAATGAAATTGTTCATAGAACATCATACTTAATTGATTAGTTGGAATTTCAAAGAGATAGCAATTCAATAACTGGGAATGATCGGGAAACATCTGAGGCTATTGTTATATGGCGAGTTGATAAATGTCATCATATCTTGATAGTCGATTACAGCTCTTAAAATCTATAACAAAGGATGATAGTTATGAGAATGATAGACATAATTGAAAAGAAAAGAGACGGTCACGCTTTAACAACAGAAGAAATTAACTTTTTTATTGAAGGGTATGTTAATGGGGATATACCTGATTATCAGGCATCAAGTTTAGCAATGGCAATATATTTTCAAGATATGAATGATGATGAACGAGCTGCTCTAACAATGGCGATGGTAAATTCTGGTGATGTCATTGATTTAAGTGCTATTAACGGTATTAAAGTAGATAAACATTCTACTGGAGGCGTTGGTGATACAACAACATTAGTTTTAGCACCATTAGTTGCTGCTGTTGGTGTACCTGTAGCAAAAATGAGTGGTCGAGGTCTTGGTCATACAGGTGGAACGATTGATAAACTAGAATCTATCGATGGTTTTCATGTTGAAATAGATGAAGATACCTTTGTAAAATTAGTTAACGATAATAAAGTAGCGGTTGTAGGACAATCAGGAAATTTAACACCGGCGGATAAAAAATTATATGCCTTAAGAGATGTGACAGGAACAGTTAATTCAATACCATTAATAGCTTCCTCTATAATGAGTAAAAAAATTGCTGCTGGTGCAGATGCTATTGTTCTAGATGTTAAAACTGGCAGTGGTGCCTTTATGAAAACGTTGGCAGATTCTGAAGCACTAGCACATGCAATGGTTCGTATCGGTAATAATGTAGGTAGAAAAACGATGGCGATTATTTCGGATATGGATCAACCACTTGGACGTGCCATTGGCAATGCACTTGAATTGCAAGAAGCCATTGATACATTGAAAGGTAATGGTCCTAAAGATTTAACTGAATTGGTGTTAACATTAGGTTCACAGATGGTTGTCTTAGCGCAACAAGCTGAAACATTGGATGAAGCAAGAGCAAAACTGCAACAAGCAATTCAATCTGGTGCAGCTTTAGACAAATTCAAGCAATTTATTATCAACCAAGGTGGAGATGCTACCATTGTAGATCATCCTGAAAAGTTACCTCAAGCAACATATCAAATTGAATATCAGGCGCAGCAATCAGGATATGTTACACAATTAATTTCTAATAATATTGGTGTGGCATCAATGATGCTAGGTGCAGGACGTCTTACTAAGGAAGATGATATTGATTTAGCTGTTGGAATTGTTTTAAATAAGAAGATTGGGGATAAAGTAGAACAAGGAGAATCTTTATTGACGATTCATAGTAATCGACAAAATGTTGATGATGTATTACAAAAATTAGATGAAAGTATTACTATCTCAAATAACAATGTTTCACCAACATTAATTCATAAAATAATTACTGACTAGGAGTTGGAGAAAATGACTAAACCATTTAAAAGAATTCACCTTATTGTTATGGATTCGGTAGGTATTGGCGAAGGCCCTGATGCTGCTGATTTTAATGATGAAGGCGCACATACTTTAAGACATACGTTAGAAGGCTTTGAACAATCATTACCTAACCTTGAGAACTTAGGATTAGGCAATATTGACGATCTACCTGTTATTTCAGCTGTAGATCAACCACAAGCATTTTATACTAAATTAAGTGAAGCTTCGGTAGGTAAGGATACGATGACGGGACATTGGGAAATTATGGGCTTAAACATTATGCAACCATTTAAAGTCTATCCTGATGGTTTTCCAGACGAATTAGTTAAAGAAATTGAAGATATGACTGGTCGTAAAGTAGTTGCCAATAGACCTGCTTCTGGAACTCAAATTATTGATGAGTGGGGCGAACATCAAATGAAAACTGGTGATTTAATCGTCTACACTAGTGCAGATCCTGTATTGCAAATTGCTGCACATGAAGATATTATTCCTTTAGAAGAATTATATGATATTTGTGAAAAGGTTCGCGAATTAACTAAAGATCCTAAATATTTAATTGGTCGTATTATTGCACGACCATATGTTGGTGAGCCTGGTAACTTCACAAGAACATCTAATCGACATGATTATGCTTTGAAACCTTTCGGTAAAACAGTAATGAATAGTTTGAAAGATGCGGGTTATGATGTGATTGCTATTGGTAAAATTAATGATATTTATGATGGCGAAGGTGTGACGGAAGCGATTCGTACTAAGAGTAATATGGATGGTATGGATCAACTTATTAAAGTTGTACAACAAGATTTTAATGGTATTAGTTTCTTAAATCTTGTTGATTTCGATGCATTATATGGCCATCGTCGTGATAAACCAGGTTACGCTCAAGCAATCAAAGATTTTGATGAACGTTTACCAGAATTATTTAGTCATTTACAAGAAGACGACTTAGTCATAATTACAGCAGATCATGGTAATGATCCAACCGCTGATGGCACAGATCATACTAGAGAATATATACCGGTGTTAATGTATAGTCCGAAATTTAAAGGTGGACATGCATTAGAAGGTGATACAACATTTAGTTCAATTGGTGCAACAATCGCAGATAATTTCAACGTAGAGCTACCACAATATGGTAAAAGTTATTTAAAAGAAATTGGAGATGAATAAGTTGAAATTACTAAGATATTTATTAGGTATAAGTTTTAGTGCGATAGGGGTGTTACACTTTACAAGTGAGCCGAAATTTAGAAATATTATCCCCAAGAGCTTACCTTTAAGAAAAACTGCAGTTTTAGTAACTGGTGTTTTTGAAATTTTCTTTGGTATCGCATTATTAGTTAAGCGCCCAGCACAATGGTTAAAAACAGCTATAAATTTATTCTTATTAGCAGTATTTCCAGCTAATATTTATATGGCAGTTAAAAAGTTGCCTTTAGGAGATAAACAATTGCCAACATGGCAACTATACGCAAGACTACCATTACAATTTGTACTTATGAGTATCATTAAGAAATTATAAAATTAAACGCAGAGGTCGAAACTTGAATGTTTCAACTTCTGCGTTATTTTTATGGAATATAATTGGTTGCTGTGAAAAATGCTTTTTGTCCTAGCCGCAAGATTTTCTAGCTACCAAGATAGCAGAAACTCTAACAATTGGCAGTAACTGTCTGGATTATAAAACGTTGACAATTCAACGTTTTACAAACCTAGTCAGTCTTGCCGGGGTGATATTACGAAATAAATTTTTAAAATTTATTTCTATCTCACTCCCAAGAAGTTCTATTGATTAAAAATCAAAACTAAAGGATTACAGTTGACACTATTCGTGCAACTGCATAAGAGCTACTAAAGATTAAAAATCAAAAATAAAGGATTACAATTGGTTTGAAAAAGGTTTACAGTTTATTAATTCATAATAAACTGCATAAGAGTTTCTAGCTACCAAGATAGCAGAAACTCTAACAATTGCATAAGAAGTTCTATTGATTAAAAATCAAAACTAAAGGATTACAGTTGACACTATTCGTGCAACTGCATAAGAGCTAGTAAAGATTGTAAATCTAACTAGCTCTAACCATATACTTTGTTCCATTCATTGCGTTTATCTAAAAATGCTTGTGCGATTTCTTTGGCACCTTCTAATGAGTGGCTAGCTGCCCATCCACATTGTACTTCATTACATGCTGGTACTTCTGTTGCATTTAAGACATCTTTTAGTGTTGCTTCAACGATATTTAAGACATCTTCATAGTCATCATGATTAATAAATGAAACATAGAAACCTGTTTGACATCCCATTGGGCTTAAATCAACAACTTTGTCACTATGATTTCTAATATTTTCTGCCATTAAATGTTCTAAAGAATGTAATCCAGGCATTTCCATATGTTCTTTATTTGGTTGTTTGAAACGAATATCATATTTATGAATCATATCCCCATTTAAACCTTCCATTGTTCCTGCCAAGCGAATAAATGGTGCAACGACTTTCGTGTGATCCAAGTTAAAACTTTCGACGTTCATTTTTGTCATTGTTAATTCCTCCTATATAAATAAGCAATAAACTAAAGTATTGATAATATGTTGATTGTATCAATAGCTTCCTAAATTTACAATTTGAATACTTAAAAAGTACCTTAGTCTTTTGAATTGTTAGAAAATTTAGTAAATAAACGAAAAATTAGATGACATCTATGAACAAAACCGATAGAATAAGTAATAATTAATTTTAAACAACTCAATGACATATTGATTTAATGATATATAGGGCGGAAAAGGGAGATTTTATAAAATGGAAATAAAACAACAACTATTAGATTATATAGAGACAAATAAATATAAGTATATTGAAATAAGTCATAGAATACATGAACGACCAGAGTTAGGTAACGAAGAAATATTTGCTTCACGTATTTTAATTGATCAACTTAAAGATAACAATTTTGATATTGAAACAGATATTGCGGGTCATGCGACAGGGTTTATTGCAACATATGAAGCAGATAAACCAGGTCCAGCAATCGGATTTCTTGCTGAATACGATGCATTACCAGGTTTAGGACATGCGTGCGGACATAATATTATTGGTACTGCAAGTGTCTTAGCAGGGATTGCATTAAAACAAGTGATTGATCGTATAGGAGGGAAAATTGTCGTACTTGGTTGCCCAGCTGAAGAAGGTGGGGAAAATGGTAGTGCTAAAGCATCTTATGTTAAAGCTGGCATTATTGATCAAATTGATGTTGCTTTAATGATACATCCGGGCAATGAAACATATAAGACCATTAATACTTTGGCTGTAGATGTTCTAGACGTTAAATTTTATGGTAAAAGTGCTCATGCCTCTGAAAATGCGGATGAAGCTTTAAATGCCCTTGATGCCATGATCAGTTATTTCAATGGCGTAGCACAATTAAGACAACATATTAAAAAAGATCAACGTGTTCATGGTGTCATACTTGATGGTGGTCAAGCTGCAAACATTATTCCTGATTATACTCATGCACGTTTTTATACACGTGCAATGACGAGAAAGGAATTAGATATCTTAACTGAAAAAGTTAAGCAAATTGCTAAAGGAGCAGCAATACAAACAGGTTGTGATTATGAATTTGGACCAATTCAAAATGGCGTAAATGAATTTATCAAAGCACCTAAACTTGATGATTTATTTGAAAAATATGCTGTAGAGATTGGAGAAGCAGTCATTGATGATGATTTTGGTTATGGCTCTACAGATACGGGTAATGTTAGTCACATCGTTCCGACTATACATCCACATATTAAAATAGGTTCTAGAAATTTAGTTGGACATACACACCGTTTTAGAGAAGCAGCAGCTAGTGTACATGGTGATCAAGCTTTAATCAATGGTGCAAAGATAATGGTGTTAATGAGTTTGGAGCTAATTGAGCACCCGCAATTATTAAAAGAAATAAAAGATGAGCATGCACATGTGAAAGGGAATGGGAAGTAATGACTAATACAATTTATGAGCCTTTATTAACTCTAAGTGATTTATATAATGAAGATGTTGTTTATTCATCAAGACCATCATATATATCTAATCCATGGTTAAAACCAGATGAACATCAATCTAACTTTTTGACTGGCAGAGAATTACTAATTGCCAATCAGTTTCCTGTCATTGTTCATGAAGCAAGTGTTACAGATAAACTTGACATACTATTTAAGGCGATAAATAAAGAAGTACCACAACAGATATATACATTTAATAATCAACAATCATATGAGCAGTTGATTCAAAAATTAGCATACGAACAACATAAAAAATTATATTTTCAATATATACATGACGAAACGATTTTAAATAAAAAGTATTATGCGCTTGATAAGGATGTCTTTGTAGCATTAAATAATAAAGCGCGAATTCCAGAATGGACTGATGGCAAGTATCTTCCTAATAGAGAAATCGTAGCCATTGAAGATTTCGAACAACGTATTAAGCATTGGGATTATCCATTTGTTATTAAACCAGGGGATGATTTGCCAACTGCTGGTGGTTATGGCGTGATGATTTGTTATAATGACGAAGATTTAGCTAAAGCTACTCAACGTATACAAGAAGCAACTGATGAAACAGAGTCACTAATAATTGAACAAAAAATTAATGAACGACAAAATTATTGTGTACAGTTTGCTTATTCAGAAGAAATAGGTATTCAATATATCGGTTCTGCGACACAATTAACAGATCGTTATGGTTTTTATAATGGTAATGAAAATGCGCAAGAAGTACCACAACATGTGATTGAAGCAGGAAGACATATTATGGAAATCGGTGTTAATCATGGCTTTTTTGGTATAGCAGGTTTTGATTTATTGTTAGATGACAATGATAACGTCTATGCTATTGATTTAAATTTTAGACAAAATGGTTCAACAAGCATGTTATTGTTATCTAAAGAATTAAAACAAGGGTATCAAAAATTTTATAGTTACCATTCTCAAGGTGATAATGAACACTTTTTCCAAACCATTTTACGTTACATTAAGCAGGGCGTATTATATCCTTTATCATATTATGATGGTGATTGGTATGGTAAAGATAAAGTCAATTCGAGATTTGGATGTATTTGGCACGGTGACTCTAAAGATGAGATTATTCGCAAAGAACAACAATTTTTAGCAGATATCACAAATAACAACTAACTATAAAGCCAATCATACGTTATTCATTACGGTGATTGGCTACTCGATTTTATATTGACACATTTTTTAAAAGTTATTATCGTGCTAGCCGTCATTTTTTTGTAATGTTCAATATTATGATAATGGAAATAAATGTTTTAACATAACATTGACTATAAAGATTGTGTCATTTAGTATTTGAAGTAATGATTATAAAAAAGTGAGGGTCTATGATGTCATATAAAACGTATTCGTTTTTTAGAGATATATTAATAAATGAATATATCTATTTTGCCTCTAAAAATAAGCGACTAGTCCGTTTAGATTACGAAGGTGTATCTTATGTTGCTGTATGGACAGATGAAGAAATGGCAACATCTTACCTGACAAATGAACAAGTTCCATTTGATAAAGTAGTAAGAATGGATGTCGATCGTTTCGCGACTTACGAGCTAGATGATTTGTTTGATGATCAAGATAAAGTACTGATAAATCATACTTCAGAAGATGATGGAATATTAGTAAATGTTGTTAATGTAACACAAGAATTAATGACTGAATTAGATAAAATTCGTATCAAAGAATTTGTACAAGATGTTGCTAAATATGATGAAGTATATGGTTTAACTAAAAAAGGGTATAAGCAATTTATTCTTATTAGTGAAAATGATGATGAAAATGAAAAACCATATATAATGCCAGTATGGAGTATTAAGAATAGAGCAGCAAAAGTTCGTGATGAAGATTTTGAAGAGTGTGACTTAATCACAATAGAAGGTTCTGTATTTAGCGACTGGTTAGATGAATTACGAGATGATAATAAAGCAGTTGCTATTGATTTGAAATCAGGTGTAGTAGGTACAGTTATTTCAGCTCAAAAACTTTCTAATGAACTAACATTTTAATATTATAAAAATAAAACCATGACTCGATGTTTCGTAAGTATATCGTTTAGTCATGGTTTTTACTATGCACTTAGATTTTATTGATTTAAATATAAAGCCCCAATTGCGCCAGAAAATGCACCATGCTCAATATAAAATGGTTTGCATCCTCTTAAGACTGTATAATCTTCTACTACTTCGCGTAATAATTGATTATTGTTAAACGATGAACCAATATAGACAATATTATCAGTATTAAACTCGCGTGCGACGGTAATCGCCATAGTAGTGATAACCTCGCCAACAACTCCGATAACTGATGCCAGTTTATTACTTGCATTAAAATCAGCATCTAAATGATGTAATACATTACCAAAATTTGCAGCGGTTAAATCACCAGGAATAGGTGGTTCCGTATCTTTATAAATATGTTTTACTTTTAAATCAATGGTATTTCTATCGCCATGTTGCGCAAGGTTAGTCAGTTCAGTGTAATCAGTCAATTGTGTTAATAAGTAACCTAAACCTTGAATCATACCGCCACCAGTTCCAATACCACCAACACGTCGTTGTTCGTGACCATCAAAATAATGTAATGACGTACCAGTTCCGACATTGGCAAATATGTATTGTGATATATCATGACCTTGATCTTTAAGTAACATACTTAAACCTTTAGATGCTGCATCGAATTCAACATGAATTTGACTAGGCTGAGATATATTTTCAGCAATTATTCCAGCATTGCCACCAGTTAGACTTATTTGTTCAATAGTTTGTTGGTTTAGCCATTCAATAACTTTATCTATATCTTTAGTTAATTCAGTACTATAAAAACGTTGGTTATCTTGCTCTTGAACGATCTTGATTAACGTACCTCCAGCATCAATGCCAACTTTCATACTATTCCCACCTTATTATTTATATTCTTAAATAATAGTATAGTAAAATAGCTAAATTACAAGAGGAAGTTGACAATTTAGCATAGAAGTTGGGAGTGAGATAGAAATAAATTTATTTCGTCATCCCACCCCGGCAAGACTGACTAGGTTTTCAGAATGGTGATTTATCAACGCTTTGAAAACCAGACAGTTACTGCCAAACACTTTAAATTAAATGTAAAATGCTTTTTGTCTCAGGCGCAACTTTTAATGGTGTATAAAGGCTCGAGAATATGGGTAAGTAATAGTAATATTTTATTAAGATGGTTACAATTAAATGGGGTTTTAAACAATTGAAACGATAGGGGATATTACAATGAATATGGATAAAACATTACATTTTGAAGGTATAACTTTAAAAGCATTTGATGAACAGTATCGTGCTCAAATTAATGCGTTTGAATTAAATGACAGACAACAAATATATTCGTCGCTACCCAAAACGGTAATTGACGATGCATTACAAGATCCAGATAGAATAGCTAATGTTGCTATAAATGATCAAGGTGATGTTGTAGGTTTCTTCGTGCTACATCAATATTATCAACATGAGGGGTATGATACACCTGAAAATGTAGTTTATATTCGTTCATTATCAATTAATGAACGTTTTCAAGGATATGGTTATGGTACAAAAATTATGATGTCGTTACCACAATATGTACAACAATTATTTCCAGATTTTAATCATTTATATTTGGTTGTCGATGCTGAAAATGATAACGCGTGGAATTTATATGAACGTGGCGGATTCATGCATACAGCAACCAAAGAGGAAGGCCCAATTGGAAAAGAAAGGTTATATTATTTAGATTTAGATTCTAAACATGTGTCTTCTTTACGATTAGTTGAAGAAAGTCGGTCAGATATAACGAATGTACATATTATCAACTTAATTATCGACGACAACAAGGTGGGTTTCATTGCACTTAAACAAGATGGTTCACGTATGAATATTGAAGCTATTGAAGTAGATAAAACATATCGTTTTAACGGTATAGGTTCAAGCGCCTTGCGTCAACTACCTACATATTTACGAAAAAATTATGATAACTTAACAGTTATGTCTATGATTTTATTTGGACAGAATAATGAATTTAAAGCATTATGTATTAATAGTAATTTTGTTGAAATAGAACAAACTGAAGACTATGTCGTTTATGAAAAGTATTTAAATTATTAACAGTGATTGCGAAATATCATATTGTCATTTATAATTTAGTTTTGTTACTATATATAAATGAATTAAAACGTATAAATTAAGATAATATCCTTTGAAAGGAAGTATTGGGCAATGAAAATTCAAGATTATACAAAAGAAATGGTTGATGAGAAATCATTTATCGATATGGCTTATACTTTATTAAATGATAAAGGCGAAACAATGAACTTATATGATATCATCGATGAGTTTAGAGCGTTAGGTGATTATGAATATGAAGATATCGAAACACGTGTCGTACAATTTTATACTGACTTAAATACGGATGGCCGTTTCTTAAATGTTGGTGAAAATTTATGGGGATTACGTGATTGGTATTCAGTTGACGATATTGAAGAAAAAATAGCGCCTACAATTCAAAAATTTGATATTTTAGATGATGATGACGAAGAAGATCAAAATCTTAAATTATTAGGTGAAGATGAATTAGATGACGATGATGATATCCCAGCTGAAACTGATGATCAAGAAACATTAAATGATCCAGAAGATGAGCCTGTTGAAGAAGAAATTAATCATGCAGATATCGTTATTGAAGAAGACGATGAAGATGAATTAGAAGAAGATGAAGAAGCGTTTGAAGACGAAGAAGATTTTAACGATTAAATTTAATAATTGACTTTTAAGCGAAAGATGATAAAATTTTATTCGGGCTCCTTTAAATAGGACACGTGTATAAAATTTATACGCTCCCCTTACAATATTTGTGAGAGGGAGCGTTTTTTTATTTAAATGAGTAAATCATTCTATGATAACTCAGAAGCTAAGATTGTATTGTGATGAATTTCAATATATGCTGTTTAATTTATAATGTGAGTTAAACGTGCTATTAATATGATTAACCATTACATAGTATTGTATTGAGTTTAATGATAATAACTGAAATACATGATTTTTACAATTGATGAGGAAGCATTCCCTTTAATAATTAGGAGGTCAGGATATGACAAAATTTATTTTTGTAACAGGTGGCGTAGTTTCATCTCTAGGGAAAGGAATCACAGCATCTTCTCTAGGTAGATTATTAAAAGATAGAGGTCTAAATGTAACAATTCAAAAATTCGATCCATATTTAAATGTTGACCCAGGAACAATGAGTCCTTATCAACACGGTGAAGTATTTGTTACTGATGATGGTGCAGAAACAGATTTAGACTTAGGTCATTACGAAAGATTTATCGATATTAATTTAAATAAATTTTCAAATGTTACAGCTGGAAAAGTATACTCACACGTATTGAAAAAAGAACGACGTGGTGATTATTTAGGTGGAACAGTTCAAGTAATTCCTCATATTACAAATGAGATTAAAGAACGTTTGTTATTAGCGGGCGAGAGTACAAATGCTGATGTTGTCATTACTGAAATTGGTGGGACAACTGGGGATATTGAATCTTTACCGTTTATTGAAGCGATTCGTCAAATACGCAGTGATTTAGGTAAAGAGAATGTCATGTACGTGCATTGTACATTATTACCATATATTAAAGCTGCTGGTGAAATGAAGACTAAACCAACACAACATAGTGTTAAAGAATTAAGAGGTTTAGGTATTCAGCCAGATTTAATCGTGGTTAGAACTGAGTATGAAATGACTCAAGATCTTAAAGATAAAATTGCATTATTCTGTGATATTAATAAAGAAAGTGTTATTGAATGTCGCGATGCAGATTCACTATATGAAATTCCGTTACAATTAAGCCAACAAAATATGGATGATATAGTTATTAAACGTTTACAACTTAACGCTAAATACGATACACAACTTGATGAGTGGAAACATTTATTAGATATTGTTAATAATCTAGATGGTAAAATTACTATTGGACTTGTAGGTAAATATGTTAGCTTACAAGATGCATATTTATCAGTAGTTGAATCATTAAAACATGCTGGTTATCCATTTGCTAAGGATATTGAAGTACGATGGATTGATTCAAGTAATGTTACTGATGAAAATGTAGCAGAATATTTAGCTGATGTGGATGGCATTTTAGTACCTGGTGGATTTGGTTACCGTGCTAGTGAAGGTAAAATCAGTGCAATCAAGTATGCTAGAGAAAACAATGTACCATACTTTGGTATTTGTCTTGGTATGCAATTAGCAACTGTTGAGTTTGCTAGAAATGTCTTAGGATATGAAGGTGCGCATTCAGCAGAATTAGATCCAGCAACACCATATCCAATCATTGACTTACTTCCTGAACAAAAAGACATCGAAGATTTAGGTGGAACGTTACGCTTAGGTTTATATCCATGTTCAATTAAAGAAGACACTTTAGCACAAGATATTTATGGTAAAGCTGAAATAGAAGAAAGACATCGTCATCGTTATGAATTTAACAATGACTATAGAGAACAATTAGAAGCAAACGGTATGGTTATTTCTGGTACAAGCCCAGATGGACGTCTTGTAGAAATGATAGAAATTCCTGCTAACGACTTCTTTGTTGCTTGTCAATTCCACCCAGAATTTTTATCAAGACCAAACCGTCCACACCCAATTTTTAAAGCATTTATTGAAGCATCATTAAAACACCAACAATCTAAATAATATATTTTAGAAAAATAGACCGACTTCATCGTTATACAATAGTGATGAAGTCGGTCTTTAATATTTAGGTTCTCTTTTTTTAGGACTGATAAATAAAAAGTAAATAATTTAAAATAATTATATATCAGGCCAATTTGGGAGAGAACCAATATTTAATAATAATGAGCCAAGTTTTTTATCATGATGTTATAACATCAATAGAGAGTATTTCAAAGTTCTAAATCTCTAGTCATTTCAAACATTTGTGTATAAATATCGTAATAAATATAATTTAATGCTATAGCATGAGGTTGAACAATTTTGTCGTAATCTTCTGTATAAACGATTGGTCTTGGTGTAGATAAATTAATAAAATGAACTAAATGGTCAGGGAAGTTATCAGACTTAGGTTTATTACAAATTAATACGACGTCAATATCTTGTTCGACGAGTTGCTGCAAATCATTAGCAACGTCATCAGTATACTCTGGGGCAAATAGTAATACGCGATCCGTCGAATCTATAGTATTAAAGTGTTCAATATCTCTTAGTGTGCGACTTGAGTCCATTTTTTCATGACTGTGTAATATAAATGTTTCGAAAAATTGTAAATCATCATAACCTTTGATGTAAACATAGCCTTCTCCGCCAATTGCTTGCATTAAACATTGTGCTGCCATTTGAATTTCTAAGGACTGATCTTCTAGTCTATTAAAAATACCAATAAGTTGTGTGTGTAAAATTTTTGACATTTATATCCTCCGTTCTGTTTACTCAATAATTGTAAATAATGGAAACTTATAATGCAACGACTTAAATTTTATAATAATGTATACGTTTGCATTTATTATAGCTATCGCATTTTTTGAAAAATGCAAATTTATTATTGTATATTTAAATGCAATCATGCATAATCTTTGTTATAATTACTTTGAAAAATACGTGCACAAGCACTCAAGGAGGAACTTTCATGCCTTTAGTTTCAATGAAAGAAATGTTAATTGATGCAAAAGAAAATGGTTATGCAGTAGGACAATACAATATTAATAACTTAGAATTCACACAAGCAATTTTAGAAGCTTCACAAGAAGAAAATGCACCTGTAATTTTAGGTGTTTCTGAAGGTGCTGCTCGTTATATGAGTGGTTTCTACACAGTTGTTAAAATGGTAGAAGGTTTAATGCATGACTTAAACATTACTGTACCTGTAGCTATTCATTTAGACCATGGTTCAAGTTTTGACAAATGTAAAGAAGCAATCGACGCTGGTTTCACATCAGTTATGATTGATGCTTCACACAGCCCATTCGAAGAAAACGTAGCAACTACTAAGAAAGTAGTTGATTACGCACACGATAAAGGTGTTTCTGTTGAAGCTGAGTTAGGTACTGTTGGTGGACAAGAAGATGACGTAGTTGCTGACGGCGTTATTTATGCAGATCCTAAAGAATGTCAAGAGTTAGTTGAAAAAACTGGCATTGACGCATTAGCTCCAGCTTTAGGTTCAGTACACGGACCTTACAAAGGTGAACCAAAATTAGGATTTAAAGAAATGGAAGAAATCGGTGCTTCAACTGGTTTACCATTAGTATTACATGGTGGTACTGGTATCCCAACTAAAGACATCCAAAAAGCTATTCCATTTGGTACAGCTAAAATTAACGTAAACACTGAAAACCAAATTGCTTCAGCTAAAGCAGTTCGTGAAGTTTTAGACAACGACAAAGTTGTTTATGACCCACGTAAATACTTAGGACCAGCTCGCGAAGCGATCAAAGAAACAGTTAAAGGTAAAATTAAAGAGTTCGGTACTTCTAACCGTGCTAAATAATCACTTTTAAATATTATAAATGTATTGGATGATCAATCATTCATTACATTGCAAAAATATTAAGATAATTATTTCTTAAATAAATTTTAGGCATTAAAATGTATCAAGTTGATATATTTTAATGCCTTTTTCCTTTTTTTGATTCATTTTATTATTAATATTCCAAACATTTTTGAATTAGTATTGCTTCAAAAAATGAAATTAGCGACACATTAATTGGCGTATTGTCTAGCAAAGTAGCCATAATCACCTTTTCTTTATCACAATTTACGATACTATAATTTTTTTATGATATAATTATTGTGAATAATATTAGCTGGGAATATAGAATTACTAATAATTTAAGGCTTTTATGTATTTATTATTAAATATCAGTCTAAAGACTATGGCAATAAATGAGATTAAACCATATATTAAAAATATGATATTTATTACTATATAAATTATTGTTAAATTTGTAGTTCAAAATAAAGTATTTTACAAACAAAGCGCAATTAATTTATAATGCTAATAATGCAAAAATTTAAAAAGTAACGGACAAAGGAGAAAATGATATGGCTCAAGAGGTTATTAAAATAAGAGGTGGACGTACTCTTAATGGGGAAGTAAATATTAGTGGTGCCAAAAATAGTGCCGTAGCAATTATACCTGCAACATTATTAGCTCATGGACAAGTTAAAGTGCAAGGTTTGCCACAAATCTCTGATGTTGAGACATTGGTAAGTTTACTAGAAGATTTAAATATCAAAACAGAGCTAAATGGTACTGAATTAAATGTAGATACCACTGAAATTGAGAATGCACCTCTACCTAATAATAAAGTCGAATCATTAAGAGCTTCTTACTATATGATGGGTGCGATGTTAGGTCGCTTTAAGAAATGTGTTATAGGCTTACCAGGTGGCTGTCCACTTGGGCCACGTCCTATAGATCAGCATATTAAAGGATTTAAAGCATTGGGTGCAGAAATAGATGAATCTAGTGAAACATCGATGAAAATTGAAGCGAAAGAGTTAAAAGGTGCACATATCTTTTTAGATATGGTAAGTGTAGGTGCAACAATTAATATTATGTTAGCTGCTGTACATGCCACTGGACAAACAGTAATAGAAAATGCTGCTAAAGAACCAGAAGTTGTTGATGTAGCAAACTTCTTAACTAGTATGGGTGCTAATATCAAAGGTGCTGGTACGTCAACAATCAAAATTACTGGTGTTGAGAAGTTACACGGTTCTGAATATCAAGTTATACCTGATCGTATTGAAGCAGGGACATATATGTGTATAGCAGCTGCAAGTGGTGAAGAAATGGTGTTAAATAATATTGTTCCTAAACATGTTGAAACACTAATAGCTAAACTTGTTGAGTTAGGTGTTAAAATAGATGTAGAAGATGAACGAGTTATCATCAAAAAAAGCACACCTTATCATTATGTTGACGTTAAAACTTTAGTTTATCCAGGTTTTGCGACTGATTTACAGCAACCTATAACACCATTATTATTTATGGCTGATGGTCCGTCATTTGTCACAGATACGATATATCCAGAACGTTTTAAGCATGTAGATGAATTACAACGTATGGGAGCTAATATTGAAGTAGACGAAGGCACTGCTACAATTAAACCTTCATCTCTTAAAGGTGCAGAAGTATACGCTAGTGATTTAAGAGCAGGTGCTTGTCTTATTATTGCTGGTTTAATTGCTGAAGGTATCACTACTATATACAACGTTAATCATATTTATCGTGGTTACACTGACATTGTTGAACATTTAAAATCACTTGGTGCAGATATTTGGACTGAAACAGTATAAATAAGCGTGTGTTTTGTGGTATAATAAATATACTTCAAACAAGAATGTCATATTACATTCTATTTCAATTTTGTATGAGAGGTGAAGATGATGGAAGTATGTCCGTATCTTGAAGAAACTTTCAAAATACTTGGTAGAAGTTGGAATGGATTAATCATTAATTATCTCTCAAGATGTAATGACAATTCAGCACACTTTTCCGATATGAAGAGAGATTTAAAAACGATTACGCCACGTGCGCTTAGTATCAAATTATCAGAATTAGCAGATTGGCAGTTAGTTGAAAAAAGAATCATTTCAACAAGTCCTGTAGCAATTATCTATGTCTTAACTGAAAAAGGGCAGGCACTTGCGCAAGCATTGCATCCTATTGAAGAATGGGCACAAAATTATGTGGATTTATCTGCAACACAAGAAGAAACTGCTAAGTAATGCTATAAATTTGAAAGTTATTTTCGACTCAGTAATATGAATCGGAAGTAACTTTTTTTATTATGAAAAATAACTAAGTGCAAATATAACTGTTATGATTTTGATAAGTCATATTATTTTCAATATCAAGAGATTAAACGTATGATAATGACCATGATGTTTGAATAAACAGCATAATGGTTAAACAGAAAGTAAATCATTCTTGAGGAGTGAAAGACAAATGAGAAATTATACTAAACAATATATTAATGGTGAATGGGTCGATAGTCATAGTAATGACACAATCGACGTCATTAATCCAGCGAATGAAGAAGTAATTGGCAAAGTTGCTAAAGGTAATAAACAAGATGTTGACGATGCAGTAGAGGCGGCACATAATGTCTATTTAGAATTCCGTCATACGTCAGTGAAAGAAAGACAACAATTATTAGATAAAATTGTCAAAGAGTATGAAAATAGAAAAGATGATATCGTTCAAGCTATTACAGATGAATTAGGTGCGCCACTTGAAATGTCTGAACGTGTTCATTATCAAATGGGATTAAATCATTTTGCAGCAGCAAGAGATGCCTTAGATACATTTAATTTTGAAGAACGTCGTGGAGATGATTTAGTTGTTAAAGAAGGAATTGGTGTATCAGGTTTAGTCACACCTTGGAACTTCCCTACAAATCAAACATCATTAAAATTAGCGGCAGCATTTGCTTCTGGTAGTCCTGTCGTCTTAAAACCTTCAGAAGAAACACCATTTGCAGCAGTTATATTAGCTGAAATCTTTGATAAAGTTGGAGTGCCTAAAGGTGTATTTAACTTAGTTAATGGTGACGGTGAAGGTGTTGGTAATCCATTAAGTGAACATCCAAAAGTACGCATGATGTCATTCACAGGTTCAGGTCCAACAGGTTCTAAAATTATGGAAAAAGCAGCTACTGATTTTAAAAAAGTATCACTTGAATTAGGTGGAAAATCTCCATATATCGTTTTAGATGATGTAGATATTAAAGAAGCTGCTAAAGCGACAACTGGTAAAGTTGTTAATAATACAGGTCAAGTTTGTACAGCTGGTACACGTGTGTTAGTGCCAAATAGTATTAAAGAAGAATTTTTAACTGAATTAAAACAACAATTTAGCCAAGTACGTGTTGGCGATCCACGACAAGAAGGAACTCAAGTTGGTCCAATCATTAGTAAAAAACAATTTGATCAAGTTCAAAGTTATATAGATAAAGGTATCCAAGAAGGTGCTGAATTATTCTATGGTGGTCCTGGTAAACCAGAAGGACTTGAAAAAGGATATTTTGCTAGACCAACAATCTTTATCAATGTAGATAATCATATGACTATCGCTCAAGAAGAAATTTTTGGCCCTGTAATGTCAGTTATCACATATAACGATGTAGATGAAGCAATTGCGATTGCCAATGATACAAAATATGGCTTAGCAGGTTATGTCATCGGTAATGATCAAGAAACATTACGTAAGGTAGCACGCTCAATTGAAGCAGGGACAGTTGAAATTAATGAGGCAGGTAGAAAACCTGACTTACCATTTGGCGGATATAAACAATCTGGCTTAGGACGCGAATGGGGCGACTATGGTATCGAAGAATTCCTAGAAGTTAAATCAATTGCTGGGTACTACAAATAGGATATCGTTAACGTAGTCATAAGATATTTGAATGAATTTTACAATATCAAGCTATTGAAAGATAAAAGTAATCTTTCGATAGCTTACTTTTTTACTAGTAACTAACTATAATTCAGAAATTCATTATTTACTTATAATTATTTGGCTTTTGAAAATTATTTTGTAATTAAAATGAAAATTTGCTATAGTTATTGATGTATTTATAACAGATTAAGCTAAATATTATAAAATGGTGAATTGTGCTATTTTACTGAAGCTTATCTTACTACTTACCAACTAAAAAATAATGAAATGGGTGTAAAATATATGCCTGAAAGAGAACGTACATCTCCTCAGTATGAATCATTCCACGAACTGTACAAGAATTACACTACTAAGGAACTCACTCAAAAAGCAAAGACACTTAAGTTATCAAATTATAGTAAATTAAATAAAAAAGAACTCGTGTTAGCCATTATGGAAGCTCAAATGGAAAAAGACGGTAACTACTATATGGAAGGTATTTTAGACGATATCCAACCAGATGGTTATGGTTTTTTACGTACAGTAAATTATTCTAAAGGTGAAAAAGATATTTATATCTCCGCTAGTCAAATTCGTCGTTTCGAAATCAAACGTGGTGATAAAGTAACGGGGAAAGTAAGAAAACCTAAGGATAATGAAAAATATTATGGATTATTACAAGTAGATTTTGTTAATGATCATAATGCAGAAGAAGTAAAAAGACGACCTCATTTCCAAGCGTTAACACCGCTATATCCAGATGAAAGAATATTATTAGAAACTGACTCAACAAGCTATTCAACGAGAATTATGGACTTAGTGACACCGATTGGTTTAGGACAACGTGGTTTAATTGTAGCACCACCAAAAGCAGGTAAAACGTCACTATTAAAAGAAATTGCTAATGCGATAAGTATTAATAAACCAGATGCTAAGTTGTTCATTTTATTAGTCGGCGAGCGTCCTGAAGAGGTAACAGACATTGAACGTTCAGTGGAATCTGCAGAAGTTGTACATTCAACGTTTGATGAACCACCTGAACACCATGTCAAAGTTGCAGAATTATTACTTGAACGAGCAAAAAGACTTGTTGAAATTGGAGAAGACGTTATTATTTTAATGGATTCAATAACTAGGTTAGCTAGAGCATACAACTTAGTTATACCACCAAGTGGTCGAACTTTATCAGGTGGTTTGGATCCTGCCTCTTTACACAAACCTAAAGCATTCTTTGGTGCAGCAAGAAATATCGAAGCTGGTGGTAGTTTAACTATTTTAGCGACTGCCCTAGTAGAAACAGGCTCACGAATGGACGATATGATTTACGAAGAGTTTAAAGGTACAGGTAATATGGAATTACATTTAGATCGTAAATTATCAGAACGTCGTATATTCCCAGCAATTGATATCGGTAGAAGCTCAACACGTAAAGAAGAATTATTAATTACTAAGGCTGAACTAGATACATTATGGCAATTACGTAATTTATTTACTGATTCGACTGATTTTACAGAAAGATTTATTCGTAAACTTAAACGCTCTAAAAATAACGCAGACTTCTTTAAACAATTACAAAAATCTGCAGAAGAAAGTACAAAAACTGGTCGACCAATAATTTAAGAAACATTAGATAATGACTTGCGTTTTATATTAATTACCATTATAATTACACAGTATCGGGTAAAAACTCACAAATAACTCTGTTCCAGATGGTTCAGGGCAAAGGAGCTGAAAATAATGAAACAAGGAATTCATCCTGAGTATCATCAAGTAATCTTTTTAGATACTACAACAAACTTTAAATTCTTAAGTGGTTCTACAAAAACGACTTCTGAAATGATGGAATGGGAAGATGGCAAAGAATATCCAGTTATTCGCTTAGATATCTCATCTGATTCACATCCATTCTACACAGGACGTCAAAAATTCGCTGCTGCGGATGGACGTGTGGAACGTTTCAACAAAAAATTCGGTCTTAAATCAGACAACTAATTATATGGATTTTGATCTGTCTACAACCTATTATAGGTACGTAGGCAGTTTTTTTATGGTTATTATTTTTTTATGGTTCTCTCATTTCTAGGACTGATTTATAAAAAGTAAATAATTATGTATCAGTCCAATTTGGTAGAGAACATTATTTGATTAGAAATATACATAATAAATATATAGAAATATTGCAAATGATATTTAGTAAAAAGCCATTTATGAATATTTGAAATATGATATAATAAGACGATTATGTTTTGAAAAAAGGTGGAACTCGCAATGTATGAAACTTACCATTCTGGTTGGATTGAATGTATCACAGGAAGTATGTTTAGTGGTAAATCAGAAGAATTAATTAGACGATTAAGAAGAGGCATTTACGCTAAACAAAAAGTTGTGGTCTTTAAACCGGCCATAGATGATCGTTATCATAAAGAAAAAGTGGTCTCTCATAATGGTAATGCCATTGAAGCGATTAATATATCTAGTGCACGTGAAATAATGATGCATGATTTATCAGATGTTGATGTAATAGGGATAGACGAGGTACAATTTTTTGATGATGAAATAGTAAATATTGCTGAAAGATTGTCGTCAGATGGACATCGAGTAATAGTTGCAGGACTAGACATGGATTTTAGAGGAGAGCCTTTTGAACCAATGCCTAAAATGATGGCTGTTAGTGAACAAGTAACAAAATTACAAGCAGTTTGTGCAGTTTGTGGTTCGTCTTCAAGTAGAACGCAAAGATTGATAGATGGTAAACCAGCGAAAATAGATGATCCAATTATCTTAGTTGGTGCCAATGAAAGTTATGAGCCACGTTGTCGTGCACATCATATAGTAGCACCTAGTGACAACAATAAGGAGGAATTATAATGTTTGATCAGTTAGATATAGTAGAAGAGAGATATGAACAATTAAATGAATTATTAAGTGATCCAGATGTTGTAAATGATTCAGATAAATTACGTAAATATTCAAAAGAACAAGCAGATTTACAAAAAACAGTTGATGTATATCGAAGTTATAAAGCTAAAAAAGAAGAATTAGTAGATATTGAAGATATGTTAAATGAAACAGATGATAAAGAAGAAATAGCAATGTTAAAAGAAGAGAGTAGTGCTTTAAAAGATGAAATTCCATCAATTGAAGAAGAACTGAAATTCTTATTAATTCCTAAAGATCCTAATGATGACAAAGACGTTATTGTAGAAATTAGAGCTGCAGCAGGTGGCGATGAAGCTGCTATTTTTGCTGGTGATCTTATGCGCATGTATTCAAAATATGCTGAATCTCAAGGGTTTAAAACAGAAATCGTGGAAGCCTCTGAAAGTGATCACGGTGGTTATAAAGAAATCAGTTTCCAAGTTTCTGGACATGGTGCTTATAGTAAATTGAAATTTGAAAATGGTGCACATCGCGTTCAACGCGTCCCAGAAACAGAATCAGGTGGTAGAATCCATACTTCTACAGCTACTGTTGCTGTATTACCAGAAGTTGAAGATGTTGAAATTGAAATTAGAAATGAAGACTTAAAAATTGATACTTATCGTTCAAGTGGTGCCGGCGGACAACACGTTAACACTACAGACTCAGCTGTGCGTATTACCCATTTACCAACAGGTGTTATTGCTACTTCTTCTGAAAAGTCACAAATTCAAAACAGAGAAAAAGCAATGAAAGTATTGAAAGCAAGATTATATGATATGAAAGTTCAAGAAGAACAACAAAAGTATGCTTCTCAACGTAAATCAGCTGTAGGTACTGGTGATCGTTCAGAACGTATTCGTACATATAACTATCCTCAAAGTCGTGTAACTGATCACCGTATTGGTTTAACTTTACAAAAATTAAATCAAATTATGGAAGGTCATTTAGAAGAAATTATAGATGCATTAACTTTATCTGAACAAACTGAGAAGTTGAAAGAACTAAATAATGGTGAATTATAAAGATAAATTAGATGAAGCGATACATTTAGCGCAGCAAAAAGGGTATGAACAAACACGAGCAGAGTGGTTATTACTAGATGTATTTCATTGGACTAGAACAGATTTTGTCGTTCATATGTATGATGAGATGTCTAAAACCGATATCATGAAATTTGATTTAGCTTTGCAAAGAATGCTTATTGGCGAACCAATTCAATACATTGTTGGTTTTGCTAGTTTTTATGGTAGAGATTTTGAAGTGAATAGTAATTGTTTGATTCCAAGACCTGAAACAGAAGAAGTTATGGTACATTTTTTAAAAAATTTGAAGAATGGACAAACTGTGGCAGATATAGGGACAGGTAGTGGAGCATTAGCAGTTTCAATGGCTAAAGAGCAACCTGATTTGCAAATTATAGCAACTGATTTAAGTTTAGATGCGCTCCAAATTGCACGATGTAATGCAGAAAAGCATAAAGTGGACATTCAATTTTTACATGGAGATGCCCTAAAACCATTAATTGCAGAAGATATTAAACTCGATGGTTTGATATCTAATCCACCGTATATTGCTAAAAGTGAAATGTCATCCATGGAGAGCACTGTCACAAAGTTCGAACCACACCAAGCACTATTCGCTGAACATAATGGTTATGCTGTTTATGAATCAATAATCGATGATTTGCCACTAGTCATGAAGACAAATGGCGTGGTGGTCTTTGAAATAGGTTACCAACAAGGAACTACTTTAAAAAATATAATTCTGCAGAAGTATCCTGATAAAGATGTGCATATAGTGCAAGATATTAATGGTCACGATAGAATTGTGTCATTTAAATGGTAATGATGATTAATAAGAGGTTGGGACAAAAGTTAAGCTCTGGTACACTATACAGTGCGCTGGTAGCTAGATTCGCAATAAAAGTAGCTCTTTACAGTATTTTAAATTAGTAACTATTACTGTATGTTTCTGTGAGTATACTTGTATAACAAATAATTTTAACAACATTGTTGTATATTGTTTGTATTGAATCGTAAACTTTATTGTCTTAACCTCTTTGTATTATATTATGATTGAAAAGAAAGGTGTGGTTATGTATGAAAACAAAAATATGGGATATGAGAGCATTTCATAATGATGTAACGCAACACCCAGATATTAAGGAGATTAAAAGCGTTGTTGAACAAGGTGGATTGATAGGTTTGCCAACTGAAACAGTCTATGGCTTAGCAGCTAATGCCAAAGATGAGCAAGCTGTGAGCAAAATATATGAAGCAAAAGGTAGACCATCCGATAACCCGCTTATTGTACATATACATGACATGAAACAATTACATGATTTTACTTATAACATTGATCCTAGAGTCATTGAATTGATGACAGCATTTTGGCCAGGACCTATATCATTTATTTTACCGTTAAAAGAAGGTTACCTATGTTCAAAAGTGACTGGTGGACTTGAGTCTGTAGCTGTTAGAATGCCGAGTCATTCAGTTGGTAGACAAATTTTACAAGCGATTAATGAACCTTTGGCTGCTCCAAGTGCTAACCTAAGTGGTAGACCTTCGCCAACGACTTTTGAACATGTATATCATGATTTGAATGGTAGAATAGATGGCATAATTCAAGCTAATCAAAGTGAAGAAGGATTAGAAAGTACAGTTTTAGATTGTACATCGTTTCCATTTAAAATTGCTCGTCCCGGTTCAATTACTACAACGATGATTGAACAAGTGATACCTAACAGTGTAGTTGAATCAAATTATAATAATACATCACAACCAATAGCACCTGGAATGAAATACAAACATTATTCACCTGAGACGTCATTAAAGATGATCACGAATTTGACATCTATTGCACAATCACCGATGACAGATTTCTCAGCAGTAGCTTTTATAGTACCTAAAGATAAACAACAATTTTTACCTAAAGAAGCCAAGTTTATTGAACTGTGTAAAAATGATCAAGATATACGCTTAGCAAATCATAGATTGTATAGTATATTGCATGACATCGATAAGAATGATGATATAAAAGAAGCTTATATTTATAGTTTTGAATTGAATGATCAAACAGAAGCTATTGTCAATAGAATATCTAAAGCTGCTGGTAATCAAAGTGTAGAAGGAAGAGCAATATGAAAATTATTTTTGTCTGTACAGGAAATACTTGCCGTAGTCCTTTAGCAGAAAGTATGGCACAAACGACAATTCCAGAGCATCAATTTGAATCTAGAGGCATATTTGCTTCGAATGGTCAAAGCGTATCCATGTATGTAGCACAAATTATTGCAGAGCATCATTTACCAAAAGCAACACGTTCTCAACAATTTACAATAGCCGACCTAGATGCAGATTTAATATTAACAATGTCATCTCATCATAAAGAAACGATTAAGCACCAATATGGCAACCATGAACATGTATATACACTAAGCGAGTTTGTAAATAATGATTATGAAGTTCATGATCCTTTTGGAGGCGATGAACAAACATATAAAGAAACATATCTACAATTAGAATCTTTGATTAAAGATTTGAAAGAAAAATTAACGAATATGAATTCTGTATAATTAGTATATGTTAAAGATTAAATAAGTTATAATAAAGGAGTGTAGCACTTTGCTATATTCCTTTTTTATTTTTACAGAAGGGTGGGCTCCAAATGCAAGAAGTGACATCGTTACTAAATGAATTGAAACAAATGTCATTTTTTAACAAAGGTGAACTATGTATTATTGGTTGTTCAACATCAGAAGTTCTTGGTGAAGAAATTGGTTCTGTTGGTTCAATGGAAGTAGCAGAAACAATCTTTAAAGCATTGGATGTTGTGAGTGAAGAAACGGGTGTATCATTTGCTTTTCAAGGATGTGAACATATCAACAGAGCTGTCACAATAGAAAGGGCTGATTTTAATCCTTTAACAATGGAAGAAGTTTCTGTTGTACCTGATGTACATGCTGGTGGAAGTTTAGCGACTTTTGCCTATCAGCATATGAAGGATCCAATAGTTGTGGAACATATCACGGTTCCATGTGGAATTGATATTGGTCAGACACTTATTGGTATGCATATTCGACATGTTTGCGTGCCAGTAAGGACGACTATTAAGCAAATTGGTCAAGCAAATGTAACCATTGCTTCATCAAGACCTAAAAAAATTGGTGGCGAACGTGCTAAATACCAATAAGTTTTTTGAAAGAAGGGGAGATTTTTATGTCTTATATCGCAAAGCAAGATAAAGTAATCGCAGAAGCTATCGACAGAGAATTTCAGAGACAAAACACCAACATTGAATTAATTGCATCAGAAAATTTTGTATCGGAAGCAGTTATGGAAGCACAGGGGTCAGTATTAACAAATAAATATGCTGAAGGCTATCCAGGACGACGATATTACGGAGGTTGTGAGTTTGTAGATGTAACAGAAAGTATTGCTATTGATCGTGCTAAAGCTTTATTTGGAGCAGAACATGTCAATGTTCAACCACATTCAGGGTCACAAGCTAACATGGCTGTGTATTTAGTAGCCTTAGAGATGGGTGATACTGTACTTGGTATGAACTTAAGTCATGGTGGACATTTGACACATGGTTCCCCAGTCAACTTTAGTGGTAAGTTTTATAACTTTGTCGAATATGGTGTTGATAAAGACACTGAATTAATTAACTATGATGAGGTTCGCAAATTAGCTTTAGAACATAAACCTAAATTAATTGTTGCTGGAGCATCAGCATACTCAAGAACGATTGATTTTAAAAAGTTCAAAGAAATTGCAGACGAAGTTAATGCGAAATTAATGGTTGATATGGCACATATCGCAGGGTTAGTAGCAGCAGGATTACACCCTAATCCAGTTGAATATGCAGACTTTGTAACTACAAC
The DNA here is from genome assembly GCF_017357005.1 of Staphylococcus simiae. Taxonomy (NCBI): domain Bacteria; kingdom Bacillati; phylum Bacillota; class Bacilli; order Caryophanales; family Staphylococcaceae; genus Staphylococcus; species Staphylococcus simiae. The sequence goes on along the minus strand of NZ_CP071589.1, from coordinate 2,016,863 downwards.
AACGCATAAAACATTACGTGGTCCGCGTGGTGGTATGATTTTATGTAAAGAACAATATAAAAAAGACATAGATAAAACAATCTTCCCAGGTATTCAAGGTGGACCTTTAGAACATGTAATCGCAGCCAAAGCAGTAGCATTTGGAGAAGCTTTAGAAAATGATTTTAAAGTATATCAACAACAAGTGATTGATAATGCTCGTGCACTATCAGAAACGTTAATCGCTGAAGGATTTAGAATCGTTTCTGGAGGGACAGATAATCATTTAGTAGCTGTAGATGTAAAAGGGTCTATTGGACTTACAGGTAAAGTAGCAGAAGAAACATTAGATGCAGTTGGTGTTACATGTAACAAAAATACAATTCCTTTTGACCAAGAAAAACCTTTTGTCACAAGTGGGATTCGCTTAGGTACACCTGCTGCAACAACACGAGGTTTTAAAGAAGAAGACTTTAAAGAAGTAGCTAAAATTATTAGCTTAGCTTTAAAAAATCATGATAACGAAGCGAAACTTCAAGAGGCTAAAGATCGCGTGTCAAAATTAACAACTAAATATCCATTATATCAATAAATATACACAAGATAGGAGTAATATTATGAGTAAAGTACACGTTTTTGATCATCCATTAATTCAACACAAATTGAGTTATATTAGAGATGTCAATACAGGAACTAAAGAATTTAGAGAACTTGTAGATGAAGTTGGTATGTTAATGGCTTATGAAGTGACTAGAGATTTAGAACTTCAAGACGTTGACATTGAAACACCAGTTACAAAAATGACTGCAAAACGCTTAGCTGGGAAAAAATTGGCTATTGTACCGATTTTACGTGCTGGTTTAGGTATGACAGATGGTATTTTAAGCTTAGTTCCAGCAGCTAGAGTAGGACATATTGGTCTTTATCGTGATCCAGAAACACTTAAAGCTGTGGAATATTTCGCTAAGTTACCTCAAGATATTAGTGAAAGACAAATCATTGTCGTAGATCCAATGTTGGCAACTGGTGCATCAGCAATTGAAGCTATCACTTCATTGAAAAAACGTGGTGCTAAGAATATTCGCTTTATGTGTCTAATCGCAGCTCCTGAAGGTGTAGAAAAAATGCAAGAAGCTCACCCTGATGTCAATATTTATATTGCTGCATTAGATGATAAGTTAAATGAAAAAGCTTATATCACTCCAGGTTTAGGAGATGCTGGAGATAGATTATTTGGTACTAAATAGAAGAATCGGAGATTGATAGTTTGATGAAAAAGATTATGACAGTATTTGGAACAAGACCAGAAGCTATAAAAATGGCACCTTTAGTTAAAGCTCTAGAACAAGATGATATGCTTGAACCTATTGTTGTAGTTACAGCACAACATAGGGAGATGTTGGATTCAGTGCTTAATACCTTTGACATCAAACCAAAATATGATTTGAATATTATGAAACAAGGCCAAACACTGTCTGAAATGACAACTAAAGCTATGACACAACTTGAAAATGTCATTCAACAAGAAGCGCCAGATATGGTACTTGTACACGGAGATACAATGACGACATTCTCTGGAGGGTTAGCAGCTTTCTATAATCAAGTACCTATTGGCCATGTTGAAGCAGGATTAAGAAGTTATGATAAGTATTCTCCTTATCCTGAAGAAATGAATAGACAAATGGTTGGTGTGTTAGCTGATTTGCATTTTGCCCCTACTAGGGATGCAGCTCAACATTTGTTAGATGAACAAAAAGATAAAAATAGTGTCTTTATAACAGGTAATACTGCTATAGATGCAATGAAATATACTATTGCTGATAACTATCAATCTGCAATTATTGATAAATATAGTCATAAGAAATACATTTTGATGACTGCCCATAGAAGAGAAAACTTAGGGCAACCTATGGTGAATATTTTTAAAGCAGTTAAACAATTAATTGAAGAATTTGACGACTTAGCGTTAGTATATCCAATGCACAAGAACCCTAAAGTGAGGGAACTTGCTTATCAATATTTAGGACATAATGAACGCATTGAACTAATTGAACCACTAGATGTTGTTGATTTTCATAATTTTGCTAAGGAAGCATTTCTAATTTTGACTGATTCTGGCGGTATTCAAGAAGAAGCACCATCACTTCATAAACCTGTGTTAGTACTTAGGGAAGTGACTGAACGACCTGAAGGTGTAGAAGCGGGCACTTTAAAAGTCGTAGGTACAGAGCAACACAATGTCTATGACGCAACTAAACAATTGATTGAAAATGACGAACTGTATCAGCAAATGAGTCAAGCGCAAAATCCATATGGAGATGGTCAAGCTTCTGACAGAATAATAAAACATATTAAGTTTTATTTAGGACTTATTGAAGATCAACCAGTAGATTTTCAATAAAAATAATATAAATTATTAAAATATGTCTAAATTGTGTCTGGATATTTCGAATTTTCAACAACCATTTGAATAGAATTGACACCGTATAACGCCTATATTATCATTTAGATTGTATGAGTGGAAGGGTTTTCATGATTGATTACAGTCACACGGAGGCATAAAAATGAGTCGTTTCTACAACATTTTCAAACAATTTATCCAATATTATTTATATATATTGTTAATATTAGCGATTGTGTATTTTTTTAATCATCATCCTTTTATATTAGGTTTGATGATAGGCATTATAGCTTCCATGGTTAATACATACATCTTTGAAATATACTTGGATAATGCCAAGAAAGATGACACGATGCATATTTCTACCGGTAATATGTGGCGATATTTAGTTGCGATATTAGCTTGTATTATTTGGTATTTTAACAAAGAAACTATCAATATTATTGGTATTATTATTGGTTTGATGATTTCTTATGTTGTAGTTATCATACGTCCTTTACTAAAGGTGAGTAAATAAAGGAAGAAAGAGGTGAGATTATGGATCACAAATCCCCACTAGTGAGTTGGAATTTATTCGGTTTTGATATCGTTTTTAATTTAGCTAGTATACTGATGATAGTAGTAACTGCGCTGATTGTTTTATTTATAGCTATCATTTGTACACGTAATTTACAAAAACGACCAACTGGTAAACAAAATTTCATTGAATGGATTTTTGATTTCGTGAGGGGAATCATTGAAGGGAACATGGCTTGGAAAAAAGGTGGTCAATTCCACTTCTTAGCAGTTACTTTGATACTTTATATCTTTGTTGCCAATATGTTAGGGCTTCCATTTTCAATTGTGACAAAAGATCACACATTATGGTGGAAATCACCTACAGCTGATGCAACAGTAACTTTAACATTGTCTACAACAGTCATATTGTTGACTCACTTTTATGGTATTAAAATGCGAGGTACTAAAAAATATCTTAAAGGTTATGTTCAACCATTCTGGCCACTGGCAATTATTAATGTCTTTGAAGAATTCACTTCAACGTTAACACTTGGTTTACGTTTGTACGGTAATATCTTTGCTGGTGAGATACTATTAACATTATTAGCAGGTTTAGTATTTAATGAACCAGCATGGGGTTGGATTATTAGTATACCAGGCCTTATAGTTTGGCAAGCATTCTCAATATTTGTAGGAACTATCCAAGCATATATCTTTATTATGCTATCAATGGTTTATATGTCACATAAAGTGGCAGATGAACACTAACAAATTTTAAAAATTATATACAATCACAGGAGGAAAATAAATTATGAATTTAATAGCAGCAGCAATCGCAATTGGTTTATCAGCATTAGGAGCAGGTATCGGTAATGGTCTTATCGTTTCAAGAACAGTAGAAGGTGTTGCACGTCAACCTGAAGCACGTGGTCAATTAATGGGTATTATGTTTATTGGTGTAGGTTTAGTTGAAGCATTACCTATCATCGGTGTAGTTATTGCCTTCATGACATTTGCTGGATAATTTACAGATAAAGGCGAAGTCTCATACGTTTAGACCTTCGCCATTCGTTTTTATTTAACACTAGCGATTACTTTTATGAAAGGAGTGTCATGAACCCGTGACTGAAACAGCTAACTTATTCGTTCTTGGTGCAGCTGGCGGTGTCGAGTGGGGAACTGTTATCGTACAAGTCCTAACTTTCATCGTTTTACTGGCGTTACTTAAAAAATTCGCATGGGGTCCATTGAAACAAGTGATGGACAAACGTGAAAAAGATATTAATAAAGATATCGATGACGCTGAACAAGCAAAATTAAATGCACAAAAACTTGAAGAAGAAAACAAACAAAAATTAAAAGAGACTCAAGAAGAAGTTCAAAAAATATTAGAAGATGCTAAAGTTCAAGCACGTGAACAGCAAGAACAAATCATTCATGAAGCCAATGTTCGTGCTAACGGTATGATTGAAACTGCACAAAGTGAAATCAATAGCCAAAAAGAACGTGCTATTGCTGATATTAATAATCAAGTATCTGAATTATCAGTATTAATAGCTTCTAAAGTGCTTAGAAAAGAAATTTCTGAGCAAGATCAAAAAGAATTGGTTGATAAGTATTTAAAAGAGGCAGGCGATAAATAATGGTAAAAGTAGCTAATAAATATGCTAAAGCATTATTTGATGTGTCTCTAGATACAAATAACTTAGAAGTCATTAATGAACAATTTGAAATAATCAATCAAGCTGTATCAGATAAAATTAAAGACTTAGAAATGGTAGATAGTAATCCGACGCATACTGTACAAGATCGTCGTAGCTTAATTGATAATGTATTTGTAGATGTTAATCCGTACATTAAAAATATGCTATATGTATTAGCAGATAATAGACATATTGCATTAGTAAGCGATGTGTTTAATGCATTTCAAGGATTCTATAATAAATACTATAATCAAGATTATGCAACAATCGAATCAACTTACGAATTGAATCAAGAAGAATTAGATAAGATTATCAACCTTATTACTCAACAAACAAAGTTATCTAAAGTGATCGTAGATACTAAAATAAATCCAGATTTAATTGGTGGTTTTAGAGTTAAAGTTGGCACTACTGTTCTAGATGGAAGTGTAAGAAATGATCTTGTCCAACTACAAAGAAAATTTAAAAGAGCTAATTAATATTAAAGAGGAGTGACATAGATGGCCATCAAAGCTGAAGAAATCAGTGCATTACTTCGCTCACAAATTGAAAATTATGAGTCAGAAATGTCCGTAACAGATGTCGGTACTGTATTACAAATTGGTGACGGTATTGCATTAATACACGGATTAAATGACGTTATGGCTGGGGAACTAGTTGAATTCCAAAACGGTGTTTTAGGTTTAGCACAAAACCTTGAAGAATCTAATGTAGGTGTTGTTATTTTAGGACCATACACAGATATTACTGAAGGTGATGAAGTTAAACGTACTGGCCGTATTATGGAAGTACCAGTAGGCGAAGAATTAATTGGAAGAGTTGTAAATCCATTAGGCCAACCTATAGATGGACAAGGACCTATTAATACAACAAAAACACGTCCAGTTGAGAAAAAAGCAACTGGCGTAATGGATCGTAAATCTGTTGATGAACCATTACAAACAGGTATTAAAGCGATTGATGCCTTAGTTCCAATTGGTAGAGGTCAACGTGAGTTAATCATTGGTGACCGTCAAACAGGTAAGACTACCATTGCTATTGATACAATTTTAAATCAAAAAGATCAAGGAACTATTTGTATTTATGTTGCTATTGGTCAAAAGGATTCAACAGTAAGAGCAAACGTAGAAAAACTAAGACAAGCTGGAGCACTAGATTATACAATTATCGTAGCGGCATCAGCATCTGAACCATCACCATTATTATATATTGCACCATACTCAGGTGTAACAATGGGTGAAGAGTTCATGTTTAATGGTAAACATGTATTAATTGTTTATGATGATTTAACAAAACAAGCAGCAGCTTATCGTGAATTATCATTACTTTTACGTAGACCTCCAGGTCGTGAAGCATATCCTGGTGATGTATTCTACTTACATAGTAGACTACTTGAAAGAGCAGCAAAACTTAATGACGATTTAGGCGGCGGTTCTATTACTGCATTACCTATCATCGAAACACAAGCTGGGGATATTTCAGCATACGTTCCAACAAACGTTATTTCTATTACTGATGGTCAAATCTTCTTACAATCTGATTTATTCTTCTCAGGTGTAAGACCAGCCATTAATGCTGGACAATCAGTATCACGTGTTGGTGGTTCTGCACAAATTAAAGCTATGAAAAAGGTTGCTGGAACATTACGTTTAGACCTAGCTTCATATAGAGAACTTGAATCATTTGCGCAATTCGGCTCTGATTTAGACGAATTCACAGCAAGCAAACTTGAACGCGGTAAACGTACAGTTGAAGTCTTAAAACAAGATCAAAATAAACCTTTACAAGTAGAGTATCAAGTATTAATTATTTATGCGTTAACTAAAGGATATTTAGATGATATTCCAGTTGTTGATATTAGTCGTTTTGAAGATGAATTAAACCACTGGGCAGATCAAAATGCTACTGAACTGTTAAATGAAATCAGAGAAACTGGTAGCTTACCAGATGCTGATAAGTTTGATACAGCTATAAATAATTTCAAAAAAAGCTTTAGCAAATCTGAATAATATACAAGTTTAGTATAAGGTGGTGAGATAGTGGCTTCTCTTAAAGAAATTGATAGTCGAATAAAATCAACCAAAAAAATGAAGCAAATTACCAAAGCCATGAACATGGTTTCTAGTTCAAAGCTTCGTAGAGCTGAGAAAAATACAAAACAATTCACACCATATATGGATAAAATGCAAGATGCGATTACTGCGATTGCAGGTGGAAGTAGCAATACTAACCATCCAATGCTAAGACCTAGAACAATTACTAGAAGTGGTTATTTAGTCATCACTAGTGATAAAGGTTTAGCTGGTGCTTATAGTGCCAATGTTCTTAAGAAAATGGTTAGTGACATTGAAGCTAAGCATCAAGATAGCAGTGAATACAGTATTGTAGTCTTAGGTCAACAAGGTGTTGATTTTCTGAAAAATAGAGGTTATGAAGTTGAGTATTCTCAAGTTGACGTACCTGATCAACCATCATTTAAATCTGTTCAAGCAATAGCTAACCATGCAATAGATTTATATAGTGAAGAGGAAATCGACGAATTAAATATATACTATAGTCATTATGTAAGTGTTCTTGAAAATAAACCTACAAAGAGACAAGTCTTACCATTATCTCAAGAAGATTCTAGTAAAGGGCAAGGACAAATGTCTTCATATGAATTTGAACCTGACAAAGAATCTATTTTGAGCGTAATTCTTCCTCAATATGTAGAAAGTTTAATTTATGGAACGATATTAGATGCAAAAGCTAGTGAGCATGCTACTCGTATGACTGCAATGAAAAATGCTACTGATAATGCAACTGAACTTATTGATGATTTATCATTACAATATAATAGAGCAAGACAAGCTGAAATTACACAACAAATCACTGAAATTGTTGGTGGTTCTTCAGCACTTGAGTAATATTTAAAGGAGGAAAATAGCATGGGAATTGGCCGTGTAACCCAAGTTATGGGTCCTGTAATTGACGTTCGATTTGAACATAACGAAGTTCCTAAAATTAATAATGCTTTAGTTATTGAAGTACCTAAAGAAGAAGGCACAATTCAATTAACTTTAGAAGTGGCACTTCAATTAGGTGATGATGTTGTACGTACGATTGCAATGGACTCAACTGACGGTGTTCAAAGAGGCATGGATGTACAAGATACAGGTAAAGAAATTAGTGTTCCTGTAGGTGATGAAACTTTAGGACGAGTATTTAATGTATTAGGTGAGGCGATTGATTTAAAAGGTGATGTTCCAGAATCAGTTCGTCGTGATCCTATCCATCGCCAAGCTCCAGCTTTTGACGAACTTTCAACAGAAGTTCAAATTCTTGAGACTGGTATTAAAGTAGTAGATTTATTAGCACCTTACATTAAAGGTGGTAAAATTGGTTTGTTCGGTGGTGCCGGAGTAGGTAAAACTGTATTAATCCAAGAGTTAATTAATAATATCGCCCAAGAGCATGGTGGTATTTCTGTATTCGCTGGTGTAGGTGAACGTACACGTGAAGGTAATGACTTATACTTCGAAATGAGCGATAGTGGTGTAATTAAGAAAACTGCAATGGTATTCGGTCAAATGAATGAACCACCTGGTGCACGTATGCGTGTTGCTTTATCTGGTTTAACAATGGCTGAATACTTCCGTGATGAACAAGGTCAAGACGTTTTACTATTTATCGATAACATTTTCAGATTTACTCAAGCTGGTTCTGAGGTTTCTGCCTTATTAGGTCGTATGCCATCAGCCGTAGGTTACCAACCAACGCTTGCAACTGAAATGGGTCAATTACAAGAACGTATTACATCTACTACTAAAGGTTCAGTAACATCTATTCAAGCAGTATTCGTACCAGCCGATGACTATACTGACCCTGCTCCTGCAACAGCATTTGCGCACTTAGATGCTACAACAAACTTAGAGCGTAAATTAACTGAAATGGGTATTTATCCTGCGGTAGATCCATTAGCATCTACTTCAAGAGCACTAGAGCCTTCAATCGTTGGCCAAGAACATTATGAAGTAGCGCGTGATGTACAATCTACATTACAAAAATATCGTGAATTACAAGATATCATTGCTATTTTAGGTATGGATGAATTATCAGATGAAGACAAGCAAACTGTTGAACGTGCGCGTCGAATTCAATTCTTCTTATCTCAAAACTTCCATGTAGCTGAACAATTTACAGGTCAAAAAGGTTCATATGTACCTGTTAAAACAACAGTACAAAACTTTAAAGATATTTTAGAAGGCAAATATGACCATATTCCTGAAGATGCTTTCCGTTTAGTAGGAAGTATGGACGATGTAATTGAAAAAGCAAAAGATATGGGTGTTGAAGTATAAAATTAGGAGGAATGGATAATGAATACATTAAACCTAGATATTGTCACTCCTAATGGTTCTGTTTATGATCGCGATGACGTTGAACTTACTGTTATGCAAACAACAGCTGGTGAAATGGGTATCATGAGTGGACATATTCCAACTGTAGCTGCTTTAACAACTGGCTATGTAAAAGTAAACTTCCATAATGGAGCTGAATATGTAGCAGTTAGCGATGGTTTCGTAGAAGTAAGACAACATAAAGTTTCTATCATAGTTCAAACTGCTGAAACTGCTGCAGAAATTGATGTTGAACGTGCAAAATTAGCTAAAGCTAGAGCAGAGTCTCATTTGGAAAATGAAGACGATAATACTGATATTAATAGAGCTGAAAGAGCTTTACAAAGAGCAAATAACCGTTTGCGTGTGGCTGAATTAACATAACAAATTAAAAGAGCCTGGGACATTAAGTTCTTGGTGAAAGTAAAAAAAGACAATTTCTATTGAAAATTGATAGAAATTGTCTTTTTCGTTATTAATTTTGAAATATACAGCTCGTTGAGCTGCTATTTTCCTTATGTTAACTGCCATTAATACAAATCCAAGTTCACGTTTAACCTTATCGAGTCCTCGAACTGACACTCGAGTGAACCCCAAAATAGTCTTCATGAATCCAAAAACAGGTTCTACGTCAATTTTTCTTTGACTATAGATTTTTTCGTCTCTGGCTCAGAAAGCTTTGGTTTTACTTGAGATTTAAAATCTCTTTTGAATCCATATTTATCATTACGATAAGCATATCGTTTAAATCCTAATCGTTTTTGATTTGGACAAATAAATTCATCGTTGATTTCATCATAATCCCATTTCTGAGTATTAAAAATGTCACTTTAAATTTTTTAGTTTTATCTTTAATAAACATTCCATATATAATCAATGGTGTTCTATTAAAATCATCGATAATAGCCATGTAATTTTGTTCACTACCATAACCAGCATCAGCTTCTACTTTGGTTCCATCGATAAAAATAGCTTGATCATCAATAAGGTTTTGTTTTAGACACTGACTATGAAATTGGATAAATAAAGATTCAATTAAGGCATCTGTTTTAGGATTGACTCTGAATCGATTAATTGTTTTATATGAAGGTGTTTGATTTTGAGACAACCACATCATACGAAGACTATCATTGAGTAATCTTTCTATTTTTCTTCCAGAATATACAGATTGTGTGTAGATATATAGAATAATTTTTAACATCATTTTTGGATGATATGAAGTCGCACCACGATAATGTTTGAATTCGTCGAATTCTCTATCTGGTATGCTTTCAACTATGTCATTAACGTATCTTGAAATATCATTTTGAGGAATTTTTACTGAAGTTTCCATTGGTAGTGTAAGTTGAGTCATGTTATAATCTTTATACATAAGACACCTCGTTAATTTGGTTTATTGGTATTTATTAAATTATACGAAAGTGTCTTATTTTTTTGAAGTATTTACATGTAAAATTACATAAAAAACGAAGTGTTGTAGTGAAGACTCCTGAGGGAGCAGTGCTAGTCGAAGACTACAGGCTGAGATAGCACCCTAGGAACGCGAAACTACAATACGGAGTATTGAACATAAAGAAGCGCAAAGACGATTTAACAATAAAATCATCTATGTGCTATTATTTTTGGGATTTATGGCCCAGCCTTTTTTTGTTAAAGTATATTCTATCATCACACATACCTTTAACTCTTATAGCTGTATGCAGTATAGCGAAAGACAAGGTATTTAGTATAAAGGTAACATAGGAAATGATGAAAGCTGGGATAATTTAATACGATGCGATTAACAGTAGTTATCTGGATTAAAAATATTGCTAAATCAGCATTTTTAAGCGCAGTTAGTATTGTCAGAGGACATTATAAACCAAATCTGTTGGAAAATTGATTGTTATAAATATTTCGATATAGACAAATTCTAACAGAATAATTCTTCAATAAGTTTATTAACACTAAAATTATAAAAAATGACATGTTTTGTTTATAATTTAGTCGTTTCTTTTTAGCTGATTTTGAAGTTAAGAAATCTAAAAACGGGTATAAATGTTATATCATTATTCAAATATTTCATGTACAATGTAATACAGTAATCATAAGAGGTGACATTAATGGATTATTTAGGTCAATTTGCAGTTATCCATTTAGTATTACATGTAGTATGTATATGCATAGCTTATTGGGCTTTACATTCAGTAAGATTAGACCAATTTTTCAAAAAAGGCTATACATTACAATTGCAAGTATGTATGATTTTTATTGCAATATTGCTAGGTACTGCAGTAAGCAATTTTATTGTAGATTTGTTACAATACTCAACGCAAGTGAAATATTTAATAAAATAAAGTAGACTCTATTATTTATTATTAAAAATAGCTATAATTAAATAATAATCGAATAATTAAATAGAACTTAAATTAGGGAAATGTAAAAGTAATAGGAGTTATAAGTGGAGGATAAATGATGGATAAAATAGTAATTAAAGGTGGAAATAGATTAACAGGTGAAGTTAAAGTTGAAGGTGCAAAAAATGCTGTTCTTCCAATATTAACAGCTTCATTATTGGCTTCTGATAAACCTAGTAAATTAGTTAATGTTCCAGCTTTAAGTGACGTAGAAACGATCAACAATGTGCTTTCAACATTAAATGCGGATGTTACATATAAAAAAGAAGAAAATTCCGTTATTGTTGATGCAACAAGTACATTAAATGAAGAAGCACCATATGAATATGTAAGTAAAATGCGCGCAAGTATCTTAGTTATGGGTCCATTACTTGCAAGATTAGGTCACGCTATTGTTGCTTTACCAGGTGGATGTGCGATTGGTAGTAGACCTATTGAACAACACATTAAAGGTTTTGAAGCACTTGGTGCAGATATTCACCTTGAAAATGGCAATATTTATGCTAACGCTAAAGATGGGTTGAAAGGTGCCTCTATTCATTTGGACTTCCCAAGTGTTGGAGCAACTCAAAATTTAATTATGGCAGCTTCTTTAGCTAATGGTAAAACAGTCATTGAAAATGCCGCTAAAGAACCAGAAATCGTTGATTTAGCTAATTATATTAACGAAATGGGCGGTCGTATAACTGGAGCAGGAACTGATACGATTACGATAAATGGTGTCGATAGATTAGTTGGTGTTGAGCATGCGATTATTCCAGATAGAATTGAAGCAGGAACGCTATTAATTGCAGGTGCAATTACGCGTGGTGATGTATTAGTACACGGTGCAATCAAAGAACATATGGCTAGTTTAGTTTATAAATTAGAAGAAATGGGTGTTCAACTTGAATACTTGGAAGATGCAATTCGTGTTACTGTAGATGATGAGCTGCAACCAGTTGATATTAAAACTTTACCGCATCCTGGATTCCCAACAGATATGCAATCTCAAATGATGGCCTTATTATTAACAGCTAATGGTCATAAAGTTGTTACTGAAACTGTATTTGAAAATCGCTTCATGCATGTTGCTGAATTTAAACGTATGAATGCTAATATTAATGTTGAAGGTCGTAGTGCAAAAATTGAAGGTAAGAGTAGTTTACAAGGTGCTCAAGTTAAAGCAACTGATTTAAGAGCCGCGGCTGCATTAATATTAGCTGGTTTGGTTGCTGATGGTACCACACAAGTTACTGAATTAAAACATTTAGACAGAGGCTATGTAGATTTACATGGTAAATTAAAACAATTAGGTGCAGATATCGTCAGAATTAACGATTAATCAAACATAGTTCAATTAATGGAGGCATTTTAAAAATGGAAACAATTTTTGATTATAACCAAATTAAACAAATTATACCTCATAGACAACCATTTTTATTAATTGATAAAGTTGTTGAGTATGAAGAAGGTACACGTTGTGTTGCTATTAAACAAGTTTCAGGTAATGAACCATTTTTCCAAGGTCATTTTCCTGATTATGCAGTTATGCCAGGTGTGCTAATTACTGAAGCACTTGCACAAACAGGTGCAGTTGCTATTTTAAATAGCGAAGAAAATAAAGGTAAGATTGCTTTATTTGCAGGTATCGATAAATGTCGCTTTAAACGACAAGTTGTACCTGGAGATACATTAACATTAGAAGTTGAAATTACCAAAATTAAAGGACCAATAGGCAAAGGTAGTGCGAAAGCAACTGTAGATGGTCAATTAGCTTGTAGTTGTGAATTAACGTTCGCTATACAAGATGTAAAATAAAAAGAAGGAGCCGAAGCTCCTTCTTTTTTTATGAGAAATTTTAAATTTTTACTTATGGTTCTATTTTTTCGTCTTTTAGTTTTGGTTTTGATTGCATCATACGATTAAATGTGACCTTTAGTTCCTCGCCAGATAAGCCATCATCAATTAATTGTTCTAATAAACCTTCAGCATATTGTTGACGTAACGTATAAATATGGCATTCAAAGACAATAGACATCGTCGTTGTAAAATTTCGTATACTTTTAACAGAAGCTTCAAATAATGCAGGATCATTAGATGGTCTAGTTATAACAACGCGTATATCTAATAATTGATCGTTTTGTTGATACGCTTTAAAGGTATCTAAATGCTCATTTGAAATAACGATCTCTAACAGCCATCCAGTACCACTGCGTTCTTTATTAATTATTACACCATCTTCTAGTTCATATTCAATAATTCCACCATGTTCATTAACAATCTGAAACCGTACGGCTTTAAAAGTTTTCATATTTTCACATCCCAGTTGTTTAATTTATATGATTTTTAAAAAAATTAGGAAAAATGAAGCTAAAATATCATTAATTTCTTTAAATATAACAAATTTTTAGATGTTAAAGCTATAAATATTTATAAAATTGCTATTTTGACCTTATAAAAGAAAGTATTTAATATGTTTGATAAGGAGGTGATTAACACACAATATGTTAAACAAAATCGTCATAGTCGGAAGACTAACCAAAGATGTACAACTATTTGACAAGGAGGATAGTAAAATAGCAACATTTTGTGTTGCAACACAAAGAAATTATAAAGACGAAAATGATGAGTTTGTAAGTGATTATATTTTTTGTAAAGCTTTTGGTAAATTGGCAGTAAATATTGAAAAATATACAAACCAAGGTTCATTAGTCGGCATAACCGGCCAAATGCGTTCACGAAAATATGTCAAAGATGAACAAACACATTTTGTAACTGAATTATATGTTGAAACGATTAAATTTATGTCCCCTAAATCTAAAAATGATGAAATTCTTTCAGATAATGCTTATGATATCAACTCCAATAATATAGACAATCCTGACTTTCTAGAAATTTAATATTCCCAATCCACCTTAAATCATTTAAATCATCCTAATTTAACTTAACTCACTTCAATTATACTCAAATAAAGTTGCTGCTATTATTTAATTCATTTTAAAGGTTACTAATGAAATTGGCAGTGATTCTGATAGTGGGGCAGCAAGCATTTTATACGTAATATGCAGTGGCAGTAACTGACTGGATTATAATATGTTGAGAAATCATCGTTTTATAAGTTTAGACAGTCTTGCCAGAATGAATAAATTTGAAAAAATTATTTTATGTCCCACTACTAATTCTATGCATTCTCAGTCGAGGTAGAACAATAGAGCTATTTTATAACATTATGATTACTGTTCTACTTCGGCTTTATTGTGTAATTTTTTAGGTGAAATACATATAATATTTCAAGAATGTTACATAACAAAAATAAATATTTTATTAAAAATACTTTCATAGCCATATGTATAAGTCATATTTAACAGTACAAGCTTTAAATGTATTGTAAATGGAGTGTAAAATTCAAGGTTATTTTTTTATTTCACTGTAACCTACTATAAAATCACAGATGTTATGGTATGCATTGTAGAAATTTTAAAGAAAACAAAGTAATCACAGGAGGATTTTAAATAATGAAAAAAACATTAATTGCTTCATCATTAGCAGTAGGTTTAGGCGTAGTGGCTGGAAATGCTGGTCATGACGCACATGCAAGCGAGGCAGACTTGAATAAAGCAGCTTTAGCTCAGATGGCACAATCAAATGATCAATCATTGAATGAAAATCCAATTGAAGCTGGAGCTTATAATTATACATTTGACTATGAAGGATTTACTTATCATTTTGAATCTGATGGTACTCACTTTAGTTGGGAATATCATGCAACTGGTGCAACAAATGCTGACGTAAGTGCACAAGCAACAACAGCAACAAATGAAACTGCACCTTCACAAGTGTCTGCGACGCAACAAGCAAATAGCGCACAACCGCAACAAGTTTCAGCACCACAAACAGCACAAACAAATGAACCTCAAACTACAGCTGTCAATGACACACAACAACAAGGTTCAACACAACAACAATCAGTGCAATCATCAAATAATACACAACAAGCAACGCAACAACAATCTAGTCAAGCAAGTTCAAATGATTCAAAAGCTGACAGTGGTTCATCAGTAAATGTAAATAGTCATTTACAACAAATCGCACAACGTGAATCTGGTGGCAACATTCATGCAATTAATCCAAGTTCAGGTGCAGCAGGTAAATATCAATTCTTACAATCTACTTGGGATTCAGTAGCACCTGCAGAATATAAAGGTGTATCACCAGCTAAAGCACCAGAACATGTTCAAGATGCTGCAGCTGTAAAACTTTATAACACAGGTGGCCCTGGTCACTGGGTAACTGCATAATTTAAATAACGAAGTGGTTGGATATGTCCAATCACTTTTTCTTTGTTACAAGGTCAGGTATATTAACAAAGACTTTAATGTAGAAGTTGCAGTACAACATTACAAGGCAATCATAATCATCATTCCAATTTGTTACAGAATTTAATGTATATTAAGAAGAAAAACATAAAATTTTTTCTTGTAACTAATTGCAATGTTTGAAAAGATTGAAAGCGTTTGCTAAAATCAAGTTATCATCAAAATTAAATAAATTACTACTAGGGGAGCTATGTAGGCTGAGATGATGTAATCAGACCCTTATTACCTGATTTGGTTAATACCAACGTAGGAAAGTAGTTGATTATAGATTCGATTCTGTCTATTTGTCATAAAAACTACTTCCTAATTGTTGGAAGTAGTTTTTTTATTGGAGGAATAAACATTGACACTATCTCAAGATTTGAAACAATTAGCACAACCAATCATTCATGATATTTATCATGATAAATTCATTCAAAAGTTATTGAAGAGTGAAATTAGTAAGGCAGTGTTACGTCATTATTTACAAGCAGATGCAGCTTACTTAAAAGAATTTACTAATTTGTATGCTTTATTAATACCCAAAATGCCAAGTATGACAGATGTTAAATTTTTAGTGGAACAAATTGAATTTATGGTTGATGGTGAGGTTAGTGCACACGACATTTTGGCTCAGTTTATTGGTGAACCATATGAAGATATTATTCAACAAAAAGTATGGCCTCCAAGTGGAGACCATTATATAAAACATATGTATTTTCAAGCTTATAGTCGTGAAAATGCTGTGTACACTATTGCAGCGATGGCACCTTGTCCTTATGTATATGCTGAAATTGCTAAAAGGGCATTACAAGATAAACATTTAAATAGAGAAAGTCAAACTGCACAATGGTTTGAATTTTATAATACAGAGATGGATAACATTATTGACATATTTGATCAATTGATTGATCGTTTAAGCCAAACGTTTTCGCAAACAGATATTGAACAAGTTAAACATGTATTTTTAGAAAGTTGTATCCATGAACGAAACTTCTTTAATATGGCTGATACACTCGAACAATGGGAATTTGGAGGACAATATAATGAATAAACCAAAAATAGCTTTAACCATTGCTGGTACAGATCCCACAGGTGGTGCTGGTGTTATGGCAGATCTTAAATCATTTCATTCCTGTGGGGTCTATGGTATGGGCGTGATAACGAGTATAGTTGCCCAAAATACTTTAGGAGTACAACATATACATAACTTAGAATCTTCTTGGGTTGAAGAACAATTAACGAGCGTCTTTGTAGACGAATTGCCACATGCAATTAAAACAGGCATGATTGCCACTCATGAAACCATGCAAGTCATACGTCAATATTTATTAACGTATCCTGCTATACCTTATGTCATTGATCCAGTTATGCTAGCAAAAAGTGGAGATTCTTTAATGGACGATACTACGAAAAACAAATTACAACATACATTATTACCACTTGCTGATGTTGTAACGCCTAATTTACCTGAAGCGGAAGAAATAACTGGCTTAAAAATTGAAAGCGAGAAACAGATATACCAAGCAGGCAAAGTATTTATTAATGAAATTGGTAGTAAGGGTGTTGTTATCAAAGGAGGACATGCTTCCGATACGGATATCGCCAAAGATTATTTATTTACTAAAGATAGCGTCCAAGTCTTTGAAAATGAAAGATTTGTTACTCAACATACACATGGAACAGGTTGTACATTTTCAGCAGTTATCACAGCAGAACTTGCTAAAGGACGAACGATTGACCAAGCTGTTGCTAAAGCGAAACACTATATTTCATTAAGTATTCAATATACACCAGAAATTGGTCAAGGGAGAGGTCCCGTAAATCATTTTGCTTATATGAAGAAAGTGGGGTTAGATGATGAAATATCTTAATCAAATTAGAAGCAATCAACCTTTAGTCATTTGCTATACCAATGATGTAGTAAAGAATTTTACAGCTAATGGCTTACTTAGTTTAGGCGCAAGTCCTGCAATGAGTGAAGCGCCTGAGGAAGCACAAGACTTTTATAATGTGGCCAGTGCGCTTTTAATTAATATTGGAACGCTAACTAACAATAACGAGCAAGATATATTAAATGTTGCTCATATTGCCAATGATGTAGGGTTACCGATCGTTTTTGACCCTGTAGCAGTTGGAGCATCGACATATCGTAAACAATTTTGTCAAACATTTTTAAAGGACATCGATGTCTCTGTTATTAAAGGTAATGCTTCAGAAATATTGGCACTTATAGATGACACAGCAACAATGAAAGGGACTGATAGTGATAGTCAATTAGATGCAGTAAATATTGCTAAACAAGCATATGAACGATATCGTACTGCTATTGTAGTTACAGGACAAGAAGATATCATTGTGCAAGATGGTCAAGTCATACGCTTATCTAATGGCAGTCCCTTACTAGCTAAAATTACTGGAGCAGGTTGTTTATTAGGAGGTATAATTGCAAGTTTTACTTTAAAAAATGATAAACCGACGAGCGAAGCTTTAGTAGAAGCAGTTAGTGTATATAATATTGCTGCAGAAATGGCTGAACATCACCCACATTGTACTGGGCCAGGAACATTTTTGCCTTTATTACTAGACTCTATTTATCATTTTACAACTGAACATTATGATATTAATTTAAAGCAAGAAGAGGTTAAATAATGAAATTTTCAGCAAATATGTTACAAGTCTATTTTATATGTGGAACGCAAGATGTAAGACAAGATACCACGTTAAAAAATGTCCTAACAGAAGCACTTGAAGCGGGTATTACATTATTTCAATTTAGAGAAAAGGGTGATAAAGCACTAAAAGGTGATGATAAAGAACAATTAGCAATAGAATTGCAGCATTTGTGTCATCAATTTAAGGTACCGTTTATCGTCAATGATGATGTAGAGTTAGCGTTACGTATTAATGCAGATGGTATTCATGTTGGTCAAGATGATGACGCAATTTCAACATTTATTGAGCGATGTGACGATAAGATTATAGGATTGAGTATTAGTGATGAACAAGAATATCAGCATTCTGACTTGAGCGAAGTTGATTATATTGGCGTAGGACCGATGTATGATACACCCTCTAAAAAAGACGCACATCCACCAGTAGGTCCTGCAATGATTACTAAATTGAAAAGTTACAATTCACATATGCCAATTGTAGCTATAGGTGGTATTACAGTATCTAACACTCAAAATATTGTTAAAGCAGGTGCAGATGGTATTTCTGTTATTTCAGCTATTTCAAAGAGTGACAACATTACACAAACTGTTAAAGATTTTAGAGGTTATTTTAATAATTAGTTAAATTTTTCCACTTATTGTTTCATACGTACTCATTAATATGATAAAATAAATCCTATGTGAATATGATGATAGAGGTGGAAAAATGAAGAAAAAAGCGTTACTACCTTTGTTTTTGGGTATTATAGTCTTTTTAGCAGGGTGTGACTATTCTAAACCTGAAAAACGTAGTGGGTTTTTCTACAATACATTCGTAGATCCAATGAAAAATGTATTGGATTGGTTAGGAAGCCATTTATTAAATGACAATTATGGTTTGGCAATTATTATTTTGGTATTAGTAATTCGTATTATCTTATTACCTTTCATGTTATCAAACTATAAAAATAGTCATATGATGCGTCAAAAAATGAAGGTTGCTAAACCTGAAGTTGATGCGATTCAAGAAAAAGTTAAACGTGCACGTACACAAGAAGAAAAAATGGCAGCAAACCAAGAATTAATGCAAGTATATAAAAAGTATGATATGAATCCAATGAAGAGCATGATGGGTTGTTTACCAATGTTAATTCAAATGCCAATCATTATGGGATTATACTTTGTATTAAAAGATCAATTAGTAGATGGATTATTTAAATATCCACATTTCTTATGGTTTAATCTTGGTCGTCCAGATATTTGGATTACAATTATTGCCGGTATCCTATACTTTGTTCAAGCATATGTGTCTAGTAAAACAATGCCACAAGAACAACGTCAAATGGGTTACATGATGATGATTATATCTCCAATTATGATTATTTGGATTTCATTGAGTTCAGCATCTGCACTTGGTTTATATTGGTCAGTCAGTGCCGCATTCTTAATTGTACAAACTCACTTTGCAAATCTTCATTACGAAAAAGTTGCTAAAAAAGAAGTACAACCATTCATCGAAGAGTATGAAAGAGAACACGGTAAAGCAAAGAAAGCCAAAGGCAATCAAGTTGTGTCAAAAAAGAAAAAGAAATAAAATGATGACATTAAATTTAAAGGGTCTGGGACATTAAGTTCTAGGTTTAAGTAAAAAAAGACAATTTCTATTGAAAATTGATAGAAATTGTCTTTTTCGTTATTAATTTTGAAATATACAGCTCGTTGAGCTGCTATTTTTCTTATGTTAACTGCCATTAGCACAAATCCAAGTTCGCGTTTAACCTTATCAATCCCTCGAACCGACATTCGAGTGAAACCCAAAATAGCCTTCATGAATCCAAAAACAGGTTCTACGTCAATTTTTCTTTGACTATAGATTTTTTGCGTCTCTGGCTCAGAAAGCTTGTGATTAATTTGTGATTTAAAATACTCCCAATTATAATTCTTCATTATTTTTTATTTGTTTTTAACTTTGATTTCATACATTGATGTTTGAGTGGACATCCTGAACAATCATCACATTCATATAATTTAAAATCTCTTTTAAAGCCATATTTATCATTACGGTAAGCATATCGTTTAAAGCCTAATCGTTTTTGATTTGGACAAATAAATTCATCGTTGATTTCATCATAATCCCAATTTTGAGTATTAAAAATGCCACTTTTAAAATTTTTTAGTTTTATCTTTAATAAACATTCCATATGTAATCAAAGGCGTTCTATTAAAATCATCTATAATAGCCATATAGTTTTGTTCACTACCATAACCAGCATCAGCGACAATATACTCAGGTAAATAACCGTAGGTTTCTTTAATCAAAGTTAAAAATGGTATCAAAGTTCTAGTATCTGTTGGATTTTGGTAAACGTTATATGATAATACAAATTGTGAATTTGTCGCTATTTGTAAATTGTATCCTGGTTTAAGTTGTCCATTTTTCATATGATCTTCTTTCATTCTCATAAAAGTAGCGTCATGGTCTGTTTTAGAATAACTATTACGGTCTTGAAGAATTGCTTTTTGTTCTTCGTATTTCAACTTTCGCTCAGAATAATCATCAAATTTCTTTTTAACCTTTTTAATTTCTGTTCTTTTTTGACGAGTTTGCTTTCTTAATTCTGGTTGTGTTTCATTGTCAATTTGCTAATTTAAATCTTCGATTTCTCTATCCAAATGGCTACCGATTAAATCGATATCCTCTTTTGATAAATCAGTATCTTTATCTTCTATAATCTCAGGTATAATTTTGTCTTTTACCAATTCTTGATAGATTATTTTTGAATTTTCGTTCATATCTGATTCATAGTTTAAAATACTTTTCTTCCATACGAATGTATATCTATTGGCATCAGCTTCTACTTTGGTTCCATCGATAAAAATAGCTTGATCATCAATAAGGTTTTGTTTTAGACACTGACTATGAAATTGGATAAATAAAGATTCGATTAAAGCATCCGTTTTAGGATTAACTCTGAAACGATTAATTGTCTTATACGAAGGTGATTGGTTTTGAGATAACCACATCATACGAAGACTATCATTGAGCAATCTTTCAATTTTTCTTCCAGAATATACAGATTGTGTATAGGCATATAGAATAATTTTCAACATCATTCTTGGATGGTAAGAAGTCGCACCACGGTAATGTTTGAATTCATCGAATTCTTTATCTGGTATACTTTCAACAATGTCATTAACGTATCTTGAAATATCATTTTGAGGAATTTTTACTGAAGTTTCCATTGGTAGTGTAAGTTGAGTCATGTTATAATCTTTATACATAAGACACCTCGTTAATTTAGTTTATTGGTATTTATTAAATTATACGAAAGTGTCTTATTTTTTTGAAGTATTTACATGTAAAATTACATAAAAACGAAGTATTGTAGTGAAGACTCCTGAGGGAGCAGTGCTAGTCGAAGACTACAGGCTGAGACAGCACCCTAGGAACGCGAAACTACAATACGGAGTATTGAACATAAAATAGCACAAAGACGATTTAAAAATAAAATCATCTTTGTGCTATTATTTTTGGGTTTTATGTCCCAGGCTCTTTTAGTTATCTTTATATGAATTTTTAAAAGAAAGACTAAAGATATCTATAAAGTACTAATCCTTAGAATAGTTCCATTCCGTTAAAAATTGTTTAACAAATGACGTCATAAATTGATGTCGTTCTTGAGCAATGTGACGTGCTGTTGTTGTGTGCATTAAATCTTTTAATTTAAATAGTTTTTCATAGAAGTGTTTGATTGCTGAAGGAGGTAAGTGATTAATATCTTGATGAGACATCTCAGCATCACTTAATTGCTCAGTCCACATTGGTTCATTAAAATGTCCTGCAAATTGAAATGTTCTAGCAATTCCAATGGCTCCTATAGCATCAAGTCGATCTGCATCTCTAACAATTTGCCCTTCGATAGATAATGTAACATGATTATTTTGTCCATTGTTATAACTCATATGTTGAATAATATGCAAAATATGTTGTTGCATTTCTAATGATAAATCAAGTGTTTGTAAAAATTGTGTTAAAGACTGTAGTTGTATGTTTGAATCAACCAGTTTATCATCAATTGTATCATGAAGTAGCGCTGCTAAAGTAATAACTAAAGGTTGCTCTACATTTTCATGTTCAGCAATATATTCAGCTAATGAAGTTACACGATAAACGTGCGCAATATCATGTCCTGAAAAGTCATGTTGATGTATATTTTCCATAAATTGCTGTGCTGATTTAATACGTTCTTGATTATTCATAAATACTCCTTGAAAAATATAATATTATAAAATAGGTGACAATAATTGAGAAATACCTTCTTTAAATTTAATCCACCAACTACGTTTAGCATACCGTTCTTTAGTTAATTGGTAGGATACTTTTAAATCTTTTTGGAAAGCCTGTTTTAATTTTCGAGCAACTTGCTTATCGTAAATGAATGCATTCACTTCGAAATTCAAAGTAAAACTACGATGATCCATATTAGCAGTACCTACACTAGCAATTTCATCATCAATAACTAATGTTTTTGAATGTAAAAACCCATCATTATAATGATAAACCTTAACACCTGCATCTAAAAGTGAAGCTGCATTTTTCAAAGTAGCCCAAAATACAAACATATGATCCGGCTTATTAGGTATCATTATGTTGACATCAACGCCACCTAATGCTGCAATTTTAATTGAGTCTAAAAAAGCTTGATCGGGAATAAAGTATGGAGACTGAATATATATGGACTCTTTGGCTGATGAAATCATTTTTAGATAGCCATATTTAATTTGCTCCCAATCCTCATCCGGTCCGCTAGAAGCAATTTGAATTCCAATAGTACCTCCTGAATTAACATCTGGGAAGTAGCGCTCATCATAAGATAAATGATCACGCGTAGATTGAGAGTTCCAATCAAGAATAAATCTTAATTGCAACGCATTGACAGCATCTCCAACGATTCTTAAATGAGTATCTCGCCAATAGCCAAATTTTTTAGATTTACCGAGATATTCATCACCTACATTAAAGCCACCAACATAACCAATTTGACCATCAATAACAACTATTTTACGGTGGTTACGGTTATTCATACGTAAATTAATCAAAGGTAACTTAGATGGGAAGAAAGCTTCTGCATGTCCACCTTTGTCACGAAAGGCCTTTAAATCTTTTTTACGTAAATCTCTAGACCCCATATCATCATACAAAATTTTCACTTCTACTCCTTGTTCTGCTTTAAGAGAAAGTTCATGCAATAACGTTTTGCCAAGGTCGTCACTATGTATAATATAGTATTGAAAATGAATATAATCAGTGGCATGACGTATATCTTGAATTAAATCATCAAATTTATCGTGACCATCCGTATATATTTTTAAATCATTATCAGTTGTTAAAAAAGCTGCGTTATTATATAGCAACATTTGAATCATTTCTTTAAATTTAACGATTTGATAATTAGAATTGGAAAAATTGTTCTTTTGTAATGCTGCTAATTGTTCATCTACGATAAGTTCAAGGCCTTGCTTATCTTTTTTATCTAGTTTGAATATTTGATCACGTTGTATTTGTCGACCTAATAGTAAATATAAGATAAAGCCAAATAAAGGTAGGAAAACTAAAACGAGTAACCAAGCCCAAATAGAGTTAGCCGAACGACGTTCCATAAATATGATAGTAAATGCAAAAATTAAATTTAAAATAAATGCACCTAAAAAAATAACGTTTAAAATAATATTCGAGTGTCTAAAGAAAATGGATGATAATAACTCTATCATTAGGAACCTCCGTAATTCTGTATTAACAATTGAATAACTAAATCTCATTAATTGTATCATGAATTATCATGGCAATGTTAATTAAGCATATAATGACCAAAAATGAATCATGTTGACTACTAAGTTTGTGAGATATACTATTAACAAGAATGGAATAGGGAGTGAATATCATGACAGAACAAGATAATGCACATCATTCTGAACAAATTAAAACAAATCTGAAATCAAGATTAAATCGTATAGAAGGTCAAGTACGTGCCATTAATCGTATGATAGAAGATGATGTCTATTGTGATGATGTTTTAACGCAAATTAGGGCTACAAGATCTGCTTTAAACAGTGTTGCAACAGTATTGTTAGAACAGCATATGAAAAGTTGTATTATGAATAAAGTAAATCAAGGTGCTCAAGAAGAAGCAATGGAAGAATTATTAGTTACATTTCAAAAATTAATGAAAGATTAGGTGACGTTATATGTTAAACAATAGTGTAATTCATACTGCAGGTATTGAAACAGAAGAACAAGCACAACATGTATCTGCAATACTAAAAGAAATGATAGGTGTAAAATCAGCTAATGTAAACATCATTGATGGTAGTGTTGAGGTTGAATATGAAACACCATCAAATCTTGATAGTATTGAAAAAGAAATCTATGATGCAGGCTATAAAGTAATTTATTAAATGGAAAGTATACAACATACTGCAAAAATGTAAAATTTATTTAAAAATTTGTAAATTATGTAGTAAAGGTAGGATGAATGGGGTAAGATATTAATGAAAGCTATCCAAACGAGGTGATAATAATGAAACGTCCAGAAAAGATTCAAAATGTAGTCAAACTATTGTCATCATTAGGTGTGAATATTAAAAAAACTAAATCTCGTTTAGATATTATTAATACGCTACCAGCATCTAATAAAGTAAGTCATGAGTTAAAATAATTGACTGTATATGAGAAATACTATTAAATAACTTTTTATGTTGAATATAAAAGTTTGTAAGTGCTAATTAACGACCTAATATGAGCGTCGTTATTAGCACTTTTTTTCGTTTCACAAACTACTATCATATGTTTAAATTGTTTGTGAATTTATTTATCATTAACACTTAAAATTTAGAACGAAAAAATCCTAGATAGTCGACAGAATTGCTAACTATCTAGGATTTGAATTAATTGTATATCGATATTATTTGAGTCTAAAGTATTAAGATTTAGCATAATATAAGTCTTTATATTTTTTTGGTTCGTGGTAATAAATAGATAATATGACACCAATACCAGCCATCAAACTCCATAAAGAGCTACCGCCGTAACTGATAAATGGTAATGGAATACCAGTGATTGGTAATAGCTGAATCGTCATACCAATATTTTGTAAAATATGGAATACAAGTAAAGTTACATAGCCAGCAATAAAGATTTTACTGAATTGATCTTCAGTTTTAGTAGCTAGTCTAATTAAATGGAAGATTAAAAATAAAAAGACCAAGATTAAAAATACTGCGCCTAAAAATCCCATTTCTTCACCAATAACTGAGAAAATAAAGTCAGTATGATTTTCAGGAATATAAACTTCACCATGATTGTATCCTTTACCAATTAATTGTCCAGAACCAATCGCCTTAAGTGACTCGGTTAAGTGGTAACCATCACCACTACTGTATGTGTATGGGTCTAACCAAGAATTGATACGTCCCATTTGATAAACTTGAACACCTAATAACTTCTCAATTAGTGAAGGGGCATACAATATGCCTAATATAACTGTAGCACCTACGACAATACCAGTAATGAAAATAGGAGCAAGTATACGCCAAGTTATACCACTAACTAACATGACCCCACCTACAATTGCTGCTAATACTAAAGTTGTACCTAGGTCATTTTGGAATAGAATTAACAAACTTGGTATTAACGACACACCGATTATTTTGAAGAATAACAACAAATCACTTTGAAACGACTTATTGAAAGTGAATTGATTATGCTTAGCTACTACTCTAGCAAGTACTAAAATAAGAATAATTTTCATGAATTCAGATGGTTGTATACTAATTGGACCAAAACTATACCAACTTTTTGCACCATTAATGATTGGTGTAATTGGAGATTCTGGAATAATCAATAAACCAATAAGTAATATATTAAAGATAATATACAAAATATATGTGTAATTTTTAATTTTCTTAGGTGATATGAGCATAATAATGACTGCTAATATTGTGCCTAATATATAGTATGAAATTTGTCTTGTACCGAAATTAGCACTGTATTGGCCACCACCCATTGCTGAATTTATTAGTAATACACTAAATATAGCTAATACTGTAATAGTCGCTACTAATATCCAGTCTATTTTTCGTAACCAATGTTTATCCAGTTGCTGACGAGATGAATAGTTCATTTCTTACTCCTTTTACCCACGCTTATAGTTATTTTAATTTTACATGACTTTCACTAAATTAGCTAGAATATCCAGGTGATAAAACAACAAGAATACATAATGAAGCAACGTTGATAATCTTAAAGAAAACTGTAACATAAATAAGTATGGACGGTAAATATTCACATTATAGCACTCATTTTGAAATGCAAAATGACAATAAAATATGATACTATTAAGGTTCAAAGATACGTCGATTAAATGAAAATAATTAACAACCACATCAATTTTAATATATTATAGCTATGCTATGAATATATCATTGGAGGAAATTAACATGACCAAACAAAATATATGTATCGTTTTTGGTGGTAAAAGTGCAGAACATGAAGTATCAATTTTAACTGCACAAAATGTCTTAAACGCAATTGATAAAGATAAATATCACGTTGACATTATATACATTACAAATGATGGAGAATGGCGAAAACAAAGTGATATCACTGAACATATTGAATCAACAGATGATTTACAATTAGCCAATGGAGAAAGTGGCGAAATTTCTAAGTTAATTAAAGAGAGTAGTTCAGGTGAACCATATGTAGCAGTATTCCCATTATTACACGGACCAAACGGAGAAGATGGTACTATCCAAGGACTATTTGAAGTCTTAGATGTACCATATGTTGGTAATGGTGTATTATCTGCTGCAAGTTCAATGGATAAACTTGTAATGAAACAATTATTTGAACATAGAGGGCTACCTCAATTACCATACATTAGCTTTTTACGTTCTGAATATGAGAAGTATCAACATAATATTTTGAAATTAGTTAACGATAAATTAACCTATCCAGTATTTGTTAAACCAGCCAATTTAGGTTCAAGTGTTGGTATTAGTAAATGTAATAATGAAGAAGAACTAAAGCAAGGTATTGATGAAGCATTTCAATTTGACCGCAAACTTGTGATCGAACAAGGTGTTAATGCACGTGAAATTGAAGTAGCAGTTTTAGGGAATGACTACCCTGAAGCGACATGGCCTGGTGAAGTGGTCAAAGATGTGGCATTTTATGATTATAAATCAAAATATAAAGATGGTAATGTACAATTACAAATTCCAGCAGAATTAGATGATGATGTACAGTTAACTTTACGTAATATGGCACTGGAAGCTTTTAAAGCAACAGATTGCTCTGGGTTAGTACGTGCAGACTTCTTTGTTACTGAAGATAACCAAATCTACATTAATGAGACAAATGCAATGCCTGGATTTACAGCATTTAGTATGTATCCTAAACTATGGGAAAATATGGGATTATCATATTCAGAATTGATAACTAAATTAATTGATTTAGCAAAAGAACGTTATGAAGATAAACAGAAAAACAAATATAAAATTGACTAATTGAGGTTGTTATTATGATTAATGTGACATTACAACAAGTAAAAGAATGGGTACCTTGCGATATAGACGATCAATTTTTAGATAGATCAATCAATGGTGTAACAATTGATTCAAGAGCAATCGCAAAAGATATGTTATTTATTCCTTTTAAAGGTGAGAACGTCGATGGACATCAATATGTAGCTCAAGCTTTAAATGACGGTGCTGGTGCATCGTTTTATCAAAAAGGAACTGAATTATCAGATGATGTAGTAGGACCAATTATTTGGGTCGAAGATACTTTAACGGCTTTACAGCAACTTGCTGAAGCATATTTACATTACGTTAACCCTAAAGTGATTGCAGTGACTGGTTCAAATGGTAAGACAACAACTAAGGACATGATAGAAAGTGTCTTACATACAGAATTTAAGGTTAAAAAGACACAAGGTAATTACAATAATGAAATTGGATTACCACTAACAATATTAGATCTTAATGAGGATACTGAAATTTCTATTCTAGAAATGGGGATGTCAGGTTTCCATGAAATTGAGTTGTTATCAAATTTAGCTAAACCAGATATAGCAATTATTACAAATATCGGTGAATCTCATATGCAAGATTTAGGATCAAGAGAAGGTATTGCTCAAGCTAAAGCTGAAATAATGATTGGTTTGAAAGAAAATGGCACATTTATTTATGATGGTGACGAACCACTATTGAAGCCACATGTTGATAAAGTAGTTAATGCCGAATGTATAAGTATCGGTTTGAATAACCAAAATGATTTAGTTTGTCATATTGAAGATAAAGAAATGAATGGTATTGCTTTTACTATTAATAATGAAGAAAGTTATGAACTACCTATATTAGGCGTACATAATATGAAGAATGCCACTATTGCTATTGCAGTAGGTAAAACGTTAGGTCTATCATATGATGTGATTTATAACAATATTAAACATGTAACATTAACAGGGATGAGAATGGAACAACATGTTTTAGCTAATAATATTACAATTATTAATGATGCTTATAATGCAAGTCCTACTAGTATGAAAGCTGCAATTGATACATTAAGTGCGTTACATGGACGTAATATTATCATTTTAGCTGATGTGCTAGAATTAGGTCCTAATAGTCAAGTTATGCATAAAGAAGTCGGAGAATATTTAAAACATAAAAATATCGATATGCTATTAACTTATGGTGATGATGCTCAATTTATTCATCAAACAGGACAACATCATGTTGCTAGTGCAACACATTATCATGATAAACAACAATTGATTAATGATTTACAACAACTTATACAACCACAAGATAATATTTTGGTTAAAGGTTCAAGAGGTATGAAATTAGAAGATATTGTTAATGCCTTAGTAAAATAACAAATAATTATGATATATGAACTCAAAGTCCTAGATTATTTATCTGGGGCTTTTATTTATTAGCATGTCATATTGTATTACCGCTGCAGTGTCACAATGTAAAAAATTAGCAGTTCATCGTTATATAGTAATAAAGCAGTTTTTCTGATAATGATGATATAAAGGTAAAACTTAATCTTGAAATATTATTTAAATTGTTGATAGTGTAAAAATATTTTTTCTAACATTTTGTGATGTTAAAAAGTAACGCTTACATCTAATTAAACCCTAGCTTTTTGACAAAATTATGACAAAAAATAAGCTGGATTTGACATTATATTAGTGAATTGCTTTATTGCGATTAAAATTTTTTGGTGGTACTATAAAGAAGTTGATGAAATATTAATGAACTTATATGCAAAAGTATATTGAGAAATAAACAGGTAAAAAGGAGAATTATTTTGCAAAATTTTAAAGAACTAGGGGTTTCGGATAATACGGTTCAAACACTTGAATCTATGGGATTCAAGGAACCAACACCTATCCAGAAAGACAGTATCCCTTATGCGTTACAAGGAATTGATATCCTTGGACAAGCTCAAACCGGTACAGGTAAAACAGGAGCATTCGGTATTCCTTTAATTGAAAAAGTAGTAGGTAAACAAGGGGTTCAATCTTTAATTCTAGCACCTACTAGAGAATTAGCGATGCAAGTTGCTGAACAATTAAGAGAATTTAGCCGTGGACAAAATGTTCAAGTAGTTACTGTATTTGGTGGAATGCCTATCGAACGCCAAATTAAAGCCTTGAAAAAAGGGCCACAAATCGTAGTTGGTACACCAGGACGTGTAATCGACCATCTTAATCGTCGTACATTAAAAACAGATGGTATCCATACCTTAATATTGGATGAAGCGGACGAAATGATGAATATGGGATTCATCGATGATATGAGATTCATTATGGATAAAATCCCAGCACAACAACGTCAAACAATGTTGTTCTCTGCAACTATGCCTAAAGCAATCCAAGCTTTAGTACAACAATTTATGAAATCACCAAAAATTATTAAGACAATGAATAATGAAATGTCTGACCCACAAATCGAAGAATACTATACAATTGTTAAAGAGTTAGAGAAATTTGAAACATTTACGAATTTCTTAGACGTTCATCAACCAGAATTAGCAATCGTATTTGGACGTACTAAACGTCGTGTTGATGAATTAACAAGTGCGTTAATTTCAAAAGGGTATAAAGCAGAAGGATTACATGGTGATATTACACAAGCGAAACGTTTAGAAGTCTTGAAGAAATTCAAGAATGATCAAATTAATATCTTAGTCGCTACAGACGTAGCAGCAAGAGGACTGGATATTTCAGGTGTTAGTCATGTTTATAACTTTGATATTCCACAAGATAAAGAAAGTTATACTCATCGTATTGGTCGTACAGGCCGTGCAGGTAAAGAAGGTATCGCTGTAACATTCGTTAATCCAATTGAAATGGATTATATCAGACAAATTGAGGATGCTAGTGGTAGAAAAATGTCAGCATTACGTCCACCACATCGTAAAGAAGTGTTGCAAGCACGCGAAGACGACATCAAAGAAAAAGTTGAAAGCTGGATGGCTAAAGAAACTGAATCTCGTTTAAAACGTATCGCAACTGAATTATTAAATGAATATAATGATGTTGATTTAGTAGCTGCATTACTACAAGAATTAGTAGAAGCTAATGATGAAGTTGAAGTTCAGTTAACTTTTGAAAAGCCATTAGCTAGTAAAGGTCGTGGCGGTAAAAATGGTGGTTCACGTGGAAGAAATAATAAACGTGGAAACCATAAATTTGATAGCAAAAGAAAGCATTCAAAAGGTGGCTATTCAAATAATAAAAAGAAATCTAACAAAAAATTTGACCGTAAAGACAACAATAACGGTAACAAATCAATGAAAGGTCGCACATTTGCTGACCATCAAAAATAGATAATATTTTCAAATCTCGGATGCTATTGTATCCGAGATTTTTTTGTTTGATGACCTATAGCTGAAGCTACAATGATATAACAAGGTGACATAGTTTTGAAGAAAGTATAAAGATGACTAAGAAAAACCGACTCTCCATTTCCTACGATTAGTCAAGTACTTATAAATAAAATAAACATTACTAAATTAAACCGTTCAATTTAATTTTTTTGAATAAGGTGTTAAACTATATTTGATTGTACGTTTGGCTAATGTGGGGACATTTGATAATCGTACAATTTCTGATTCATTACTAAATAATGAATCGTTTTTAACAATCGTTTTATACAAGCGACGACGGCAGTCTTATGAGATTTCTCATTAGGCTGCTTTCTTAGTTTATAATAATAATCGATGACATGATTATCAAAATGATG
Organism: Staphylococcus simiae; assembly: GCF_017357005.1. Taxonomy (NCBI): domain Bacteria; kingdom Bacillati; phylum Bacillota; class Bacilli; order Caryophanales; family Staphylococcaceae; genus Staphylococcus; species Staphylococcus simiae. Next base: position 1,985,196 of record NZ_CP071589.1, on the reverse strand, counting down.
TTGACTCTTTATAATATTCATAACCACTCAAAATAATAGTCTTCTCGCTTTTTTATTACCACGTTTGTTGATTGTATCTCTACTAGATGTACTACCTGATTGATATCGTTTGATATCAATACCTACAAAAGCATTGAGCTGTTTTTTAGGATTGATAAATAAAAAGTGAATAAATTAAAAAATAATTATGTATCAGTCCAATTTTGGAGAGAACCGAAAAACCTAACAATAAAAAATTTAACAGCATTATAGATACATTTGTATTCAAGATTAAGTGTTGAAGTAAATTAAATCTATTAGTTCAATTTGTTAGAAAATCGAATGAACTAAAAATGAAATTGATATTCATCATTGTCCGCTTAAGGTACGTATATGAGATATGCTATAATATCAAGTAATAGTGAAGAAATAGAAATATAAAATGAATGGCATTGTGTTTTTAGTTAGGAGTGTTATCAATATGTCATCAGCACATGCTTTTAAGAAAAGTCCTAAATCAGCTTTATCATATTATATAGTGATTAGTATTATTAAATTTTTACAAGATATGGCATGGTATGTCATATTTTATTTATTATGGCGACATTTCGATTGGCATCCATACTTGATTTATGTACTCCTATTATTATTTATAATAAGTGTAGTTCAACTTATAGTTAGACCATTTTACAAGTATCATTGCCTTTCTTATTCCGTAGATCCTAATATGATTCAATATCGTTCTAAATGTCTTGTTGAAACTATAAGAACTACTAAAATAGAAAGATTACAATACCTTCAAGTAAAGACTAACCCTATAAGCAGAATGTTTAAGTTATATCAATTAGTCTTTGTTACTGCAGGACATGAAGTCATCTTACCAATGCTAGATGAACAACAAACGAACGTTATTCACGAAATAACTTTTAAACAATTGAGGGGGGTGGATGAAGATGTCTAGTCCAAATAAACTTCACCCAATTTCATATGTAAATGGTTTAATTACTGCCATTAAACAAAATTTTATTGTTTTTATCGTTTTTATATTCTTTCAGTTGAAGGATTTTGATTTTTCAAACCCTAAATCATACATATGGCCTGGTGTGTTATTTAGTATTTTTGTTATAACTTATTGTAATCAAATTATTAAAGCATATACGACGAGATATTGGATTGACAACGATAAATTCATCATCACTAAGGGGTTATTTAATAAAGAAAGAAAAGAATTAAATATTGAACGAATTCAATCAGTAGACACTTCTCAAACACTTATTAATCAATTGATAGGTGGGGTTGAACTTAAAATTAAGACACCGAGTGATGGTATCGAGTTAAGTGTTATTTCTAAAAAGCAAAGTGAACTCATTGAACAACAAATCGATCGTCTACAGTTAGAAATATTAAAAGATGACAATACAAATGTTAACCAATTCAATCAAGATAAGGTTGATATTGAAATTAATAGAGATAATGTCCAAGAAAAATATGAACATAATTTCAATGATAAGACATTACAACAACAAATGTATCATATGCCATTTAAACAGTTGCTCTTTATGTCACTGACAAGTGGTGCCATTGGCTTAGCATTTGCAACAATCGGACCAACATTTGGTGTATTCTCTGACTTTATCCCATGGTCAAAATTAGGTGAGACGTTTGGAGTGATTGCACATGCTTTAACTATCACTATAATAGCGATAGTAGTTTGTATTATCGCTATAAGTTATGTTATCGGAACAATTTTGAATATAATGAGATACTTTGATTTCTGTATTACATATGATGCCAAACAATTAAAAATTACCTATGGCCTTTTTAACAAAAAGAAAATAACAGTTCCAACAGAAAGAGTTCAAGCTATCGTTGAACAGCAATCATATGTAAGAAGATTGTTTGGATACACAGCGATTCATTTTATAACAACTAGCGATTTTAATATCAACAATGATAACGATGATGGTAATAGCAATGGTAATGTTTTGGTTCTACCATTTATAAAAAGAAAAAATGCGTATCAAGTTATACAAAAATTAGTTCCAGAAATGGAATTTCAGCAGATAGAACCAGGAATGCCAAGGAAAGGGTTTCATAGACATTTTCTGATTCCAATCCTTGTTATTATAGCTATATCAGTAGGTTGTTTATATTTTTGGTCGCAATTTTTATGGTTAATAGTGTCTATAGCGGTAATCGTGATATTGTTATTTATTATCAAAGCTATCATTTATACTAAAAATGCTGGATTTAAAATAACTAAAAATGAACTTACTATAAGAACTATTACTTTATTCAATCGTAAAACATATTATTTAAAAAGGAATAAAATAATTGGATTTGATACCTTTCAACATCCGCTACTTAAGCGTAGTCATTTAATTAATTTTAAAGTGATTATAGCCAAGGGTCTTGATAAGAAGAATATAGGTTTAAAATTTGCACAAGAGAAACAAGTTCTCATGCTTAAATATTGGTTTGAGAGAGGTGAAAGTCATGAAAGAAATTAATTTTATGGCACCCAATGCCAAAAAAGTAATGAGATTAAGTGCCTTGTTAATTTGGATTACTTTAATAACAATAGTATTAATTGCTTTTAACATACTAAATGGTTATCTTTGGCATATCATGTCAAATAAGATAATAATTATGTTAAGTATCATATTATGGCTATTAATAATGATATTTATGTTATTTATAATGCCCAATTACCGCTATCATTATTTTCGCTATATTATCGAGGAAGATGAAATTCGTATTAGGAGAGGTATCTTTTTTGTGAAAGAAAATATCATTCCGTATTTTCGTATTCAAAATATTGATATAAAAGAAGGCATGTTAATGAGACGTTACCAATTAGCAACATTGACTTTATCAACAGCTGGTGGAAATTCACACATTGAGTTGATTAAAAATAGGCAAGCAGAATTGTTAAAACAAGTCATTAACGACAAACGCACAACAAGTCAGACGTAATTGTATTAGCCAAATCAATTTTTAGTAAAAGAGGATATATCATGATTTATGGCATAGGTATTGATTTAATAGAAATAGCAAGAATAAAAAAAGTGTATGCTAAACAACCCAAGTTAGTAGATCGTATTTTAACGTCAAATGAACAACAGAAATTTTATAAGTTTAGTAATGAGCAACGGAAAATTGAATTTTTAGCTGGACGATTTGCGGTCAAAGAGGCCTTTAGCAAAGCTTTAGGAACTGGTTTAGGACAACAAGTCGCATTTAATGATATTGATTGTTATAACGATGACTTAGGAAAACCATGTATTACTTATCCTGGTTACAAAGTACATGTTAGTATTACACATACAGAAAATTATGCAATGAGCCAAGTGTTATTAGAAATAATTGAATAAACAATTAATAACAAATAACAACAGTAGATGAAGATAGAATAATTATTAATGGGAGGAATGATTATGGCAGATAAATATTACCGTCCGGCATATATCAATGTAGATTTAAATGCAGTATCTGCAAATTTTAATACGATTAGTACGTTACATCATAATAAGACAGTTATTGCAGTAATTAAAGCTAATGCTTATGGATTAGGTAGTGTTAAAGTTGCACAACATTTAATGAACCATGGTGCAACATTTTTTGCAGTGGCAACATTAGATGAAGCAATTGAACTTCGCATGCATGGTATCACTGCTAAAATATTAGTATTAGGCGTTATTACACCAGAAGACGTCGATAAAGCTATCCAGCATCGCATAGCATTAACAGCACCATCCAAACAATGGTTAAAAGAAATGATTAAGAACATATCAAGTGAGCAAATTAAGAAACTCTGGTTACATGTCAAATTAGATACAGGTATGGGTAGATTAGGTATTAAAGATAGTGACGAGTATCAAGAAGTGATTGATATTATTACTCAACAAGAACAACTTGTCTTTGAAGGTGTATATACTCATTTTGCTTGTGCTGATGAACCAGGTGAATATACGACTGAACAATATCAATTATTTAAAAATATGGTAAATCAATTCGAAAAGCCTCAATATGTCCATTGTCAAAATTCAGCAGCAACGTTATTAATGGACGGTCAATTTTGTAATGCCGTAAGACCTGGAATTGCTTTATATGGATATTATCCATCTGAATATGTTAAAGAAAATGTTAAAGTACACTTAAGACCTAGTATTCAACTAGTAACTAATATTGTTCAAGTTAAATCTTTATTGGCCGGTGAATCAGTTAGTTATGGTGCTACATATACTGCAACAGCAGCAACAAAAATAGCAATTTTACCAATTGGCTATGCTGATGGGTATTTGAGAGTCATGCAAGGAAGTCATGTTAACGTCAATGGACAACAATGTGAAGTTATTGGTCGAGTTTGCATGGATCAAATGATTGTTAAAGTACCTGATAATGTAAAAACAGGTGACTCAGTTATTTTAATTGATAATCATCGAGACAGTGAACAGTCTGTGGAACAAGCCGCTCGCAAACAACAAACCATTGTTTACGAAGTCCTTTGTAATTTATCAAGAAGATTGCCAAGAGTATATCATGATGGCGATGACATAGATGTGACAAATGAATTATTAAAATAATATAGTCAGTATTATTAAAATTTGTTATCATAAAAGTAATTAAAGTACAATTAATAACTTTTGAACTCGGATGGAGGTTCTCATATGTTATCATTTAGCCAAAATAGAAGTCATAGTTTAGAACAATCTTTAAAAGAAGGATATTCACAAATGGCAGATTTAAATCTCTCCCTAGCGAACGAAGCTTTCCCAATAGAGTGCGAAGCGTGTGATTGTAACGAATCATATTTATCTTCTAACTCATCGAATGAATGATTAAAAGAGGCGATGTTTATTTAGCGGATTTATCACCAGTTCAAGGGTCTGAACAAGGGGGAGTTAGACCTGTAGTCATTATACAAAATGACACTGGTAATAAATATAGTCCTACTGTTATTGTTGCGGCAATAACAGGTAGGATAAATAAAGCCAAAATACCAACACATGTAGAAATTGAAAAGAAGAAATATAAACTTGATAAAGATTCAGTTATTTTACTTGAACAAATACGAACACTTGATAAGAAACGATTAAAGGAAAAGTTAACGTATTTATCAGAAAGTAAAATGAAAGAAGTAGATAATGCTTTAATTATTAGCTTAGGATTAACTACTTTAAGTCAACATAAACTTTCTTAGTTTATTATATGAATTTTTCAAAGACAAATAAAATAATGTTAGGAAGACAATAATTTTATAATAAAAATAACTTATTCGACACAGCAAATTTCACAAGGTTACTTTGCTAAAGTAGTTATTCATTATAAGTTTTGTATATAGTGTTTATTATAAATGGATGTCTTAAGTTTTTTAGCTTTAGGTGTTCAATCCTAAAGTTTTTTTTGGCTTTAATGTTTGATTCTCTAAAAAAGTGGACTAATCATTTTAATTGCATATGAATCTAACATATATTTGATTGTAAATATTCTATTAGCAGAGTTTAGTTTTGTAGTGGTTTGGTGCCAACCTTTGCCTATCTAGAACATTACAACAAAAATTAAGTTTTTAATTTTTGCTGTAACAGTTCTTACCTTACTTAACACAAATAGAGAATAATACTTTTATATTGAGTTTGTAGTTTAGTGAAATGTTATTTGTTTTCTCTTACTACATATCAAGCCTAAAAAATCAATATTGCTGAATTAGTATTTACTGGGGTATATAAGTAATTTGTACTGACATGTCGTGTTTAAGTACAACACAGCTTATTTTATGGGATAGAAATAAGGAGGCAAAATCGTGGAAGAGTTTAAACAACATTATAAAGGTTTAATTGATGAAAGTTTAACCAATCAAGATCAAAAAGAATTAATAAAAAAATGTGAGAAGTATACAGACGAAGTCATCAGGAAAGACGTTTTGCCTGAGGATATCGTAGACATACATAAGAAATATATTTTAACGTTAGACTTAACTAAAGAAGATATTTTCAAAACTTTAGTCGTCTTACAAGAAATTGTTAAAGGCTTTGGGTATAGTTATAGAGATTATCAGAAATTAGTAGATAAACTTCAAGTCCACGATAAAGAAATAGATTTAGCATCTAGTCTACAACAAACAATGCTAAAAACAGATATCCCACAGTTTGATAGTATACAAATAGGTGTTATCTCAGTCGCTGCACAAAAAGTAAGTGGAGATTATTTTAATTTAATAGATCATAACGATGGAACAATGAGTTTTGCAGTTGCCGACGTGATAGGTAAAGGTATTCCAGCTGCACTTGCCATGAGTATGATTAAATTTGGTATGGACTCTTATGGACACTCTCAATTACCGAGTGATGGGTTAAAACGATTAAACCGAGTTGTTGAAAAAAACGTTAATCAAAATATGTTTGTCACAATGTTTTATGGCTTATATGAAGAAATGAACCATTTGTTATACTGTAGTTCAGCTGGACATGAACCTGGATATATTTATCGCGCTGAAAAGGAACAATTCGAAGAGATTTCAGTTAAAGGTAGAGTATTAGGAATTAGTCCAAATACAAGATATCAACAGCAAGAAATTCCTATTTATTTAGATGATTTAATTATCATTTTCACAGATGGTGTGACTGAAGCTAGAAGTACAGAAGGTGAGTTTATTGATAAAAATCAATTACTAGATTATATAGAGAAACATAAACATATGCATCCACAAGATATCGTTCAAATTATATATGAAGCTATTTTAAAACTACAAAATCCTAGTAAAAAAGATGATATGATTATATTAATTATTAAAAGAGTAAATTAATTAACTTTAACGATTTAAAATCATTTATTTGGGTATAATATAATTTGAATTATAAAATTTTAACAAAACACATTGTGTAACTATAAATTTAGTAAATTAAAGTAGGAGTGTATTTAAATGAATTTAAATATAGAAACTGTCACTTATGATGATTATTATGAAGTCAAAGTAGGTGGAGAATTGGATGTTTATACAGTACCTGAATTAGAAGAGGTACTAACACCAATGCGACAAGATGGTTCACGTGATATTCGTGTTAACCTAGTAAATGTTACTTACATGGATTCAACAGGATTAGGACTTTTTGTAGGGACATTAAAAGCGTTAAATCAACATGATAAAGAATTGTACATTTTAGGTGTATCAGATCGTATCGGAAGATTGTTTGATATCACTGGATTGAAAGATTTAATGCATGTTAATGAAGGAACGGAGGTTGAGTAACATGCAATCAAAAGAAGATTTTATTGAAATGCGTCTTCCGGCCTCAGCAGAATATGTTAGTTTGATTCGCTTAACTTTATCTGGTGTATTTACAAGAGCTGGTGCATCATATGACGATATTGAAGATGCTAAAATTGCAGTAAGTGAAGCTGTAACAAATGCTGTTAAACATGCATATAAAGAGAAGAAAGAAGTTGGCATGATTAATTTGTATTTTGATATTTTAGATGATCGTATTAAAATTATTATTTCTGATCAAGGTGACAGTTTTGATTATGAAGCAACTAAAACACAAATTGGACCTTATGATGAAAATGAAAGTATTGATTTTCTTCGTGAAGGTGGCTTAGGCTTGTTTTTAATTGAATCATTGATGGATGAAGTGACAGTTTATAAAGAATCTGGTGTTACGATTAGTATGACTAAGTATATAAAAAAAGAGCAGGTGCGAAATAATGGCGAAAGAGTCGAAATCAGCTAATGAAGTTTCACCTGAACAAATTAACCAATGGATTAAAGAACACCAAGAGAATTCGAATAGTGAAGCACAAGATAAATTAGTTAGACATTATCAAAAACTGATTGAATCTTTAGCATACAAATATTCAAAAGGGCAATCACATCATGAAGATTTAGTTCAAGTTGGTATGGTTGGTTTAATAGGTGCCATCAATAGATTCGATATGTCCTTTGAACGGAAATTTGAAGCCTTTTTAGTACCAACTGTAATCGGTGAAATCAAAAGATATTTAAGGGATAAAACATGGAGTGTTCATGTACCAAGAAGAATTAAAGAAATTGGGCCAAGAATTAAAAAGGTTAGTGATGAATTAACAGCAGAGTTAGAAAGGTCTCCATCAATTAGTGAAATTGCTGCTAGATTGGAAGTTTCAGATGAAGAAGTTCTAGAAGCTATGGAGATGGGGCAAAGTTATAATGCTTTAAGTGTCGATCATTCCATAGAAGCAGACAAAGACGGTTCTACTGTAACGTTGTTAGATATTATGGGTCAGCAAGATGATAACTATGATTTAACAGAAAAACGTATGATATTAGAACGAATATTACCTATTCTATCCGAAAGAGAACGAGAAATTATTCAATGTACATTTATTGAAGGTTTGAGTCAAAAAGAAACTGGTGAACGTATCGGTTTAAGCCAAATGCATGTTTCTAGATTACAAAGGACAGCCATCAAAAAATTACAAAATGCAGCTAATCAATAACTTGAGGTTATTACGTTATATTTTTTATAACAATGCATGTAAAACTCATATGTTTGTACATTTGTACAATTAATACAATAATTAAGAAGCCAAATGATTAAAAATTTTGGCTTCTTTTTTATAATCATTTTAATAAAAAGAAATATAACTGCGCAGTGATTAGACCACTATTATAATGAAGTTGTTGAAATTAAGCTGAGACATAGGATGTTGTATTCAATGATGTACATTTAGCGGTCACTATTAGTATTGAAACACGTTAAAACTTAATATCATGTAACATTCATCCGTATAGGTGGAGTAGGATAATGACATTCATTGCTAAAAATTTTATGTATGTTTCACTTCTAGTAATTAGTAACATTGTGATGAGGATAACAATAATGCATATTTAAATAGATGGTTATGTAAGTCACTGGTAATAATATTATTACCACAGTAAAAAAATGAATATGTTAAAATGGGGAAGTAAATTATAGAAAAGAGTGGTTTAGTAAATGGATAATAATTTGATTCAATCTATAATAGAAAAGTATCAATTTAGTAAGAAACAAATAGAAGCAGTGCTAAGTTTATTAGAAGAAAAAAATACTGTACCCTTTATTGCTCGTTATAGAAAAGAGCAAACAGGTGGATTAGATGAAGTTGAAATTAAACAAATTGATGATGAATATCAATACATAGTTAACCTACAAAAACGTAAAGAAGAAGTCATTAAGAATATTGAACAACAAGGTCTATTAACTGATGACTTAAGACAAGATATTTTAAAACAAACAAAGCTACAACGTGTTGAAGATTTATATAGACCATTCAAGCAAAAGAAAAAGACAAGAGCGACTGAAGCTAAACGTAAAGGTTTGGAACCTTTTGCTAAATGGATAAGACAAGCGAAACACGAAGTGGATATTAACGATAAAGCACAACAGTTTTTTAATGAAGAAGTTACTACTGTTGATGAAGCGGTAAGAGGAGCACAAGACATTATCGCTGAACAAATATCAGATAATCCCAAATATAGAACTAAAATATTAAAAGATATGTATCACCAAGGATCTATTGTCACAACTAAAAAGAAAAACGCTGAAGATGAAAAAGGCATTTTTGAAATGTATTACAATTATAGTGAACCTATTAAAAAAATTGCGAATCATCGTGTATTAGCAGTCAATCGCGGTGAAAAAGAGAAAATATTAACGGTTAAGTTTGATTTTGATACAACACAGATAGAAGCATTAATTACCAAACAAGAAATAATTCAAGATAATCCTTACCAAGATTATATTATTGAAGCTATAAGAGATAGTTTAAAACGTTTAATTATACCTTCGATTGAAAGAGAAATTCAGAGTGATTTGACGGAAAAAGCTGAGCATCATGCCATTTTGGTGTTTAGTGAAAATTTAAGAAATTTACTTTTACAACCACCAATGAAGGGAAAACAAATATTAGGGGTCGATCCTGCATTTAGAACAGGTTGTAAATTAGCTGTTATCAATCCGTTCGGAACTTTTGTTGCTAAAGGTGTGATCTATCCGCACCCACCAGTATCAAAAATTGAGGCCGCAGAAAAAACATTTGTCAATATGGTTCGAGATTATGATGTACAATTAATTGCAATAGGAAATGGAACAGCAAGTCGTGAAACTGAACAATTTGTGGCAGACATTATTAAGAAACATGAATTACCAGTACAATTTATTATTGTCAATGAAGCAGGAGCATCAGTTTATTCAGCTTCTGAAGTTGCAAGAGATGAATTTCCTGATTTTCAAGTTGAAGAGCGTAGTGCAGTATCCATCGGGCGACGCGTACAAGACCCACTTAGTGAACTAGTTAAAATTGATCCGAAATCAATAGGTGTTGGTCAATATCAACATGATGTTAATCAAAAAGAATTAGAAAATGCTTTAATATTTGTCGTAGAAACTGCGGTTAACCAAGTTGGTGTTGATGTGAATACAGCTTCACAATCATTATTACAATATGTATCAGGACTAAGTCCTCAAATTGCTAAAAATATTATTACTTATAGAGAAGAAAACGGTGCAATAAAACATAACAAAGAAATTAGCAAAATTAAACGATTAGGTGCCAAGACGTTTGAACAAAGTATTGGCTTTTTAAGAATAGTAGAAGGTACAGAACCATTAGATAATACATCCATTCATCCAGAAAGTTATAAAACGACGTATCAGTTATTAGATAAACTAGGATTTAATGGTACTGATATTGGAACAGATGCGTTAAAAGATAAATTAAATAAATTAAACATTGATGATTTAGTTCAAGAGTTGGATATAGGCATACCGACATTGGAAGACATTATTAAATCTTTAAAAGCACCAAATAGAGACCCTAGGGATGAATACGAAACACCAATCCTTAAATCAGATGTGTTATCAATTGAAGATTTAAAAGAAGGTATGAAATTAAGTGGGACAGTTCGCAACGTTGTAGACTTTGGTGCTTTTGTGGATATTGGTGTTAAACAAGATGGTTTAGTACATGTTTCAAAATTATCCAAGAAATTTGTCAAAAATCCTATGGATATAGTTAGTGTTGGAGATATTGTGGATGTTTGGATACTTTCTATAGATAGAGATAAAGATAAAGTCGCACTAACAATGATTGATCCACATGAATAATGATGATCTGCAGTTATTAACTGAAAGATTATCAATAGATAACTTTGGTCTCGCTTTTAATCATAAAGTGTATTTTAATAAGCGTTTAAGAACTACTGGTGGACGTTATTTATTAACATCTCATAATATAGAGATAAATCCAAAGCAATATCAGCATTTTGGGGAAGAAGATGTTAAAAAGATTATTTTACATGAGTTGTGTCATTATCACTTGCATATTGCAGGTAGAGGATATCAACATAAAGACAGAGACTTTAAAATATTAAGTCAACAAGTAGGCGCACCAAGATTTTGTAATAGAATACAAAGTTATGAACAGCGCGCTAATTATGAATATCAATGCACAAAATGCCATACTCAATATTTACGTATTAGAAAAGTGGATACTAAACGAATGAGATGTGGTAAATGTAATGGTAAATTGAAAATGACTAAACTTTTCCATAAATAAGAAGAGAAGTCTTCCAGATTTGAGTTTAATGTTAATTTGCAGAATATGGAAATGTTAAGAAGGTAATTTGATATCAAGCATGTAAATATAACTAGGGGTAAGTATTAGGGGATAACAACTTTATTACTTATGCCTAGTTTTTACTTTTTTAGTGGTGGCGCTATAGAAATAAACTTTCAACAAATATATCTAGTTGATGATGTAAGTCGTCATCATTTATGTAAATGCTGCATGTAGCTTTTTAATAATGAGTCCAAACTACTCTGTTAAAATTGACTAAGAATATAAAAGTTGATTTATGAATAGTTGATCATCAACACTGTTACTTCCAGTGACCTAATATTAAATATAGTATTATGCTTTTTAGTTAGTTACATGATGCTACGACTGAATGTTGAAATTAAAAAAATAATATTTGTTGTTTCAGATTTGACTTAGAAAAAGTATAGTTTAAATTGAAATAAATACCCAAATGGTTCCATTTTGATGATAATTGTATGGTTAATCAATCTATTAAGATAAAAAGAAAAGTTAAATTAGAAAAATGACTGTTATCATTTTTACTACTAATAAGTGATAAAGCGTTAATATGACTAATATTACTTTTATTGATTTGGAAATAATGTATTTTTGTATTGACTATTAAAATAATATTTCGTATGATTAAACACGTTCCTTTTTTACAAAACACATACAATTTTATGTAATAAAAGGTAAAATCAAAAAATAAAAGATTTTAAAAAATCATTGACTTTTCTAGCTTATTACTTTAATATTATTAACGTTCTGTTAAGAACTTATTACCTTTGTTAAATAAAAGTTAAAAAAGTGAAAATAACTTATTGACTTTGAAATATAGATGTTTTATAATAAATATCGTTCTAAAAAAACAAGCCGTTTTAAATGCGTTTTGCCAGCGGTCGTGGCGGAACGGCAGACGCGCTAGGTTGAGGGCCTAGTGGGAGTAATCCCGTGGAGGTTCAAATCCTCTCGGCCGCACCAAAAAATACTTAATTTAATAAGCGGGTGTAGTTTAATGGCAAAACCTCAGCCTTCCAAGCTGATGTTGTGGGTTCGATTCCCATCACCCGCTCCATAGAAGATTTAAAATGAACATTGAAAACTGAATGACAATATGTCAACGTTAATTCCAAAAACGTAACATTAAGTTACAAACATTATTTAGTATTATGAGCTAATCAAACATCATAAATTTTTATGGAGAGTTTGATCCTGGCTCAGGATGAACGCTGGCGGCGTGCCTAATACATGCAAGTCGAGCGAACAGATGAGAAGCTTGCTTCTCTGATGTTAGCGGCGGACGGGTGAGTAACACGTGGATAACCTACCTATAAGACTGGGATAACTTCGGGAAACCGGAGCTAATACCGGATAATATATTGAACCGCATGGTTCAATAGTGAAAGATGGTCTTGCTATCACTTATAGATGGATCCGCGCTGCATTAGCTAGTTGGTAAGGTAACGGCTTACCAAGGCAACGATGCATAGCCGACCTGAGAGGGTGATCGGCCACACTGGAACTGAGACACGGTCCAGACTCCTACGGGAGGCAGCAGTAGGGAATCTTCCGCAATGGGCGAAAGCCTGACGGAGCAACGCCGCGTGAGTGATGAAGGTCTTCGGATCGTAAAACTCTGTTATTAGGGAAGAACATATGTGTAAGTAACTGTGCACATCTTGACGGTACCTAATCAGAAAGCCACGGCTAACTACGTGCCAGCAGCCGCGGTAATACGTAGGTGGCAAGCGTTATCCGGAATTATTGGGCGTAAAGCGCGCGTAGGCGGTTTTTTAAGTCTGATGTGAAAGCCCACGGCTCAACCGTGGAGGGTCATTGGAAACTGGAAAACTTGAGTGCAGAAGAGGAAAGTGGAATTCCATGTGTAGCGGTGAAATGCGCAGAGATATGGAGGAACACCAGTGGCGAAGGCGACTTTCTGGTCTGTAACTGACGCTGATGTGCGAAAGCGTGGGGATCAAACAGGATTAGATACCCTGGTAGTCCACGCCGTAAACGATGAGTGCTAAGTGTTAGGGGGTTTCCGCCCCTTAGTGCTGCAGCTAACGCATTAAGCACTCCGCCTGGGGAGTACGACCGCAAGGTTGAAACTCAAAGGAATTGACGGGGACCCGCACAAGCGGTGGAGCATGTGGTTTAATTCGAAGCAACGCGAAGAACCTTACCAAATCTTGACATCCTTTGACAACTCTAGAGATAGAGCCTTCCCCTTCGGGGGACAAAGTGACAGGTGGTGCATGGTTGTCGTCAGCTCGTGTCGTGAGATGTTGGGTTAAGTCCCGCAACGAGCGCAACCCTTAAGCTTAGTTGCCATCATTAAGTTGGGCACTCTAAGTTGACTGCCGGTGACAAACCGGAGGAAGGTGGGGATGACGTCAAATCATCATGCCCCTTATGATTTGGGCTACACACGTGCTACAATGGACAATACAAAGGGCAGCGAAACCGCGAGGTCAAGCAAATCCCATAAAGTTGTTCTCAGTTCGGATTGTAGTCTGCAACTCGACTACATGAAGCTGGAATCGCTAGTAATCGTAGATCAGCATGCTACGGTGAATACGTTCCCGGGTCTTGTACACACCGCCCGTCACACCACGAGAGTTTGTAACACCCGAAGCCGGTGGAGTAACCTTTTAGGAGCTAGCCGTCGAAGGTGGGACAAATGATTGGGGTGAAGTCGTAACAAGGTAGCCGTATCGGAAGGTGCGGCTGGATCACCTCCTTTCTAAGGATATATTCGGAACATCTTTTTAGAAGATGCGGAATAACGTAGACATATTGTATTCAGTTTTGAATGTTTATTAACATTCATTTGTACATTGAAAACTAGATAAGTAAGTAAAAATAGATTTTACCAAGCAAAACCGAGTGAATAAAGAGTTTTAAATAAGCTTGAATTCATAAGAAATAATCGCTAGTGTTCGAAAGAACACTCACAAGATTAATAACGCGTTTCAATTTTATTTTGTTTAAGAAGATGTTTAACGTTGGATTAGCAAAATGGTGGAAACATAGATTAAGTTATTAAGGGCGCACGGTGGATGCCTTGGCACTAGAAGCCGATGAAGGACGTTACTAACGACGATATGCTTTGGGTAGCTGTAAGTAAGCGTTGATCCAGAGATTTCCGAATGGGGAAACCCAGCATGAGTTATGTCATGTTATCGATATGTGAATACATAGCATATCAGAAGGCACACCCGGAGAACTGAAACATCTTAGTACCCGGAGGAAGAGAAAGAAAAATCGATTCCCTGAGTAGCGGCGAGCGAAACGGGAAGAGCCCAAACCAACAAGCTTGCTTGTTGGGGTTGTAGGACACTCTGTACGGAGTTACAAAGGACGATATTAGACGAATCATCTGGAAAGATGAATCAAAGAAGGTAACAATCCTGTAGTTGAAAATATTGTCTCTCTTGAGTGGATCCTGAGTACGACGGAGCACGTGAAATTCCGTCGGAATCTGGGAGGACCATCTCCCAAGGCTAAATACTCTCTAGTGACCGATAGTGAACCAGTACCGTGAGGGAAAGGTGAAAAGCACCCCGGAAGGGGAGTGAAATAGAACCTGAAACCGTGTGCTTACAAGTAGTCAGAGCCCGTTAATGGGTGATGGCGTGCCTTTTGTAGAATGAACCGGCGAGTTACGATTTGATGCAAGGTTAAGCAGTAAATGTGGAGCCGTAGCGAAAGCGAGTCTGAATAGGGCGTTTAGTATTTGGTCGTAGACCCGAAACCAGGTGATCTACCCTTGGTCAGGTTGAAGTTCAGGTAACACTGAATGGAGGACCGAACCGACTTACGTTGAAAAGTGAGCGGATGAACTGAGGGTAGCGGAGAAATTCCAATCGAACCTGGAGATAGCTGGTTCTCTCCGAAATAGCTTTAGGGCTAGCCTCAAGTGATGATTATTGGAGGTAGAGCACTGTTTGGACGAGGGGCCCTTCTCGGGTTACCGAATTCAGACAAACTCCGAATGCCAATTAATTTAACTTGGGAGTCAGAACATGGGTGATAAGGTCCGTGTTCGAAAGGGAAACAGCCCAGACCACCAGCTAAGGTCCCAAAATATATGTTAAGTGGAAAAGGATGTGGCGTTGCCCAGACAACTAGGATGTTGGCTTAGAAGCAGCCATCATTTAAAGAGTGCGTAATAGCTCACTAGTCGAGTGACACTGCGCCGAAAATGTACCGGGGCTAAACATATTACCGAAGCTGTGGATTGTCCTTTGGACAATGGTAGGAGAGCGTTCTAAGGGCGGTGAAGCATGATCGCAAGGACATGTGGAGCGCTTAGAAGTGAGAATGCCGGTGTGAGTAGCGAAAGACGGGTGAGAATCCCGTCCACCGATTGACTAAGGTTTCCAGAGGAAGGCTCGTCCGCTCTGGGTTAGTCGGGTCCTAAGCTGAGGCCGACAGGCGTAGGCGATGGATAACAGGTTGATATTCCTGTACCACCTATAATCGTTTTAATCGATGGGGGGACGCAGTAGGATAGGCGAAGCGTGCGATTGGATTGCACGTCTAAGCAGTAAGGCTGAGTACTAGGCAAATCCGGTACTCGTGAAGGCTGAGCTGTGATGGGGAGAAGACATTGTGTCTTCGAGTCGTTGATTTCACACTGCCGAGAAAAGCCTCTAGATAGAAAATAGGTGCCCGTACCGCAAACCGACACAGGTAGTCAAGATGAGAATTCTAAGGTGAGCGAGCGAACTCTCGTTAAGGAACTCGGCAAAATGACCCCGTAACTTCGGGAGAAGGGGTGCTCTTTAGGGTTAACGCCCAGAAGAGCCGCAGTGAATAGGCCCAAGCGACTGTTTATCAAAAACACAGGTCTCTGCTAAACCGTAAGGTGATGTATAGGGGCTGACGCCTGCCCGGTGCTGGAAGGTTAAGAGGAGTGGTTAGCTTCTGCGAAGCTACGAATCGAAGCCCCAGTAAACGGCGGCCGTAACTATAACGGTCCTAAGGTAGCGAAATTCCTTGTCGGGTAAGTTCCGACCCGCACGAAAGGCGTAACGATTTGGGCACTGTCTCAACGAGAGACTCGGTGAAATCATAGTACCTGTGAAGATGCAGGTTACCCGCGACAGGACGGAAAGACCCCGTGGAGCTTTACTGTAGCCTGATATTGAAATTCGGCACAGCTTGTACAGGATAGGTAGGAGCCTTTGAAACGTGAGCGCTAGCTTACGTGGAGGCGCTGGTGGGATACTACCCTAGCTGTGTTGGCTTTCTAACCCGCACCACTTATCGTGGTGGGAGACAGTGTCAGGCGGGCAGTTTGACTGGGGCGGTCGCCTCCTAAAAGGTAACGGAGGCGCTCAAAGGTTCCCTCAGAATGGTTGGAAATCATTCATAGAGTGTAAAGGCATAAGGGAGCTTGACTGCGAGACCTACAAGTCGAGCAGGGTCGAAAGACGGACTTAGTGATCCGGTGGTTCCGCATGGAAGGGCCATCGCTCAACGGATAAAAGCTACCCCGGGGATAACAGGCTTATCTCCCCCAAGAGTTCACATCGACGGGGAGGTTTGGCACCTCGATGTCGGCTCATCGCATCCTGGGGCTGTAGTTGGTCCCAAGGGTTGGGCTGTTCGCCCATTAAAGCGGTACGCGAGCTGGGTTCAGAACGTCGTGAGACAGTTCGGTCCCTATCCGTCGTGGGCGTAGGAAATTTGAGAGGAGCTGTCCTTAGTACGAGAGGACCGGGATGGACATACCTCTGGTGTACCAGTTGTCGTGCCAACGGCATAGCTGGGTAGCTATGTATGGACGGGATAAGTGCTGAAAGCATCTAAGCATGAAGCCCCCCTCAAGATGAGATTTCCCAACTTCGGTTATAAGATCCCTCAAAGATGATGAGGTTAATAGGTTCGAGGTGGAAGCATGGTGACATGTGGAGCTGACGAATACTAATCGATCGAAAACTTAATCAATTAAATGTTTTGCGAAGCACAATCATTTTTACTTACTATCTAGTTTTGAGTGTATAACTTACATTCTTATTTGTCTGGTGACTATGGCAAGGAGGTCACACCTGTTCCCATGCCGAACACAGAAGTTAAGCTCCTTAGCGCCGATGGTAGTCGGACTTACGTTCCGCTAGAGTAGGACGTTGCCAGGCAATAAAAATGGATGCGATGAGCCGCATTGAGACCGTAAGGTCTCTTTTTTTTATGCCTAAAAGTCATGAAGGTATATCAGGACTTGATGCAGAGCAAGCGTTTGAAGCTGACGAAATAAGGAACGAACGTCACGACTTTAGACGAGCTAAAGGAGTCAGAGAGAGACGTCAATGAGGAAAGATGCGAGCGGTTGTCTCAAGTCAAGAAAGCTTCTTAGCGCCGATGGTAGCAGACTACGTTCCGCTAGAGTAGGACGTTGCCAGGCAATAAAAATGGATGCGATGAGCCGCATTGAGACCGTAAGGTCTCTTTTTTTTATGTCTAAAAGTCATGAAGGTATATCAGGACTTGACGCAGAGCAAGCGTTTGAAGCTGACGAAATAAGGTTTCTATTTTTCAGGACTGATAAATAAAAAATAATTATGTATCAGTCCAATTTTGAAGAGAACTTAAAAAACGACTAAATGAGTTTTAACAAATTCATTTAGTCGTTTCATTAAAGCTTCATATTATATTTTTAATGAACTTAAATTAATAAAGAATAAAGCATTTTATTCTCATTAATATATATATTAGAAGGGTCAAAGTCGTGAACTCTGTCTTTCAATTGTAATAAATCATTATGATCTTTAAGTTGTATGCCAATAATGACAGTTCCTGTATTTTGAGAAGATTTTTTTAAGTATTCAAATTTTGTAATATCATCTTGTGGTCCTAATACTTCATTAACAAACTCACGTAAAGCACCAGGTCGTTGTGGGAAATTCAAGATAAAGTAATGTTTCATTTCTTCATAAAGTAATGAACGCTCTTCAATTTCTTTCATACGGTTAATATCGTTATTACCACCACTGATAACACATACTACTGTTTTACCTTTAATTTGACTTCTATAATTTTCAAGGGCACTAACGCTTAATGCACCTGCTGGTTCTGCGACAATGGCTTGCTTTGAATACATATCTAAAATAGTTGAGCATACGGCACCTTCATCAACTTGAATGTAGTCATCAACATTATTTTTGGCGATGTCGAATGTAATATCGCCAACTCTTGCTACAGATGCACCATCTACAA